>NZ_JAIVFV010000184.1 GCF_020829445.1 Nostoc sp. CHAB 5836
GTTCCCAGGTCAGATTGCTACGGTATGCTTTAGTCATTCGCTCACAGGGTGCTGGTTTCTACAAAATTCAGCATACGCCTTGTGAGCTTTCTTACACTAGCCCCCCACTTTTAAAACATCCTCTAAACTATAAAGATGAAATTTTATTAAAATCTATTACTGCCAAAAGAGAGATCATCTGGCATTGGAAACAAAGAAGGCTACTAAAATCAAGCCACCAACCAAAGCTGTAGCTGCGATTCCCAAGAAAATATAGGTTCGCTTTTGCCCTTCCGTGGGAGGTTCTGCTTGATAAATCTTTGGTTCGCGGGCAAAATTATTTAGAAGACCGCCTTCTTCATTTGTATAGGGCATGAATTAATTCCTTTATCTTTATCGTTCATTTAATGTTACATAAATGGTAAATCCGCTCCTAAACTGCTAGACAAATCGTTACATTTGGCATTGGGGATTGGGCACTTGTACTCTATGCCCCATGCCCTAACTAGTAATCGTCCCAGTTAGAGGAGAACTAGGACTGGCGTAATGTTTGATCGGCATTCTGCCAGCAAGGTATGCTAAACGACCGGCAACTGTTGCTAAATTCATGGCACGAGCCATTGCTGCTGGGTTTGGAGAAAGAGCGATCGCACTATTAATCAACAAGGCATCTGCTCCCAATTCCATTGCTTGAGCAGCTTCTGAAGGTGAACCAATACCGGCATCTACCACCACTGGCACACCTGCATTTTCGATGATGATTTGGATATTGGCTGTTGTTTTTAAACCTTGTCCAGAACCAATTGGTGATGCCAAAGGCATTACTGTCGCACAACCTACTTCTTCTAAGCGCTTGGCTAACATGGGGTCAGCATTGATATAGGGCAATACTGCAAAGCCTTCTTTAACTAG
The DNA here is from genome assembly GCF_020829445.1 of Nostoc sp. CHAB 5836. GTDB lineage: Bacteria > Cyanobacteriota > Cyanobacteriia > Cyanobacteriales > Nostocaceae > Nostoc. The sequence continues at coordinate 892 of NZ_JAIVFV010000184.1, forward strand.
TTGTTCTGCTGCTTGCAATGTCCCAATCGGATCTGGGAGTAAATACTTAAGGTCGGGTATTACTTCTAACTTTATAAAATTATTATCTTCCTGTCCCAACAATTTTGCCATTTCTCGCCCTAAACGCGCCACCCGAATCGCCTCTTCAGCAGTTTGACAACCTGCGGTATTGGGTAACATCCAAATTTTCGTCCAATCTAAAGCTTCGGCTAAACCTTCATGTCCGGGGGCCTTGGTTTGTACCCGTCGTACTGCTACGGTGACGATCTGGCAATTGCTGGCGGCAATACTTTGCTGCATTTCCTCGATGCTGCGATACTTACCAGTTCCCGTCATCAAGCGGGATTGAAAGGTTTTGCCAGCGATCATCAGGGGGGAGTCTTGAATGGGAAGTGGTGGCTGCTGTGGCGATATAGCAGGCTGATGCCCGTTGGAGAAATTGGCAGAGTGAGTCAGCATTGGTGTGGAGGTAGATGGCTTGTAATGGAAGCGCGAACAGTGAAAATCAGCAAGTAGGGGGTCAGACTTTTGTTCTAAGATTAAATCGGCAATCAATGCGGCTGTTATGGGCGCAAGTAGAATTCCGTTGCGGTAATGACCAGTAGCAAGGGTTAAATTCTGACAGTGGCTCGTTCCGAGAATGGGCAACTCATCAGGGGTAGCTGGGCGAAATCCCCACCACAATTCCTGGATGGGATAATGCTTTAGTTGAGGATACAGCCGGATGGCAGCTTGTAGTAATTTTTGGATACCTTCTGGGGTGTTGTTGGGCATAAAGCCAACATCTTCGTTTGTTGCCCCCAGAACGAGGCGATCGCGTCTCGGTACGATGTAAATATCCTGCCCAAACAAAACCCGCTTTAAGGGCAATTCCGGCACTAATTCCGGTATCCGTACACTCAGCATTTGTCCTTTTCTGGGTAGCACAGGTAGTGGTAACAATTCATTTGACCAAGCACCTGAAGCTAAAACATAGTGCGCGGCGCGAATTATTCCAGCATTGGTTTGGAGTCCAACCACTTGTCCCTGCTGCTGCAAAAATGCTTCTACTGTAATGCCATCTTTGAGTTCAACACCAACAGACTCAGCCGCCGTCCACAATACGTAAGCTAGAGCCTTATTATCAACTTGTGCATCTTCAGGATACCACCAGCCGCCAACTACCTCTGCTCCCAATCCTGGTTGATATTGATGAATTGCCTCTTTGTTTAACCAGTAAGCCGGGGATGAGGGAGATGAGGGAGATGAGGAGGAAAGACTTTCCCCTCTGCTCCTCTGCTCCTCTGCTCCCCCTGCTCCCTCATCTCCCCCTGCTCCCCCATCTCCCCCTGCTCCCTCATCTCCCCCTGCTCCCCCATCTCCCCCTGCCTCTTCAAAGACAGGTGCCAGGATACCGCAGGGCCAGTAGCCAGTATTTAAGCTGGTCAGTTCTTCTAATTTGCGCGTCCAGTCGGGATATAAGGCACGCGATCGCCAACACAAGGAACGCATTGCCCCATTGGGGATATTTTCCGCATCTGGTGCTAACATCCCGGCGGCGGCGTGGGTAGCGGCAGCCTGGAAGTCACGACAAAGCACGGTGACGTGTGCCCCGCGCAGTTTTAGTTCAATGGCGATCGCTAAACCAATAACGCCGCCACCAATAATTACAGTCTCACTAGTCATTAGTCATTAGTCATTGATCATTAGCCACTTATCATTAGTATATAAACCTCATCTAAGTTGAGAACCGTAGTTTTTGCTCTCACCCTAAATCCCTCTCCCACATCTGGGAGAGGGATTTAGAGTGAGGACTCCCTTTCTCCCACATCTGGGATTCGGGGTTGGGGGATGAGGGCAAATCCTTTTGAAGAGGGATGAACTAAAGGTTTCAAGATAGATGTGGTTTAACTAATAACTCATAACTAATTAACTCATAACTTATAACTTATAACTAAAGACGGATCTTATCGTTACCACAAAGCACGAATTGGTTCGTTGCTTTGATTTGCATTGCTGGATGGCGTATCTGTTGCGGAAGTATCTGTACTGCCATCTGTTGTACTGTTTGCAGGTGAGGTTGAATCAGTGGAAGGATTTTGGGCAACGCTACTTCTGTTGTCAGGTCTTGGGGCTACAATACTACGCCTCGTTTGGTTTGTTTCAGTTGTTTCATTTCCTTCAGTTGCAGTTTCATCATTCTTGCTGCCTGCACTGCTATTAACATTGATATTAGCTGGCAGAACTTTTGCTGCTTTGCCACCGGGAGTCTTAGCGCTTTGTATGCCCATAGGAAAGTTGATGCCTAGTAATGTACCAAGCAGAATGGCCAAACCTCCAGCCATCAAAATTAAGGGTGTCCATCTACCCATCTTGTCTTAACTCCTTTTTAACCTTTTGCTGTCCACACTATTCGAGAACCTTGTCCCCAAAAACCATCAAACTTTGTCACTTTCACATCGCCTAAAACCTGAGTTTGACAGGCTAAACGTAAGTCTGTTGTAGGAGAATGGGGAGGAAGCGAACGCCGTGTTCGATCACGCCAATTCGCTGCTGATACTTCGCCCTCTACCTTAAGCGTACAGGTTCCGCAACTGCCAATGCCTCGACAGTTTATTACCTTAGCACCGTCATTGTAGAGGTCAATACCATTTTGCAGCAAAATTTCTCGGAGATTGCTTCCGCTTAAGCACTCAATTGTTTTACCTTCAGCTAGTACTTTAGGCATTTTTAAATTGTCAAACTGGCTTTTTGTTGTATATTGACATATTGCCTCGAAAGTTGTCTCGTCGGTCCCAGTTTTATGACCACAAATTCCTCACCTCAACTTTGGCTATATGACACCACATTACGCGATGGCACTCAGCGCGAGGGGCTATCTGTATCGATAGAAGATAAGTTACGCATTGCCCGTAGACTTGATCAATTGGGAATTCCCTTCATTGAAGGCGGTTGGCCTGGTGCTAATCCCAAGGATGTACAATTTTTCTGGCAACTCCAAGAAGATCCGCTAAAACTTGCTGAAATTGTGGCTTTTTGTTCGACTCGACGGCCCAACTCCACTGCTGCAACCGAACCGATGCTACAGGATATTTTGGCTGCGGGAACTCGCTGGGTAACGATTTTTGGCAAGTCTTGGGATTTACACGTGACCACAGGACTCAAGACGACATTAGAAGAAAATTTAGCGATGATTCGCGACACCATTGAGTACCTCCGTTCTCAAGGTCGTCGGATTATCTACGATGCCGAACATTGGTTTGATGGCTATAAGCACAATCGAGATTATGCTTTACAGACATTAGAGGCGGCGATCGCATCTGGTGCTGAATGGCTAGTCCTTTGTGATACCAATGGCGGTACTTTACCCCACGAAATTAGTCAAATTGTTCAAGATGTCATTAGTCATTTGTCATTGGTCATTTGTCAAGAAACAATGACGAATACAACTCTACCAGAGGCTGCACCAACGACTACGCTCAGTACAAGTGACAAAGGACAAAGGATAATTCCCCAAATTGGAATTCATACTCATAACGATTCTGAAATGGCTGTTGCTAACGCAATAGCCGCCGTCATGGCAGGGGCGAAGATGGTACAGGGGACAATTAATGGTTACGGTGAACGTTGCGGCAATGCTAACCTCTGTTCGTTAATTCCCAATTTACAACTGAAGGCGGGTTACAGTTGTATCACAGAAGACCAGCTTACACAACTTACAGAAGCTAGTCGTTTTGTGAGTGAGGTGGTCAACCTCGCACCAGATGAACACGCACCTTTTGTGGGACGTTCGGCTTTTGCTCACAAGGGTGGTATTCATGTATCAGCCGTGGAACGTAATCCCCTAACTTACGAACACATTCAACCGGAACAAGTCGGGAATCGTCGCCGCATTGTGATTTCTGAACAGTCTGGACTCAGCAATGTTTTAGCCAAAGCCCGCAGTTTTGGCATTGAATTGGATCAGCAAAAGGCTGAGGCGAGAGAAATTCTCCAGCGCCTGAAAGATTTGGAGAGTGAAGGATTTCAATTTGAAGCAGCAGAGGCCAGTTTTGTACTGTTGATGCACGAAGCTTTGGGAGGTCGCCAGAAGTTTTTTGAAGTCAAAGGTTTTCAAGTCCACTGTGACTTGATTGAGGGGAAAGAAACTAGCAATGCCCTAGCTACAGTCAAAATCGCTGTTGACGGGAAGAATATTCTGGAGGCGGCGGAAGGTAACGGGCCTGTGGCAGCTTTGGATGCAGCTTTACGCAAGGCTTTGGTGAACTTTTATCCCCAAATTGCAACCTTTGATTTGACAGATTATAAAGTGCGGATTCTCAACGGACATACGGGCACTGCGGCGAAAACTCGGGTGTTGGTAGAATCAGGCAATGGTCGTCAACGCTGGACAACGGTAGGCGTTTCCACCAATATTTTGGCGGCTTCCTATCAAGCAGTGGTGGAGGGCTTGGAATACGGTTTGTTGTTGCACTCTCAAGCAGAAGCGGCGGTGAAAGCTTCTAGTTGACAAAAGTAGGTATGTAGTGTAATAAGTTGGCGATGAGAGGGGAAGCGATCGCAATTTTGGCGATCGTCGGTCAACGTTGTTGCACAGCATTTGGCTCAAGTAAGCTATTCCCAAAATGGCACAGCGACCTCAGTAATATCAAGGGTCTAACTGGCAATTGTCGGTTAGACCCCAATACTGCGTAGGTTTTTAATATTTGTAGGTTGGGTTGAGCGGAGCGTTACCCAACAAACCCCGCTCTTCGGTTGGGTTTCGTTCCTCAACCCAACCTACACATTTTTTATTTTTTTGCCAAAACCTACGCAGTATTGGCTTAGAGGATGTTTGAAAAGTTCTTGACGGTAAGATTTTATGCCAATCGCCTCACCATAATCCGAATCATAGCAATGTAGATAAATGTCTCTGCGGTTTCAGGTAATAGCTCGTAGTATGCAGTTCAATCTTCGACACCAAGTTAGCCAACCCAAGGTTCGCTCGACTACCCAGCGCTTGGGTAACAATACAAACTTCTTGCTTTCCTTTGGTCGTATAACTACCTGTATAATCCAACGGCAGAAATCCATTACCCACTGCATGAATGGGTTACCGTCAAAACCAGCATCTACCCATATTGTATGTAGTCGCGATACAGAAGGTTCCATTTGTTTGACCTTTTTGAGTACTTGTTTACCACCTTCCCTGCGGGACGCTAACGCGAACAGGCTCACCGACACTAGCCGCAGTAATTAATACTCGTAGTACTAAGCCTAAAGTATCTACTGTTACGAACCGTTTGCGTCCCTTGACCTTTTTACCTGCATCATAACCGACTGCTTCACTTACCATTGCTGCACTTTTGATACTTTGGCTGTCCACAATAGCTTCAGAGGGGCTTGGCGATCGCTCCGAAGTAACCCTAGTCCACTCCCGTAATCTGTCATGCATTCTTACCCACGTTCCATCCTTGCGCCAGTTACGAAAGTATGTGTAAACGGTTTGCCAGTTTGGAAAGTCGCAAGGTTTGGCTCGCCACTGGCACAAGTGGTAAACCTTTACCCACAACAATTGACGAGTATTTAGCAGAGCGTATGCCTAATCCCAGCCTCACAGATTGGCCTGATGTGGCTAATTGTGCAGAGTTCAAGGCAGTCAACAATGCACTGTTAAATGGAGCCAATATAGAGGATTTAGAAGTCCATACGATCAGGACTTGGACAGGTGAAGCGTTTCCCCGGTGTGCAAACTGTCGAATAACAATTGATGATGCGAATGTAACGAGTGACCCTTAAATAGTTAACCAATCAAAGCCATCCTTAATGTAAGAAAAGGAACAGGTACATATGGCAGTATTTTCAGCAGAAACTAGAGCAGTACTCCAGCAAGCAGGGTGGAGTGAAGACCGCAAAGTAGACACAAGTGAATACGAGAAGTGCTTAAAGTTAGAAGGTTATCCAGATCATGCGGTTGTAGTGGATTTTTTAGCACGTTTTGGGGGTTTACGGGTAATATATCCTCACCCTCGTGTTCCTCAAACCACTGACGAGTTCTGTATTAATCCGATGGTTGCTGCTGCCCATATCTGTTTAGAAAGGGTGAAAGAAGACTATGATCAGCGCTTAGGTGCGCCGCTTTGCGTTATCGGTGAGGCTTTCGACTATCACATGACTCTAATGATGGATTCAAACGGTAAAGTATACGCAGGCTACGACGACACATTGATTCATGTAGGGGACTCTGGAATTGATGCCATTGAAGCTATTTGTAGCGGAAGGCATAAGGCAGAAGTACAGTAACGCCAAAACTTAAACCAGAAAAAGCATCGATAAAAATAGTTCCCCCATATGTGCTGCGCCTACTCCTTGAGCAAGCGATCGCACACAATAACTGACTTTGGGGATCATCCCTCCGCATTAGATAGAGCCAACATAAGGGATTTAGAAGTCCATACGGTTAGGACTAAATCAGGTCAAGCATATTCCCGGTGTAGAAATTGTCGAAAAACTATTGATAGTCCAAACGTGACAAGCGACCCCTAGCTCGTTGATTAATCAAGGACAATCTTGACATAGAAAAAGGAACAGTTATTTATGGCAGTATTTTCAGCAGAAACAAAAGCATTGCTACAGCAGGCAGGATGGAGCGAAGACCGTTGTGTGGATACAAGCGAATATGAGAAAAGCTTGCATTCCGAAGGGTATCCTATTCATGCAGTTGTAGTGGATTTTCTAAGGCAGTTTGGGGGCTTGCAAGTCGTACACCCACATCATCGCCTTAAAAAAGAAAAGGACGAATTTTACATTAATCCAACGGTTACTGCCTCACATATCTATCCTGAAAGGGTTGAAGATTACAGTCAGCGGGTAGGTACTCCGCTTTGCATAATCGGCGAGGCTTTTAGCTATCATATGACTTTAGCGATGGCAGGCGATGGTAAAGTATACGCAGGCTATGACGACACATTGATTCATGTAGGGGATTCTGGAACTGATGCCATTGAAGCTCTTTGCAGTGGAAGAGATATGCCAAAAATACCCTGATATCAAAACTAAAATATGTCAGGCTGCTGAAACTTGAGAACCTAGCTGTAGCTAGAGGTAATTCCAGCTTCTAAATTACCTCTAGCCAATGGGAAAACAGTTGAATCAATGTCAGTGAGTCTAAAGTTGGATTAAAAAAGCTGGAAGAGGCGATCGCTAGCCACCCTTTGGCAGTTCGAGAAATGGCTAAACAAAGCGAAGATTTGCAAAGGCTCAAGCAGGCTGAGAAATTAGATCGGGACTTTGTGGAATGGCTCCGTACCTCATTTGACAACGACGGAAAAAGCCTGATTGACTTAGCCTGAAGTTGATTTAACAGCAATACTGCGTAGGTTTTGCCTAAAAAATAAAAATGTGTAGGTTGCGTTTCGTTCCTCAACCCAACCTACTAGCTCGCTCGCAATTCATCTCAACGCCTCCCTATCGGGTAGGCGTGAGGCTTCTTGCTTTTCTAGCTAAATTAAGTACGTTGGTGCGAAAAAACTCAAGTATGTTACCAAACGTAAATAAGCTTAAAACCTTTACTAATGACAAATGACAAATGACAAATCACAGCCTTAGCCAGTTAACTTTAATTGCGCCAACCTACTTACCTCTAGCTAACGGGAAAACAGTTGAATCAATAGGGGCGTTCTCAGTTCGAGGAGATAAAGTAAGAAAACTTTAGAAAAGATAAATAATTAAATTAATATGCCGGACGATTATCATTTACTTAAACTTGGTGGTTTGACATCGCTAATTACAAGTGTAAATGTGTCTCTATGGGGAAACGAAGTATCAGTTGAATGTGTGTACGATCCTACCGAGGATCGCTTACCTTATGTGCTAGTTTTTCAGGACTGTCGTGACATAAGGTGGAGTGTGCATGACTCAGAGGAAGTACATGAACCAGAAGCTGATCTCATCGGTTTTTCTCTGGGTGCAGAATTCCATAAGAAAGCTGCTGTAATTACCACAGACATCTTTGAACTATCGATAATTTATAGCAGTTTTATTATCAAAAAAAATTGGTAATACCGCATTCTCAGCAGCCAACACGTTGGGTAGATGGGTTGACCAATCAAAGGTAAAAGCAATTACTTTTACCTTTCACCTTTTCCTGATTAGTGCCCAGTGCTGATATGGTTAATTTAGTGGCTTCTGTGCCATGAATGCAAAAACACCAACCCGATTGCTAATCCCATAGTGACAATTATTGTTACTCCTATACCTAAAATGCGATGCCTAGGTTGGGCAAAGCCAACGCCAATATTCCAATATTTAGGTCTGCACCTAAATATCTCATGCTGCGACCAAAACTTTATCCTATGCAAAGTTTCAGGAGAACTTTTCCCAGGATTGGGCAACTAATTGGCTTAACCAGCGACGTTGTTGCTGATCCAGCAGTGGATCCTCTGCTAGCAACTGAGCGGTTAACTCTTCCAAAGATTGACCCTGAGCGCGGACAATTTTAATTACTCCAGCGATCGCACTGGCAACTAGTTCTTCATCTATCGGCTTTTGTCGTAAAGCAATAATCTCTTGGGGACTGTCTGGAATGGGATAATTCATGGCGTGGGTTTATAAATTTACAAAATGAACAATAAATTTGACAAAATCTTAAAATTTCTTCACTGAATCTTTACGAAACTAATAGGGCGGAGTTTACCTTATTTTCTGCATTCATAAAATCTGTCTTAGTAAATAGATTGAAGGGAGATATCAGGAAACGATGAGAGAAATCCTTTATTTAGAAGTTCCAACTCCGGATATAGCAACTGTACGTAATTGGTTACAAACAGATTTTGAACCCGGAAATGGAGAAAAAGTGCTTACCTCCGAAGGCTTTCGCCTCAAAATCCCCAGTGTTACTACAACTGCTGGGGTGACTCTTTCGGCAAACTTACCTGCGGAACTTTCGGTATTTGTCTGGTCGGTGCAACGAACTACCTATTTAAAAGTATTTCGTTGGGCAGAAAAGCCCTTTCCCAGTGAGGGACAAATTCTGCAACGCCTAACCAAAGAAATCAGAACTCGTTTTGGAAATCATTACCCAGAACCGCCAGCGATTGATTTATCCCAGCAATCGATTTTTGCAGCGCTAGCCTCTGCTTACCCCCTCACCGTCAAATACTTTCAGAAAATGCCCAACGGTGAATATGATCTAACGCGTGCCTATTGGTGGGAACAACGATGGCGCGAAGGGGTACGCAACCCGCAGCAGCCGCGTCAAGTGGTGTTTTCCCACTCAGGAGCAAGAGTAGGGGGAGATGGGGGAGTAGCGGGAGATGAGGGAGATGGGGGAGATAGAAAAATAATATCCCCCTCATCCCCCTCATCCCCCTCATCCCCCTCATCCTCCTCATCCCCCTCATCCCCTACTTACGATCTGATCTACATCGGTGGCGCACTAGGTGCAATTCACGCAGCACTGATGGCAAAACTCGGATATAAAGTCCTGCTGGTGGAACGAATGCCCTTTGGCCGGATGAACCGAGAATGGAATATTTCGCGCGACGAGATTCAAAGCTTGGTTAACCTGGGTTTAGTCACCCCCGCTGAGTTAGAAACTATTATTGCCAGGGAATACAAAGACGGATTCAATAAGTTTTTTGATGCTAATAATCCATCCAAACTGCGATCGCCAGTCCTACACACACCCACAGTCCTAAATTTAGGTTTAGATTCCGAAAAATGGCTTCAAATGTGTGGGCAAAAACTGCAAGCGGCAGGCGGTGATATCTGGGATGAAACAGAATTTATCCGTGCAGATATTGATATATCACAAGTTACTTTGCAAGTCAAGCATCTACCTAGTCAGATTGAGAAGCAAGTAAGTGGACGACTGTTAATCGATGCAATGGGAACTGCGTCGCCTATCGCTTGGCAATTAAATGGTGATCGTGCTTTTGATAGTGTCTGTCCGACGGTGGGAGCGGCAATTGAGAGCGGATTTGAGCCGGGAGTATGGGATTCCCAATATGGAGACGTTCTTTACAGTCATGGCGATATCTCGCGGGGAAGGCAGTTGATTTGGGAATTGTTTCCCGCAGCCGGTGATGAACTAACGATTTATTTATTTCATTACCACGAAGTCAATGCTGAAAATCCCGGTTCCTTGCTAGAGATGTACGAGGACTTTTTCGCGATTTTGCCAGAGTATCGCAGGTGCGATATGGACAAATTGGTGTGGAAGAAGCCGACATTTGGGTATATACCAGGGCATTTTAGTGTGGGAAGTCGCGATCGCACAGTTGCCTTTGATCGATTAATTGCGATCGGTGATGCTGCATCACTCCAATCTCCCCTCGTCTTCACCGGTTTTGGTTCTTTAGTTCGCAACTTAGAGCGCTTAACAACGCTGTTGGATACTGCCCTCAAACATGACTTGTTGAGCTTCCCACACTTGAACCAAATTCGCGCCTATCAAAGCAACGTTTCCGTGACTTGGCTATTTTCCAAAGGCATGATGGTACCCACAGGGAAATTTTTACCACCGCAGCGGATTAACGCCATGCTCAACACCTTTTTTGGGCTATTAGCAGACGAACCGCTAGAGGTGGCAGATAACTTCATCAAAGATAAGTGTGATTGGTTAACCTTTAACCGCCTAGCACTGAAAGCAGCGAGAAAAAATCCTGCTTTGCTTTTATGGATTTGGGAACTTGCTGGCCCAAGGGATTTACTCAGATGGCTAGGTAGTTATTTCAACTTCGGTCGTCATGCCCTAGTTAGTGCTTTATTGAGTCCGTGGTTTGAGCGCTTCTTGAACCGAGTAGGTTTTTGGCTAGAACCCCGGAATCCAGGCTTATGGCTGTGGTTGTTAGCGATTAATTATGCGATCGCCACAGGCAAACCGCGATCGCGCAGCCAGGTAGTAAAATCCAACCCAGAAGCCATAATTCCGAAATCAGAAGCAAGAATTCTGAATTAGTCATTGGTCATTGGTCATTGGTCATTAGTATTAGACAATTGACTAAGGACAAATGACTAAGGACAAATGACTAATGACAACTAAATTATTAACTCTTGGGGCGAAAATTCGGCAGTTCTACAGATGCCAATGACTTACGCCCCTTGGGTGGACGCTGCGGATAAACTACTGGTGACGGTGAATTGGCATCATTAGTGTTATCACCTAATGACTCTGGGGACAAATCAGTTGCTGATAATTCCAACTGTCTCAATTGCAAAACTTCTGACCAATAGTCTTCAGTTTCTCCAACAGATGTTTCAACGTGAGGTGAGCTAGAGGAAACCGGTAAGTTATTTGGTGAAACCACAGAATCCGTCGTCCAACAAGTAGAGGTAGTTGTAGGAGGATTAATTTCTGCTTCCAAATGCTCCTGCTGGGAATTTTCTAGTTTCTCATCGTCTTCTAAGATCGTTGCTAAAGTCTCCCAGATGGGCGCATCACCTACATCTGTTTTCGTAGCAGGCGGTGGTGATGCAGATGCAGGCTCAGAGGTAAAAAACATTTGGATTAGACTATCTAATTGCTGATCTAAATTTGATGAACCCAAAGGTGAAACAGCTTCTAGTGTATCTGGGGAATCATCAACTTCTTGAGATGGCGCGGGTTGTACGGGTTGTGTTGCTATTGACGTGTCTTTCTTAACTGTCCAATTCCAAGGAGATGATGGTGTCGCAGTAGCTTCATCTCTTTGAAAGGGGAGTGGTGCTGAGGGTTCACCCCAAGAATTATCTAGATCATCACTCAAGGATTCTGATTCTGCTGACCAAGGTTGAATTGGCTGTACGTTAGGAAACAAAGACCGAGCTTTTCTAGAGAATCTTCCTTGGCTACTAGTTATGTCTTTAGGATGTTTTGCTGTATCCTCTAGGGAGTCATAGCTAGGAACCGATGTATCTAGACATTTTTCTAGAGCTTACACATTGACCCCATAGAACAGGAACATGAAGCATGGGAATATCTCATGTACAGTGACAAACTAGAGCGCCTGAATACGGGGCGGCTGTCTGCTTCCATGCTCAATAGATATTCTCACCT
>NZ_JAIVFV010000185.1 GCF_020829445.1 Nostoc sp. CHAB 5836
ACGGCCATTACTGCTAGATGCACGAAGTCAAGCAGAGTATGGGGTAAGCCATATCGAAACAGCAGTGCGTATAGATCGTTTAACACCTGACCTAGCAACACTTTCATCACTTTCAAATAATGCTTCTAAATCTGCCCTTGCTTGCTTCAATTCATGGCTGGAAAGTTTCTGTATGCCGGCATTATTTACTATTAGCGTCCCTTGTTGTCCTTTGCTTTTCTCCGTGGTGGTGACGGTGAGGATACCATTCAGGTCAAAGTCAAAGTGAACTTCGACTTGAATACTTCCTGCTGGTTGAGGTGGTAAGTTCTCTACTCTAAAGGAACCTAGTGGAACATTTTCTTCAGCGATCGCATTTTCACCTTGAAAAACTTCGATTTCTACCGCGTTTTGCTCATCAAACAAGGTGGAATAAACATGAGAGCGGGAAACGGGAACAACGCTATTGCGGGGAATAATTACACTGAAGTAACCTGGCATAATACCCATTGCTGTGGGTACAGCCGCAGCAATACCGAGGGAATGGGGTATCACATCTACAAGAATGGCGTCCACAGATTCACCTACCAGCACCCCGGCTTGCAAAGCTGCTCCTAAGGCCACACAAAGGTCTGGTTGAATACCATCGGTGGGAGTTTGTCCCAGATGCTTGGCGATCATTTCTTGCACCAAAGGAATGCGTGTGGAACCACCAACTAGAATAATCCGGTCAATGTCATTGGCTTCTAGGTTAGCATCTGTGAGGGCACGGTCAATTGCTTCTAGGGTTTCTTGTAATAATGGGCGAATCAACTTTTCAAAATCTGTTCGCGCTACTTCTGTCTCTAGATGTAGTGCAGTTTTGCCTTTGCTACCCAAAAATGCTTCGCGGACTGTAGCAAAAGCATGGGAACTAAGGTCAATTTTTAACTGCTCTGCTGCTCTTAAAAGACGCGCCTGGGTTGCTGCATCATCTGGCACATCTACACCGTGCTGTTTGCGGAATAGATCCACCAGATGCAGTTGCAAAAGCCTGTCGAAATCGTCTCCACCCAATCGGTTATTGCCATGACTAGCGAATACTTCTGTGACTTCCCCTGTAATTTCCACTACCGAAACATCAAAAGTACCGCCTCCCAAGTCATAAACTACAACCTTTTCTGTCTCTTGCGATCGCAAATCATAAGCTAAAGCTGCCGCCGTTGGTTCATTAATAATTTGCAGTACTTCCAAACCAGCGATTTCGCCAGCAGTTTTAGTTGCTTGTCGTTGAGCATCTGTAAAATAAGCTGGAACCGTAATCACTGCTTGGGTAATTGTTTCGCCTAAAACATTCTCAGCCCGTTGTTTCAGGGCGCGAAGAATAATAGCGGAAACTTCATGAGGTAAATATTCTTTATCTCCTAAAGTGGTTTTATGGTCAGTTCCCATCCAGCGCTTGATTGACTTGACAGTGCGTTCCGGTGCTGCTGCATACTGACGGAGGGCTTCGCGTCCCACTAACAGTTTACCCGTATCGCTAAACCCCACACAGGAAGGTAAAATCAAATCGCCATCTTCACCTGGCAATACGCGCACCTGTCCATTTTCGACAATTGCCACTTCGGAATTAGTTGTGCCTAAGTCAATACCAACTGCTTTCATAAAATTCCAAATTTAAAAGTTATTGACGCCTAGTCCTAGTTATGTCACATTAGGGACTTTTTCAAGCCTCCGCCTTTAGACGTGGGGTTTCTGACTATTTAGATATAGATCAGTAAGATTGTAAAACCTTCTTGAGCCATAAGTTGCAATAGCTCACCGTTTTTCTTGTCTGTCTCATCTTCACAACGGTTCGTACTTGATAATCACTGTGTTGGGCAACCTCTTATACTACCTCACGGAATGAACAGGCGACCGACTCCCAAATAATTTTCGATATCAATCACAATTTCAAGTAGCCGATCTACACACTGATCTCGATAGGCTCGTTCATCCAAAACCCTATCAGCATTACCAATTGTGATCACAGGAAGCGAATTGGATTTATTTTCTTCACGCAAAACCTTCTCCAATGCATCCTTACCTTTCATCTTTCGATTGGCTGTCAAAAGAATCATCTGATTGGCTTGAGCAACGCGCCAAACAATTCGATCATTGCTATCGATTGATAGCTCAACTTCTTGAAAGGAGACGAAACGCATCGGGACAGTCTCAAGCCAACCTTGATTAGCAATGTTACCTAACAAAACTACTGCATGTCTTTCAAGATTATGGTCAATCAAGAAAATCATGCCTTCCCTGCGTGTCTTGCTTTCTGTTCGTGGAGTTTTGCCCACAAAGACTCTCGACCGGGTTTAGGCGGCATTGCTGCAATTCGAGCAAAGTGTTCTCGATTCCGATCTTCCCAATACTGCCGGATTTCCTCAGCTTCCCGCAACACAGTTTGATACTCAGCTTCGACTTCGGTACGATTTTCCTTAATGTATGATAGAGCAGCATTTACTTGTTCTCTGGTGAGGTTGAGAACATCGCCAATAAACTTTGGTGGATACTGAGCCGTCACATAATCCATCACGTCGTAGAGGGTGATGCGTGTTCCTGCGATCGTCAGTCCCCATTCTGTGCGAATTATAGCTGTCTGTCCATTCGATACTGGAGCCATATCCACAGCCTCCTAAATTCATATCTATCCTACCTTATGCAAGTAGAGCAGATAAGTAAGTTGACACAATAAAACCCAACTGTATGAAGAAAAGTAAACAACGCTCAAACCCTTTTCCCCCTGCTTCTTGCTCCCAACGATAATTGTTTACGCCAATCTACTTATTTGCCCTGTTCGCGCCTAACATCTGGAAAATCATTTAAAAATTGTGTCGGCTCATTGACACTCTCCGACCTAAAGGCGCGGAGATTCTTAAGACCTCACGGCCAAAATATCCTGTTTACACAGGTTCCCAGGCTCACTACGGAAAGCCCCATAGGGCGCAGTGATATCTCCTCAAGGTTTTTCGGGCGTAGACTTTCCCCCAGTCCGGGGGTAGGTTTTTAAATCTTGTACTGATTGAGTTATTCTAACATGGCTGAGTCCTAAAGGACTCAATTAGCCTTCTCCCAAGGGGAGACGCAAGCGCGAACATCACGCAGCCTGAAGTACGGAATACGCAACTACGTTGCTGTTCCTCAAGGGTTTTCGGCATATTTTCTATAAATTGGGGTGGCAAAGAAAAACTGTTGTAGTTCCTATGTTTTTTGGGAATACTCAACACAGTACTGGCTATATATATGGCTTTTTTAAATAAAATTAACTGGAATTTCCTACGTAAGAATGCTCCAAATAGCTCTGGGATAGATCCCTCTGCTGCAAGTTTTCAAACTGTAGTGCAAAAGCAACCTGCAACACCATCAACCCCCAAAAACCTTGCTGAATTAGAGCATGAAATGGAGTTATTGAGGCGGGTTCTCAAAACATCCCCTCCTCTTCCACATAGCAAACCCAAGGGGGGTATAGGTAGTAGACTTATTTGGATAGCAATACTAATAGGCATTCCCGGTGGTGTAATTTGGGTGGCAAACCAGCCTTACCCGGTGATTCGCCGTCCGGTGATGCTCCATGCACCTTTTTTGTTGCTACCCAGCTACATCAGTATGGATAATCATTATCGGCAGGCGTTGGTATCAGTCGAGCAAGCTGAACAATTGATTGAAAAAGCTACTAGTTCTGCGGATTTGGCTTTGGGAGAACAGAAGCTACAAAAAGCACAAAAACATCTAGATCAGTTACCAACTTCCTTTGTTAACGATTGGTCAGAATATAGATATTGGTGGTATGATTCGCGGTTGAGCATCTACGGTTTTAATGCATTTCGGAGTAAAGTTGGTCAGCTAGAAGCTCAGGTTTTTCAGGAAAAGAATGCTCAGTCATTGCTTACCGATAATATGCAGACCTTCTTAAATGCCAAACAGCAATATGAACGGGCTACAACAGCAACTGATAAACAGACTGCAACGGCTGCTTGGCAGAGGGCGCTTAATCAATTTGAGCAAATTCCTGGTCAAACACTGGCAGGAAAAACTATACAAAATCAACTAGATAATTATAAGCGTGAGTTTCAGGAAGTTGTTGGATTGGCAGCAGGGAACGATCGCATCAGTGCCTTAATTACCGCAGCACAGCAATTTTCCTGGCAAGCTGCCAAAGCTGGTCAAAATCCGCCGCACACCGTAACCCAATGGCGACAGATAGAAAATTTGTGGATAGAGGCAATTGAGCGGCTCAAAGAGATTCCTGCAAAAGACGTGGCGGGTTATACCGAAGCACAGAAGTTATTAGCAATTTATGAAGCTAATTTAG
Organism: Nostoc sp. CHAB 5836; assembly: GCF_020829445.1. Taxonomy (GTDB): domain Bacteria; phylum Cyanobacteriota; class Cyanobacteriia; order Cyanobacteriales; family Nostocaceae; genus Nostoc. The sequence continues at coordinate 4,313 of NZ_JAIVFV010000185.1, forward strand.
GTCAAGTTAAGGTGAGACGGCAAGCTGAGACAGATGCTGTGGAGGCTTTGGAGGCGGCGCAACGAGAAATCAAAAGCTTGTTGGCTTCAATTCCTGCTGATGTTCATGATGTCGAGCGCAATCGTGTGTTGAGCCAATTGCAGAGTATTATTAATCAATTAGAAAAGGTGCAAAATGGCACAACAGTTTATCTAAAAGCTCAAGAGCTACTACTATCGGCAAATAATAAATTAAGGCAACTACAAGTTAATTAAATAAATGGTGGCGATCGCTATACCTTTAATCGCTAATTAACTGGATAAAATTCAAGCACTGTCATCACCTGACTTGAAGTTTAAGTAGGTCGGCGCAAATAAAGCTAATGGGCAAAGGCTGTCATTGGTCATTAGTCATTGGTCATTGGTCATTAAATATGCGTTACCCAGAACCCTTGTAGAGACGTAGCACTGCTACGTCTCTACATTCTGGAGATGTCTATTAGTGATTAGTAAGAGACCATTTATAAAGTAAACCTTAAATTGTCGGGTACGTTAAAGCTGAGAGTACGGCACCTGGAAATATGGTGCGTTACGGCTAAATTGGACTTTCTCAAACCCTCAAATTCCTATACAGCCGTAACACACCCTACTTAATATTTACTTTATAAATAGGCTCTAAGGACTTTAAGCCTATTTACGTTTCGTAATATACTTGGGTTTTTTCGTACTGACTTAATTAGTACCATTTGTCAATACCCCAATGGATGCCGGAAATCACCAACTACTATATCTAATGGTGAAAGTCCGGCTGCAACCGCAGCAGCACTACCTCCAGAACTGCCACCTGCTGTATACTCAAGATTCCAGGGATTATTTACCCGTGGGAACAAAGAATTTGTACTTTGAAAATCACCAGCCAGTTCCGCCATATTGGTTTTTCCGAGAATCACGGCTCCTGCTCCTCGCAGCCTGGCGACAACGGTGGCATCCTGTTGAGGAATGTAGTCTTTGAGTGGAATGTAACCCGCAGTGGTACGGAGTCCCACTGTTTCAAAAATGTCTTTAATCGTAATAGGGACACCGTGCAGAGCGCCCCAGTGTTCTCCTCTAGCTAGGGCTTCATCCGCAAGCTTTGCTCTGGTACGAGCATTGTCTTCGTCTAAGGTGCAAATTGCATTCAGCTTTGAGTTGTGTTTATAAATCTGCGCCAAGTAAGCATCGAACACTTCGACCGCAGAGACATGGCGATCGCGAATCATCTGAGCAAGTTGATGAGCGGGTAGAAAAACTAAGTCACTCATATTAAAAGTAGTTTAGGAATCTGGAAATTACCCCACCCTAACCCTCCCCGTATGTATTGGGGAGGGAACCGGATTTCTTTCCGCTCTCCCCCGCGATGCATTGGGAACTGCTATAGATTTCCGGTCTCCCCCCTTGACAAGGGGGGTAATTTCCAGGTATAATATAATGCGACAAATTATCCCAAACCGAATAATTGAGAAATTGCAGGGAATAATTTATTACCAGCTTCCGCCAGAGAAGCGATCGCAGGTAAACTAGAAAATATCCCTTTCAACATGGTGATTGCAGTTTTTGCAGTCTTTTGCTTAGTTGATTCTTGAGGATTTTTACCTGCTTCAGCTAAAGCTTTTACCTGTTCTAAAGCTTCGGATTTCTCTTCTTCTGACAAATATGTGGATTGGATGATTGCATCTTGCAACTGCGATAATAATTCTTTAATGCCTGGTTTATCGGCATCGGTTGCATCAGGTAACTGATTGAGGGCAATACTCACGTTACCAGTAATGATTCCTAGATTAGCAATAGAATTATTGCCAGCGATACCGCTAACATTACTGCTATCTTGAATATTGATGCCGCTAATATCTGACATATTTGTATCTCCTTGTGTATAAAATTTAGGCTGTCCAAATGCAGTTGTAATCATATTTTCTAAACTACGAATGCGCTCGCTTCTTTCTACAAGCAATAATTGCTGACTCTGCGATAAAGCTTTGAATTGATTATAATCATCAAAATATTCTGCACTCAGTTGAGATTTATCGCTACCTGGGGCGGTTTTGGCTCTGAGCAAGATTTTATCATCGCCGCGTTTCTCCATTCCGACGATTTCTAACTCAGCTTCGGGATGGTTTTCGGCAAGGTTTTTTAAAGCGATCGCGATCGCGCGAGGGTCAACGCCTTGATTATGGTAAAGGTCGAGGGTATCAAAAATTGGCTTGATAAAGTCGGCAAAATCGCCGTCTGCAAATACCTCTTGCTTATTATCAGGTTTGCGGAGCGGGTCGGGGTCTTCTTTTGTGGGTAAGCGCATAAAGACATATTCACACCTTACCCCATGCAATTTAGTTGTATTTGTAATCCCCCAATCTTCAATGTACGCACCTGTGAGATTTGCACCTGTTAAATCGGTTGCGTCTAGTTGCGTTTGCTTCAGCTTTGCTCTTGACAAATCGGCATCTTGTAAGTTGGCTTCACTGAGGTCAGCGCCGACAAAGCTGGTATCTGCTAAATTTGCTCCTTGTAAGTTGATACCTCGTAGGTTTTGACGGTCAAGGTTTATGTCCTGTCCCTGTCCGGTAATTAGCAGTTGTCGTACTTGTGCATTCTGAAGATAAGTTAAACCAGGGCGAACACGGTCAAGCATTTTGGCTTGATACCAACGGCTACAGATAAGAATAGTGTTTCGGAAATCTGTACTTTTGAGTATGGCTTGGGTGAAATCAGCATTAGTTAAATTAGCGCCACGAAAACTTGTACCTCCTGTTGCAGCAAAAGCGATCGCAATATTGCGAATTAAGGAGTGTTTTTGATCTCCTTTCATGGCTCGCCAACTGATGTAAATGCTAACTAACGTTCCAGCTACGGCTAAAGCTCCGGCTACGGTTCCGATTTTGGCTAAGGCTATGCCTAAGACTACGGTTAAGACTAAAGCCCCGGCTACAGCTAAAGTTCTGGCTCCAGATCCGGCTCCGGCCAAGGCTAAGGCTCCGGCGACAGCAACAGCTAAAGCTCCGGCTCCGGCTCCGGCTAAAGCTCCAGTTCCAACTCTGGTTCCGCCTGAAGCTAAGGCTCCAGCTACAGCTACGGCTACGGCTAAGGCTCCAGCTACAGCTACCGCTCCGGCTCCAGCTACGGCTCCTTGGCAAATTGTGACGAAGAAAAAGGCAATTAATACGACTAGGGCAGTCCAGCCGCGAATCTGATTCTCTAAGCTGGAAGTATCAAATATTAGTGACACCAAATAACCATTGACAGACCATAAACATCCTGACAGTCCCGACAACAGCCACGAGACAATAACTAGGAAAATTGCCCAACCGCGTTGCAGTCCAGCTTTGGCATGACTGAAGTTCGCGCCTGTTAAATTAGCGTTAGTGAAGTTTGCTCCTCGGATGTCCGCATAGCTAAAGTTTGCACCCGCAAGGTCTTGTCCTTTGAAGTTGCGTCCTCGGAGATTTTCACCGGAGAAGTCTAAAGCCATGTTCCGCATTACGAAGGTGAGCAAATTTTACTACACCCTCACCCCTGTAAATTCAGGAATGTTTAGATATGTTTGTTAGTTGAGCTTCAAAGCCGCAATTTCGAGGATAAAAGGTGCAACATCGAGCCTCAGAAGGTCAACATTAGACCTCTTGCATAAATCAAAAAAAAGAACCCCACCCCGCCTTTGACGCAGCGTCAAAGTCTCCCCTCCCCGCTCGCGGGGAGGGGCTGGGGGTGGGGTGTTACGTGACTTTTGCAAGAGGTCTATTGAAGTTCAAAGGCTCATTTTTGCACTTTTTATAGAAAATATGCCGAAAACCCTTGAGGAACAGCAACGTAGTTGCGTATTCCGTACTTCAGGCAAGGGATGAAGGCTAATTGAGTCCTTTAGGACTCAGCCATGTTAGAATAATTCAATCAGTACAAGATTTAAAAACCTACCCCCGGGCTGGGGGAAAGTCTACGCCCGAAAAACCCTTGAGGAGATATCACTACGCACGACGAGTGCAAACGTGGTGAGCCTGGGAACCTGTGTAAACAGGATATTTTGGCCGTGAGGTCTTAAGAATCCCCTCGCCTTTAGGCAGGGGAGTGTCAATAAAACGCGATGTGCAACTTAATATTTTGACCTCTCTCCAAACCTCTCTCCTTTTAGGAGAGAGGCTTTGAATCTTACTCCCCAACGCTAGTAGGGAAGCAGGGTGGTTTCATACAAGCAGAGAAAAAATAAAACTGGGTTTCAAAGCCTCTCCCCGCTTCGGGGAGAGGTTTGGAGAGGGGTCAAAATGATGATAAATCAAGACTGATGTATTTTTCTTTTTTCGTATGAAACCACCCTGCCCAACACTAGTAGGGAAGGGGTTGGGGGTTAGGTTTGAGAGAAAGTTGCACATCGCTGCTTAATAACTTTTAGCTAGTCGGGTGCAGTGACTTGCTATGGTGTCTACTGGGTTGTTTGAGTGGCTGTGAAATGATCTGCCGACTACTTACAGCTTGCTTTTGTCGCAAATCATCACAAATTGCTTGTAAGTCGTAGTTGAAAGACTTTGCATGTTCTTCTCGAATTCTATAAATCTCTTCAAGAATTTCATCTTTCCACATATCTACTCTCCCATTAGTTCGTAGGGTGTACAAAGGGTTGGTAACTCGTATCCAGCATCAAGACTGATTTGGGCTAGCTTCTTCTGGATTTGAGCATTGGCAATATGCTTACAGTTCCACGTTAACAGATAGTCCAATCCGTAAACTGTAGCCGCGGCAATATGAAGCGCATCATCAGCGGCTTTTAATGGAAGGCTACTTTTTGCAAGAAATTGTGCTGCTAAATTTTGAACGGCTTCACTGACTTCAAGCAAAGGAAAATCACGCACTATTTCAAGTCGCTTCCTTGCTATCTCTATATCGCCTTGTGCTACTTCATCCAAAACCACTTGAGAAATGTAGAGCATAAACTGATTGCGACGTCTGTCCCACCATTCTCGCGTAGCTTCTAAATTAGCCATCAGGATCAAGTTGTTGCTGGGTCTAGCAGTCAAGTAGCCAACAATACTGGTTTCGATGTAAACAGTTTCGTTCATCACATTGGACGCACATCTTGGTCTGCTTGATTATGTTTCAGAATCGCAAATAGCTCAACCACTGTCGGTTTAATCACTTTACCCATAGCGTTGCGCGGTAATTCTTCAACTGTCAAAATTTGGGTTGGCACTTTATAAATTGCCAATCGCTCTTTTGCCCAACTCCTGAAAGCTTGTAATGTCAAAGGTTGTGACCCTTGCAATACTAACGCCGCACACACCCGCTCACCCCACTCTAAATCGCCAACTCCAACCACTGCACATTCCTGAATATCTGGATGCTCTCGCAACACTTCTTCAATTTCTAAAGCTGAAACTTTATACCCTCCCGTTTTGATAATATCCACACTCATTCGTCCCAGAATCCGGTAATTGTCGTTCTCAACTACGGCGGTATCTCCAGTACAAAACCAGCCATCTTGGAAGGCTTTGGCAGTTGCTTGGGGGTTTTGCCAATATTCTAGAAAGACTCCAGGCCCTTTAACTTGGATCTCTCCTGGGGTTCCGGGTGGGACTAACTCTGTGCTTTCATCAACTAATCTTACTTCAACTTCAGGCAGAGGCTTCCCCACATATCCAGACAACCGTTCACCGTGTAAAGGGTTCGATAGCGCCATCCCAATTTCCGTCATCCCATAGCGCTCAAGCAGAAAATGGCCGCTGACGCTTTGCCACTTTTCTAAAACTTGAACCGATAATGCTGCCGAGCCAGAAACCATCAGGCGCATTTTAGCACAGCCTTCTGACATACTTTTTTGGCGTTCCTTAGAGGCATTTTCCCAAGCAGCAATTAGTTTCACATAAATTGTTGGTACTGCCATAAATAGGGTTAAGTCACCGTCACCAATTCGCCTCCAAACGGTTTCGGTGTCAAACTTGCTCAATATATGGCACTCCGCACCAGCCCATAAAGCACAAGTCAAGACGTTGACAATTCCATGAATATGATGTAAAGGTAATATATGTAAAATGCGATCGCTAGATGTCCATTCCCAAGCGGTAATCAAACTAGTCACTTGGGCTTGAATATTTTGATGGGTTGTAACTGCACCCTTGGGTTTACCAGTTGTACCGCTAGTGTAGAGAATTAAAGCGCGTCTAGTGATATCTACCTCTGGGAGATGAGCAATATTAGATGGGAGCGTTTCTGAAGTCAGGATAAATCGCAAATTGTGTTCTTGGGCGAGCGATCGCAGTATACCCTCAAAATTGGGATGAGCAATAATAATCGATGCTCCAGAATTGGTAATAACATACTCTAATTCTGGTCGTGGGTGGGAAATGCACAGAGGTACAGCTATGCCACCAGCACGCCAAATCCCCCATTGAGTGGCTACATACTCAAACCCAGGCGGGATGAGAAAGGCAACTCGCTGCTCCTGTAAATCTTCTGTATTTTGAATAAGACCTGTTGCTATTTGACTAGAAATATGTAGCAAATCCCGATATGTAAATACTCCGTCTGTTGTAGCGTTGGCGCAGCCTCTCGGAACGAGAATCGCCGTTTTCTCGTTGTGTTTTTCAGCACGAATAATCAATGGGAGATTCACGTTTGTTTACCGATTTAAGGTTGATTCAGTCTACTTGTAAAACATTAATATTTATTTTCTAAAAACTAAAGTGCTTATTACAAACCCTTAAAACTAGCTTAGTACAATATTTCATAAATTCGTAGCGAATTCTCTTTGCGTTCCTACCCTACGGGAAGGCGAAGCGCCTATGCGCTTCCCTTTGCGTTCCTACCCTGCGGGAAGGCGAGGCGCCTATGCGTTTAAATTTCAACCCTCAATTGGCCACGATTTTACGCTGCATCTGTACTTAGACATAGGAGTGAAAAAGAATTGTTTTGACGAAGCACTGCTACGTCTCTACAAGGGTTCTGGGTAACGCATATTTAATTTCTACCAGATGTCTATTGTACTAGTGGTCTGTCTCATTAGTTATGAAGGGTAAAAAGTTCGTAGTCAGGACTTTAGTCCTTGATTTTTAAGCACTGAAGTGCTTACTACGAACTCAGCAAAATTAATGTGAGAGACCACTAGTCGTAAAATAGCACAATCACTCGTTAAGAGTGTTGACGTTGACAGTTAATACTATATTGAGTCGTAGCTCAATTTTTTTCTATTTTCCCAGATTTAGGGCGGGTATTTTTTACTGGTGCTGACTTATTTCGTAGAATTGCAATTTCCCTCTGTGCATCTTGATAATTATCTTGTTCTCCTTGCTGTTGGAATAGTTTTGCGGCTTTTTTAAAATCTGCGATCGCACCCTGTTTATTTTTCTGCTTGGTGCGAATTACGCCCCGGTTATAGTAGGCTAAGGCATTGTTAGCATTAATTGCGATCGCTCGTGAATAATCCTGATTTGCAGCTTTTTTATTTCCCAGTTCGAGATAGGCATTACCACGGTTGTTGTAAGCTACTACATTATTAGGATCTAGTTTCAGTGCTGCGGTGTAATCTTCAATAGCGCCTTTATAATCTCCGTAAGAAAAGCGGTGCATACCTCTGTGAATATAAGCTGCAATAAATTTCGGATCAATCTGTAAAATAGTGTTGTAATCTTCAGTAGCTTCGAGATTATCTCCCAAATCACTGTAAACATCACCACGATTAAGATAGGCTTCTATATATTTGGGATTGATGTTAATTGCGTCCGTATAATCTTTAATTGCTGCATATTGTTGTTTATTAATAGATTGAGTTAAACCCCTTTGATAGTAAGCTTTAGCATCACTAGGATTAATCTTAATTACTTGATCAAAATCTTGGATTGCTTCAAGTCTTTGTCTGAGGCGACGGCGGAGAATTCCTCGCTGCAAGTAGGCTTCGGTATACTGAGGTTTGAGAGCGATCGCTTTGCTAAAATCTGCCATTGCTCCTTTATTATTCTTCAGTTGAACATGGGCTAACCCTCGGCCATAGTAAGCGTATGCATCCTCCGAATTTAACTTAATTGCTTGAGTATAATCTGCGATCGCTTCTTTGTACTTACCTAATTCCGAAAAAGCAAATCCTCGATCAAAATAGGCATTAGCATCTTGAGGATTGAGCAAAATGGCTTGACTAGAGTCTGCTTGTGCTTGTTCGTAGTCTCCTAATCGATAATAAGCATCGCCTCGCCGATTATAAGCCAAAGCATTTTGCGGATTTAATTCAATAGCCTGATTGAAATCTTCAATTGCTCCTTCATAGTTTCCTGCATCATATTTATTGACTCCATCTTGATATAATTTTTTTTGAGTATCAGTTGCAGGTTTTAGCGACTGCAAAAACCACGCTCCAACACTAAGTGTGATACAGCCAGCTATCGCCGTTATAACTACTAATAATTTTTGATGATCCTGTTTTTGCCGATCTTGCTCAACATTTGTGATC
>NZ_JAIVFV010000186.1 GCF_020829445.1 Nostoc sp. CHAB 5836
AGCATTGAATTGTTGACTGGACGTAACCCATACATAATCTTCCCATGTTAGGTGATGAGGGAGATGAGGGAGATGAGGGAGATGAGGGAGATGAGGGAGATGAGGGAGATGAGGGAGATGAGGGAGAAATAACTAATGACTAATGACGAATGACGAATGACAAATGACAAATGACAAATGACTAATGACTAATGACTGATGACTGATGACTAATGACTAATGACTAATGACTAATGACTAATGACTAATGACTAATCTAAAATTTTCCAATGTCCTTTAATATCTCAGCTTGGTCGATCAAAAAACCTGTTCCCACCATAGTTTTATTTTTAATTTTGACGGTTGTGGGTTGGTTCTCCTTCATATCCTTGGGGATTGATATTAATCCAAATATTGATGTGCCAACAGTTTTGATCAAAGTCACCCAACCCGGTGCAGGCCCAGCAGAATTAGAATCCCAAGTAACGAAAAAAATTGAAGATGCGGTCGCCGGGTTGGGTAATATCGACTTTATGACTTCCACTGTCAGCGATGGGAATTCTCAGACCACAATCAATTTTGTTTTGGGTACAGATAGCGATCGCGCCACCAATGATGTGCGAAATGCGATCGCTCAAATTCGCCAAGACTTACCCCAAAATATCAACGACCCCGTTGTGGAACGCCTGGAATTTTCCGGCGGCCCGGTGATTACTTACGCAGTTAAATCAGATCAGCGTTCTGTAGAAGAATTAAGCAACCTCGTAGACCAAACCATTAGCCGCGCCTTATTAGGAGTCCGTGGTGTAGCCCAAATTCGGCGTGTGGGAGGGGTTGACCGAGAAATTCGCATTAATCTTAATCCCGATCGCTTACAATCTCTAGCGATCACCGCCACCCAGGTAAACGACCAAATCCGCGCCTTAAATATTAACTTACCTGGCGGACGTGCTGAAGTTGGTGGTAGTGAACAAAGTATCCGCACTTTAGGAAGTGCTAGCAGTGTGGATATTTTGAAAACCTACGAAATTCTCTTACCACAAGGTGGTTCCGTACCCTTATCCAGCCTGGGAACCATAGAAGATAAATTTGCCGACGTGCGTCAATCGGCCCGCTTGAATAATCAACCTACAGTAGCTTTCCAGGTGTTGCGCAGTACCGGCAGTGTTCTGGTGACAGTAGAACAAGGAGTGAAAGCAGCAATCCAAGAACTGGAAAAAACACTTCCTCCAGATGTCAAACTGGATTTAATTTTTACTAGAGCTGATATTGTTCGCCAATCCTACCGAAGCACCATTGACGAATTAATGCAAGCTTCGGTGCTGGCAGTCATCGTTATTTTAGTATTTTTGCGGGACTGGCGAGCAACATTAATTACGGCTGTTGCCTTACCCTTATCAATAATTCCCACCTTTGCAGTGCAGCAGGCCCTTGGTTACACCCTCAACAACATGACTTTGTTGGCATTAGCGCTGGCGGTGGGCAACTTGGTAGATGATGCCGTTGTGGAAATTGAAAACATGGAACGGCACATGACTATGGGCAAGTCAGCTTGGGAAGCTGCTTTTGACTCTTCTGACGAAGTGGGATTAGCAGTCATCGCAAGTGCAGCAACGATTATTGCGGTGTTTCTCCCCGTTGCCTTTATGGGTGGAATTCCGGGGCAATTTTTTCAACCATTTGGTGTTACCGTTGCCGTTTCCACAATTTTCTCAACTCTTGTGGCGCGGATGGTTACGCCCATGATGGGGGCGTATCTTTTAGAGGAGAAGGGGAGTGGGGGAACAGGGAGAGCAATAAAATTCTTTAATTTTAAATTTACACTTCCAGGTAGAAACCAGGAAAACAGAAAACCCACAACAGAAAAGCCTCGGCGCTTTCAACCTTATAAATCACTTTTACAGTGGGCGTTACGCCATAGATTGACAACAATGGCGATCGCCTTAGCTTTCTTCATTGCCAGTGTGATGCTAGTTCCGTTGATTCCCAAGGGTTTCGTTGATGATGGCGATTTTGGAATTTCCAACGTATCTATAGAACTACCTCCTGGTTCCACATTAGAAGACGTGAACAAAGTAGTCACGCAAGCGACTGACATCATTCGGCAAAACCCAGTAGTTGAACGTGTACTAGCCACAGAAGAAATCAATTCTGCAAACCTTGCCATTAATCTCAAACCCAAAGAAGAAAGAAATATTTCCCAAAAACAGTTTGAGGAACAAGTGCGCCCTTCCTTTGGGCAAATACCAGGAGCGAGAATTAGTTTCCAAAGTCAATCACCAGGTGGTAGTAGTAAAGATTTATCAATTGTGCTCAGGAGTGAAAATCCCCAAGCATTGAATCAAGCTGCTGATGCTCTAGAAAAGCAGATGCGATCCATAGGCGGATTAGTAGAAGTGTCTTCTAGTGCAAGTTTAGTTAAACCAGAGATTTTGGTAATTCCCAACCCTCAACGAGCCGCAGATTTGGGCGTGACAGTGCAAGCGATCGCTCGGACTGCTTCCCTTGCCACCATCGGCGATAATGAGGCCAACTTGGCAAAATTTAATTTGAGCGATCGCCAAATCCCCATTCGTGTCCAAATCGACCCGAAAGCGCGGACTGACATCAACACAATTACAAATCTGCAAGTCCCCAGTCAAAATGGTCGATTGGTTCCCCTTGTAGCAGTCGCAGATATCCGCTTTGGTAGCGGCCCTGCTACCATCAACCGCTACGATCGCGCCCGTCAAGTTGCAGTAGAAGCCAATTTGCAAGGAATTTCTTTGGGAGAGGCTGTACAAACAATCAACAAACTACCTGTGATGCAAAACTTGCCCCCAGGGGTAGTACAACAACCCTCTGGTAGCGCCAAAATTATGCAAGACATTTTTAGTCGCTTTGGCGGAGCATTAGGGCTGGCATTAATGTGTATCTATGGAATTCTAGTCCTGCTGTATAACAACTTCCTCCATCCATTATCGATTATGGCAGCGTTGCCCTTTTGTTTAGGCGGTACATTGGTAGCGTTGATGGTTGCTCAAAAACCCTTGGGAATATATGCCCTGATTGGTGTGGTGTTGCTGTTGGGAATCGTCACCAAAAATTCGATTCTGTTAGTTGACTACACAATCATCAACATGGAGCAAGGCAAAACCCAACGTCAGGCCCTCCTTGAATCGGGTGTGTCCCGTCTGCGCCCGATTTTAATGACTTCTCTCGCAACGATCGCAGGTACTTTACCTTTAGCATTAGGAATTGGCGCCGGTTCTGAAGTTCGCCAACCAATGGGAATTGCCATTATGGGCGGTTTCACAACTTCCACTCTGTTGACACTGGTGGTAGTGCCAGTGATATTTAGCTACATTGACAACTTCCAAACTTGGATTAAAGATAAATTGCACTAAGTAGAGCGACGCAAATAAAGCTAACTGGCTAAAGCTGTCATTTGTCATTTGTCCTTGGTCATTTATAAGGGTTTAAGGTGTATTTACGTTTCGTAATATAGCTTGGTTTATTCTTGCGACTTACTTATGGCGTTGGTAAGCAACCATCGCGCCCATAAGGAGTGCTGGGCCCATAGGTGTACTTAACGTGAAACCCAAGCAAGGAATGATTACAATACTGCTCGGTTAAGCCCAAAAACCTTAACCCGTGTAGGTTGGGTTGAGGAACGAAACCCAACATTTGGGGGGCTTTGTTGGGTTTCGCAGAGCCTCAACCCAACCTACGATTTTTCTTAACCGAGCAGTATTGGGAATGATTAAGAGTTCACTCACTTCCCATCACGATCCGCGTCACCCCACCCCGGTTTTGTCTAAAGCCAAAACCTCCCCTCCCCGTGAACGGGGAGGGGATTGAGGGGTGGGGTAAAATGACTAGACATCTGGTTAAAATGAATGTAGAGACGTAGCAGTGCTACGTCTCTACAAGGGTTTCAGGCAACGCATAATTAATTTCTGGAGATGTCTACTGTTGGCGTCTCCCCTTCGTTGTGCATCTGGCGTGTGGGGTGCAATGACTGTGGGAATCATAACTAATGATGCGGACATGATATGAGGGAAAAGATTTAAGCAAAATTGGGATGCTTCCGACAAACTTGTTCATAACTTTTACCAGCGATATCCCAAGTAAATTCTGTTTCTACCAGTTGTCTGCCGTTGTGAGATAATTCTGAACGCAGATGTGGATGATCAAATAGTTGACTGATAGCGGTGACGTACTCTGTGGGTTTATTCGCTCGTAATGCCCGTAGTGTATAACTAGCACCATCGACAGCTAATCCTTCTAAGCCGCGATCGCTAGCTACTATGGGTACACCAGCTGCCATTGCCTCTAAAGTTTTATTTTTAATCCCAAACCCAGTTCGCATGGGTACAACACAAATGGTGGCTTGATGTAAATATTCTACCATCGAAGGCACACGCCCAATCACATTAACTCCTGGTTTTTGAGCAAGTGCTAAAACTTCTAGTACTGGATGAGAACCGACAATATCGAAAGTTGTATCGGGATACAATTTTTGGATTTCTGGCAATACTTCCTTGCTGAAAAAGCAGACAGCATCAATATTTGCTAAATTATCCATTGCACCAATAAAAATTAAGCAATGTCCTCCTGGATCGTTACTACGGTTGGGGAAAGAAACTAAGTCTACACCATTGGGAATAACTGTAATTTCACTATTGGGGTTAAACTCTTGTAGTTGAATTTTATCTTCTTCTGTTGTTGTGACAATTGCCGAAAATTTAGCACAGTAACTTTGCTCATAACGACGCAAAAGTGGCAGATTAATTTGGTCTCTGAGGGAATTTTCCGAAATGCCGGTTGCTAGTTGGTTCCGACAGGTAGCGTAAACGGAACTATGAACATTAACTATGGTTTTTAGCTGTTGGTGAAAATGCGATTGTATATAAATTTCATTGACGCTATGTTCACAGGTAATTACATCACATTTTCCCGCTTCCACCCAATTATTAACCCATGTTTGCATTGCAATTGAGTAGCGGTTGAGTACGCTTGGCGGTGTGCCCTGTTGCAAAAATCTACCAAATCGCTGTATCTTCTCGAATATGCCAGTCCTTTGAGAATCTGGCGGACGTTCAAAAATGGCTAGATGATCCACACAATCGCGTAATCCTGCGATTTCTGCGTCGGTAACATCGCTGTCGCGTTGAGTTGCGAGGGTAACAGTATGGCGTTGACTCAGGTATTTGAGTAAATTAAATGTCCTAACTTGGGTTCCCCCGCGTGTTGGTGGGTAGGGAAAGGTGGAAGATAGCATTAAAATGTTCATATAAATGACGAGTCAAATGTGATATATGTACACCATGACCTAATTAGAGGCTGTATGTCATTAGTAGCCTCCTTTAAAAAGGCGAAAGTGTACACACAAGTTTAATCTCAATACCTGTGAAGAATTGTTTTAAATACTGGAACTTACAACTGTTTGGAGTATTTGTAAATGAACACTGTTATGAAGTTTAAATTCACTCTTTCACAAAGTTTAATGACTCTTTTAGCTAGTGCTACAGTTTTGCTTATAAGCCCCACTAATCAGGCTTTTGCGATACCTGAAGCTTGTAATGGGAGTTCGCGAATACCAACTTTAGGTAATTGGAGTGGTTCCACAGCTATGGCAGCCTTAAATGGTAGGCTGTATATCACCCAAGGTCAGGGATTGTGGCGTGCTAACCCCTGTGATGGGAGTTGGATAAGACTAGGAACAGGTAATTGGAGTGGTTCCACAGCTATGGCAGCCTTAAATGGTAGGCTGTATATCACCCAAGGTCAGGGATTATGGCGTGCTAACCCCAATGATGGGAGTTGGATAAGACTAGGAACAGGGGATTGGAGTGGTTCTACAAGTATGACAGCCTTAAATGGCTGGCTATATATCACCCAAGGTCAGGGATTATGGCGTGTTAACCCCAATGATGGGAGTTGGACAAGAATATAGATTACAAAACCTCTGGCTTACTCCCAATACGATTCAAATAAGACTTGATCCAATACTTCTCGGTTAAGAACAAAAACAAGGTAAAGTGATAATTGTTCTCCAAGAACTGCGATGGGAAAAATTGCAATACGGTTCGGTTAGTGATATTTTGCCCCGGAAGATCCCCCCAACCCCCCGATAAATTGGGGGGCTAAAACCTTTCCCCCCTTTTTTTAAAGGGGTTGCCATAGGCGGAGAAATCTTAACCGAACCGTATTGCGATGTCTTTTATATCTAATCCTACATTCCGCACGCTCAACTGTCACAATCGGTTTTTACTGGTTTTTAGACATAAACAAAGCTACTGAATATACATAAAACCAGTAAAATAACTTAAATATGAAGATGCACGAGCATAATCTGCAACTACAACAATCACAAAAACTTAGTAATTACACTATCTGACACCCCAGGGTGCGGAAGGTGGGCTAATGACTACAGATCACAGCATAATCAAACCCAGTCTGACACCCACAGCAACAGCCTCAGTGCGGCTGGAGACACTGAGCTTTTGAAAAATGGATGAGAGATGAAATTTGACGGTATGCTCAGAAATATGCAAAAGTTTAGCGATCGCTTTATTTCCCAACCCTGACCCCAGCATTCCTAAAACTTCTATCTCCCGTGGTGTCAAGGTTTGTACAGGATTAGCTACCACTTTTTCTCGGATAGACAGTAATTCTACGGCATCGGGGTGCAGCACTACTAAACCAAAAGCGATCGCCTCCACAGCAGCGACAATTTCTGACTCTGTGCTATGACTGGGCAATATCCCCCGGATACCAGAACGTAATGCCGTCTCTAAGTCGATGCTGTCGAGTTCTTCAACAATGACGATCATTCCTAATGAGTATTGTTCCTCTTGAATGAGCAGCAATTTTTCCCACACCGATTGTTGAAGATTGCTGCTCAAATCTACCAGCACCACATCTGGTTGTAATTGCCCAACTTCCTTTGCCAATACATCCAAATCCGATGCACTACCTACAACCGTCAGCCGAGGATTGGTAGTTACCACGGCTGATAACCCTGCTCGTACTACAGGGGAAGTGGCAACTACCATCACTCGGATCATGTCGCCTCCACAGCAGTTTTCCCAGCTTGCACGGCAACATAAATTACTAATTGCTGCCCACCGCGTAGGAGTTGTAGCGGCACAGATCCTTTACTGTCATGAAGATATTTGGTTAAATCATTCATACTAGTGAATAATCGTCCTGAAACTCCAATTAAAACATCGCCTATTTGCACACCAGCAGTTTCTGCCGCACTGCCAGGTAGAATTGATAACACCAATAAACCCAAGCTACGCCTGCCTAAAAGCACGGGTTGCAGTGTAACTCCCAGCTGCGGGCGACTATTTCCCTGTAAAAAACCCTCAACGCTGTTGCTGGGAACTGCCACAGCCAAACCATTAACAATCATTGTATTAATTCCTACGACTCGACCGAGACAGTCGGCAAGCGGCCCTCCAGAATTTCCAGGATACAGCTGCAAATCAGCCATAACAGCCCGAGGATTATTTGCATAGATAATTCCAGTTGTCACAGCACCACTGTCAGCAAAGGGATTACCCACCGCCAAGACTAACTCACCCACTCGTAGCGCCTCAGAATTACCGATGTTTGCAGCAGTTAAATCAGTGGCGACAATTTTCAGGGCTGCTAAATCCTGCTGTGGATCAAATTGTGTACGCACCGCATCAAATACCCTTCCGTCTGCCAATTCCACAGTTGCGCGGTTGCTGGTTGCCACATGGGCATTAGTAATAATTAGTCCGTCAGGTTGCCAAATTACACCAGAACCGACTCCCAGAGAGCCGCTTTTCACTTTGACAGTGCGATGGCGTAGCGTAGCAGCTACCTCTGTCAATTCAGCAGCGATGTTAGTTAATGTTGTATTTGTCATGTTATGGGAATTACGAATTACAAAGGTCGTTCGCCAATTGCGATCGCTAACTCAATTAACACCCCACCCCGGACTACTTGCACCTTGACAGCTTTACCAATGCGATCGCTACTATTGAGCAGTGCCAGTACATCACCTGTATCACCCACAGTTACACCATCCAACGTCACCAAAACATCGCCAAGTAGCACACCTGCATTGTCAGCAGGCCCAGAAGGCTCAACATTGACAACAATTACTCCAGTTGCAGAACTTAAATTTAGAGCAGTTTTTAGGTTCTTTGGTAAGCGTACAGGTTGCATTCCCACACCCAAGTAGCCTTTGGAAATGCGTCCTTTGGCTACTAATTGGTCAACCACGCGATCGACTGTAGCAGTGGGAATAGTTAAAGCAGTACCACGCCGTCCCGATGTATTCATGCCTACTACAAAACCAGCAGCATCTACAAGGGGGCCACCTGCAAAACCAGAGTAAAGGGTAATGTCTGGGCGGATGAATTGGTCAATATTTCCGCCATTCATACTCCGCCAAGCACCGCTAACCACGCTGACCGCACCCATCGCCGCCCTTAAGTCACCTTCGCTACCTCTTGCCAGTCCTAGTACCAGATGACCAACTTTAAGCGTTTTGGCATCGCCAACTTTTGCCACAGGTATTTCTAGATTTTCTAGTTTAAAAACAGCTATATCAGTGCTAGAATCATGACCGATGAGTGTTACTGGTGCAGTACTACCATTTGATAAAGTGATGGTGATATCGTCATAGCGCTGGAGGGATTCATCAGAGGTAATAATGATGCCATTACGCCAGTGAATGCCGCTTGGAGAAAAGCGTGTACCCCCATTCACAGCAACCACAGCACTTCCAGCTTCTTCTACGGTGTCAGCTAAACTGTTGGACAAAGCCAGTAATGAAGACATAAAATTTTTCCGCAAAGGTTCTTAGATATTCAGATAGTGCCGTTTTCTGAACAGAGATGGCATTGGAAAAATGGGGAGAATTCATCCTAGAAAAATGGCTAGGATTGCTCGCCTTGTTTAGAGGATGTTTGAAAAGTCTAATTTATTACTCGCCGGGCGACTAGAAGTCGCGGCTATACAAACAAAACCTGCCTACGCAGGTTAAAAACCTTGATTTCGTGTTAGTCCACGCAGGTGGACTTAGTTTGTGTAGTAGCGAATTCTATTCGCCCAATACTTTTCAAACATCCTCTAAGCTCGACTTTATCCATTTTTTTCGCTACGTGAACGCTGAAGTTGAAACCTTTGTGGAACGGTAGTTTTAGTTTTTGAATTTTATGGATAACCTGTAGAGTGGAAAAAGTATTTGCTAAAAAGCCAGGGTTTTTGCCGCATAAAGAAAACTGAGTTCTTAATTTTGGATAAAGTCGAGCTTAGACGATGTTTTAAAAGTCCTCTGGTCGGTATGCTCAAAATAACGACGCTTAAGGATGACCAAGCCGATTTTCTACAACAACTTCCCCCTTCTTATTAATCTTCATCGGATTCTTGGGAAAAGCTTGATTATTCAAATAACGGATAAGTTTCACAGTCTGAAAACGCTGATCAACATAAGGGATTCCCTGCCGATCCATCCGCACGGGGATAATTTTACTTGATACCAAATCTCCCGCAGAGTTGAGTTTGATTTCTAAAATCATTGAGTCACCTGTTTGGGCATTTGTAGATAAAGTCTTATATCCCAAAAAGTTGCCTAAAGAATAGGCAATAATTTTTCCCTTATAAATTTCCATTGCTCTCGGAACGTGAGGGCCATGACCTAGCACTAAGTCTGCTCCTGCATCAATCATGTTTCGAGCAAACTTGATTGAATTACCTCGGTTTTCTCCATAAAAAAACTCTGTCTGGTTCTTAACGTGTAGCGCCCCCGTTCCTTCGGCTCCAGCGTGCATCGATACCACTACAATGTTGGCTTTATTTTTGGCTTCGGCTACGAGTGCTTTGGCTGCTCTTAAATTATGAATGGAATTATACATTTCATAAGGAGAAAACCCAACCATTGCTACAGGGATATTGTTAGCCTCCAGATAAAGAATTTGATTTTTATGACCTAATGTTGCAATGCCTACAGCCTCAAGATTTTTGATTGTATCTTTGAACCCTACCGAGCCAAAGTCCATTGCATGGTTATTCGCTATATTAAACACATTAAAACCAACCTTAGCAAATAGCTGGGCATATACAGGTGGAGAGCGAAATGCAAATACTTGTCCTCGACTAATATCTTTGGCAGTATAGGGATAATTAGTTAAGCTACTTTCAAAATTACCAAACAAGATATCAGATCCTTGCAAGTGAGTTCTCACTGACTTTGGTAATAATTGATCTCGAAAGGGAGGTAATCTATGGTTAGGGAAGTTAGTGCCGGGAATAATGTCTCCAACGGCTTTGATAGTAATAGTATTTTGAGAGGTTTGTTGTTTTGTTGTTGATGGCGTAAGTTCAGGAATAACTAATGGAAATCGCACAGGTTTAGTAGGTTTAATCGCAGCATTTAATCGCTGTGATTGCCCAAGCCGGATAATCACTCCTATACTAATACCCAGATATAAACAGATGCTGATAAAACTAAATGAGAATACTCGCCCCAGGTTGCGATTTACCATCGTTCACTCCTCACACGATGGCATCAGTTTATCCCAAAAATCTGTGCTGTTAGCGTATATTTTAGTGTTTTTTGAGAAATATGTGACTAAGTAGATAAGTAGGTTGGCGCAATTAAAGTTAACTGGCTAAGGCTGTCATTTGTCCTTTGTCATTGGTCATTAGTAAAGGTTTTAAGCTTATTTACGTTTCGTAACATACTTGACTTTTTTCGCGCCAACGTACTTAGTCAATCCAATACGGTTCGGTTAAGACTAAAAATAAAAATGTGTAGGTTGGGTTGAGCAATGCGTTACCCAACAAAGAGAAAGAAAATGTTGGGTTTCGTTCCTCAAACGCCACGTCCTTCTCCCTTGGCGCTAGCCTCTCCCTTTGGGAGAAGGGGAGACGCACTCGCGTTTGCGGTTCGTAAAAAAATTAGGTATTCTTCTGGCGGGAAGGGAGTACTAGCGGAAGGCGGAAGTCACCCATTCACGCATAATTGTATTCCAAACTCTTGCGGCATTTGAAATGGTATGTTTATTTACGCCGTGCTGTACTAGTGTACTAGTTGTTCAGTAATCTTTTTGAACGGAGAGGGGGGGATTCGAACCCCCGTTGAGTTTCCCCAAAACGCATTTCGAGTGCGTCACCATGAACCGCTCGGACACCTCTCCAGCTATTTATTCAGACATTTGAGTATCTATTCTAGATTCAAATGTCCTGAAGTAAGGCAAATTTTAGCATACTCCCTATAGTATTATAGCATTATCACTTTTTTTGCGTTACGCAATGCTTTAGGAACGCCAACGTCTAAGTAAGGTGTGTAGGCATGGAAAAACCCGCATTTCTTACAAGCTTTGCTCAGAGATCTTAATAAATAGAAAATATGGTTTTTTTGACCAACCTCTGAGACACTGTGAATCTTGGGTGGTGTTGGGTTAAAAAAGAAACATGAAAATCATCCAAATCATCACCAATTGGCTAGAAACCCGCGCCAGTGCGCCTGCATACGGCGGTTGGGTACTAGCAGCAACGGCTATTTGTTTTTTTGGCGCAGGTATCAATACGATGGCTGGTTGGCTATACGCCATTAGCGGCATTAGTTTTGCCCTTTTGGTTGTAGCAGCCATCTTACCGCCGCGATCGCTCACAAATCTATCTATCACTCGCCGTCCCATCCAGCCAGTGTCAGCAGGCAGCGATCTAACGGTGGAATTAGAAATCTGCAATCAGACACAGCAGCCTGTAAGCTTATTGCAAGTTGAAGATATACTACCCTTCGTCTTAGGAAAACCAGTACAAAAGGCAATCGAGACAATTCCTAGCCAAGGTAGTTACCGTTGGGTATATTACCATCCTACTGTGCGTCGGGGTGTTTATCGCTGGCACACAGTCGAACTGGGTTCTGGTGCGCCATTGGGCTTATTCTGGTGTCGGCGTCAGCGTGACTGTGCTGCTACAGCGATCGTCTATCCCACAGTGTTACCCTTGGCTACCTGCCCCCTAGTAGACGAAATGGGGCAAGAAGAGAGCAAAAGAGGCGATCCTCGTGGTAGACCGTTGCAGACAGCGACAACAGGGCTGGTGCGATCGCTCCGTCCCTACCGCATCGGAGACCCTACCCGTCTAATTCACTGGCGAACTAGCGCCCGCTATGGAGAATTAAGAGTGCGAGAGTTAGAAATGGTGACAGGTGGACAAGAAATAATTATTGCCCTTGACAGTCCTACCAAGTGGGAAGAAGAAAACTTTGAACAAGCAGTAATTGCCGCAGCATCGCTGTATTTTTATGCACATAAACAGCAGTTACAGGTGCAACTCTGGACAGCATCAACAGGTTTAATTAAAGGTGAGCGTTTTGTTTTAGAAACCTTAGCAGCAACCAGAGCATTAGAAGATGCCAGTTCAGTAGTTCCTAAAAGCCATCCTTTGATTTGGCTGACTCAAAACCCCCTGAGCCTTGCTACTCTTCCTCAAGGTAGTCGCTGGGTTTTGTGGCCGAATATTTCCTCACCAGCAGAACAAGGGGTAATCAATTGGGATCATCCTGGTATAGTTTTACAAAGCGATGTCTCCGACGGGCTACGCCTACGCCCACTGCAACCCCAGCTACAAAAAACATTAAATTCGTATTAAGTAGGGCTTGCTGAAAAAGAAAGAAAAGGTGACAGTATCTAAATTATCAGACTCTAGAAGTATATTCAGGTGCAAGACAAGGAGGTAAAATAGCCCAAAATACTTGCATCACAGTGGACAAAAG
>NZ_JAIVFV010000187.1 GCF_020829445.1 Nostoc sp. CHAB 5836
CTGGGTGGGATTATAAAAGCAATTACTAAGTTTAATTCAATAGATAATAACCTGCGGGATTTGAGGGAAGACTTTAATACTCACGTTAATGCTGAGGGGCATAGCGAAATCTTGAAACAAGTCAAAAGCTTACAGAAAGATTTGACTTCAATTGACAAAAAAATAGACATCCACCTTCAAGATTACGTTAACTACAAAGATGCCACTCTTTTAGCTATTCGTGGGAAGGACGAAAGGATTGATCACAAATGGAGGCGGACGGAGGATTTATTTAAAGAAATCAAACTTGAGATCAAAGAACTGCAACAGTTTCTTCACAAACACCAAGATTTTAAAATCCGCGAGTAATTCACGCTTGGATTCACTTCAGTCATTTTCTGTCCAGTGGACACGATAGACAGTCCACTGGACGGTTAAAAAGCAAGGGGGCGTTTTTGCTTAAATTAGTCAAAATTTTATTGGTGCTTATCCTTGGCAGACAAGGCTTTCAGAGGTTGGCGCAAGAGCAATTTAGTCAAGATTTAGTCAAGGGGTTTTTCCTGAAGGGCTGGAAGTAGTGGGTGACGAGGGATTTGAACCCGCAACCAATAGATTAAGAGTCTACTGCTCTACCGTTGAGCTAGTCACCCATACGAATAATAACCATACCACAACTTCAGACTATTTAGCTAGTGCCGCGCCCAAAAACCAATTAAAGGGAGAATTTGACAGTGAAGGTGGTTTGACCTGCTGCACTCTCTACATAAATTGAGCCGCCTAAATGTCTGACCATTTTCTGCACTAATGCCAATTCCAATCCCGTACCGCTATGTTTCCAAGGATCATGTTTGTCAAGGTGATAGAAAGGCTCAAATATCTGTGACAGTTCATTGCTGGTAAGTTCTATCCCAGAATTGGTAATATTAAGCTCTACTGCATCCCCTATCAGGTGAGCAGAGACTGTGATGGATTCACCCGGTGGCGTGTACTTGCAAGCATGGTTAAGCAGTTCGGTGACAATCCGCTCTAAATCTGTGATATCTGTCTCCAAAAGCGGCAGATCATGATCAACCTTCAAATTTAACTGCTGTCGCTGGCAGTTAGTGAGATCCCGAAAAGACTCGATAATGGGGTGAAGCCAGCTTTGTAAGTCAATGGCAATCAAAGTTGGGGGATCGGGTTCAGCTTCGAGATATGTGAGTGTGAGTAGGTCATTAATTAATTTGCTTTCTCGCCCACACTCTTTATGTAAAATCTGCAAGAGTTGGGGAACTATTTCTATCTCTGATATTTCTGCTGGTGTGAGGACACTTTCGAGAGTTTGGGCTGCGAGGCTGATGCTAGTTATTGGTGTCCGCAGTTCTTGAGAGAGAGTTCTGAGAAATTGGTTTTTTAGCCGATCGCGTTTTTCTAGTTCTTTTACCTGTGCCTGGGTTTGTTTGTAAAGCTGGGCTTGACGAATCGCGATCGCACATTCATTTGCTACCTGCTGCACTAGTTCAATTTCAAATTCATCAAAAGCCTCTTGTGATGGTCTTGTCAACCAAATATTTCCCAAAATCCCTTGAGTATCGAAAATTGGACAAGCCATCTGGGACATAACCAACAACTTTGGTTGCCATCCCGGCATCATTTCTAAAAATTGCAATGGTTGTTTTTGTAACAGTGGCTGATAAACTTCCAGACGGTCTGCAATCTGTCTGGTCAGTCCTTGACACTGAGGTAGGTTAATGCTGTACTCGTAGGTAATAGTAACCAGAGTTTCACAGGTGCTATAGAGTTCGATTTGGCAACGGTCAAGGTTCAGTAACTCTGCTAACTCCTGGGTAACAGTCTGCAACACCTGAGTTTCATCCAGACTGTCGCGAATTTGTTCTGTCATGCGTCGCACCAAGGCTTCAAAGTTTCGCACCTGCTGCAACTGATTTTTGTGCTTCTGTTTCTGCAACTCTAACTTGGCTTTGAGATCCTTGATTTGCTGACGAAGTTCAATTGTTGTCTGATGCAGAATTGTCTCTAATTCTACAGATTCGTGAATCTGCCCAGCGATCGCTTCTAGTAGTTGCTCTCGTTCTACCTGGAGTCCCACTGCTTGTTCTGCTTGCTGAACAGGGGTAATATTGCTACTAGTACCAATCAGTCGATAAATCCTAGAGTTAGCATCCCTGAGTGGGGTGAGAGTCGTACTCCACCAAGTGGGGATTCCCTGAAATTGCAAACATTGTTCGTAAGAAATAGTTTTGCCAAATAGCACGCAGTCAGCGTAACGCTGACGCACCTTTGCAGCATCGATGGCAGAGAGAATATCCTCTGGTTTTTTGCCCTGCAGATCATCTGAGCGAATCCCTATCCACCGCTCATGAGTGGGATTAAGTGCTACATATTGAAAATCTCCGTCCTCCAGAACGTCAACTACAAATATTGATGCCTGCACAGAATCGTATATGCTCAGTAGAAACTGCTCGCTACTACTTTTTTCATCTAATTCTATGCCGAAGAGAATCTGAGGTGGTGATAATTTTGTCAACTCTATAGTTGATTCCGTTGGATTTATATTCATGCGAGAGTTTCTCTCTGGTATTAATTACTCTTCTAGGCGCTCTCTTGTTTTTATGCTTTTTAAGATGTTTGCATATATCTAAGTGCAAGCATCAGTATACATCAATGATATTTATTATGATTAATAAATTTTTGTTTAGTATAGGACTTACGTAGGCGTAACCCGCCGCAGGTATGGCAATTTGTGAGCATTCATTCCTGTAAGGATACCAACCAGCAGCCAAGTGATGGCTAATCCGATGACCTCGCCTAAGAATAGCTGCGTTAAGCGGTGCAAGATCATTCCGACAGCAGAACCCACGGGGACAGCAACAGCCCAACTTACCCCACAGACAAATATCCATCGCCACGCCATCGGCTGGGGAATTGCTAACCATTGTGCCAATCCAATGCCCAAGCCGCCAAGTCCACCATAAATCGCCCCAGACAGGATTCTCTGAGGGATAATCTGAGTATTAGGTACAATCCAACCCAGACCACCAATACCGATCGCAGTGATCAGACTCCAACCCAAAAGACTTGACAAAATCCACCTGATACAAAATATAGGTTGTTTGAGAAGACAACCTTGAGGAAGTGCGATGGCAAATCCGCCGATAGCGGCCTCGACTACCCCAATATCGGGCTTTTCACCGACTTCAATTAAGAGCAAACTCAATAAAAAACCGCCAAAAGTAGCTAAAGTCCACAGAAGTGTAAAGCCAAATTTAGTATTTCCAGGCGCGAATGGCATCAAAATTTTTTTGGTTGTAATAGTCTGACAGTTGTAGCATTAAACATTTCAAAAAAACCTTTGCGTCGCTGTTGGGGTGATTCCGGTACGATGTAACCCCACAGACTTTCCCAGTAAAAAAAGGAGATCCCATCAAAATTGCGATCGCGCACTGCTTGAACCTGTTCTTTCACTTGTGCGATTTTCACAGGATTAGCTACCGTTCCCGTTGAGATCCCAATACTTACAGAAATTAGACTTTGAGCTAATTTTACAGCTGGTTGTTCCAGTTGAGCGATAAAAGAGTTTTGATCATTTCGATATACCTGCAAAACTAACTCATTAACTAAACCTTTTTTTACCCAATTTTCCCAATCTTGCAAATAGTATTTGTAGGCAAAAGCTTGAGGATTGGGAGACAAAGATATTTTAACTTTAGGTTTAACCGCTTTGACAGCTTGATAGATTTCTGCCATGAAATCAGTAATTTTGTCTGCTCGCCAACGCATCCATTCTGAGTTAAAAGGGTCAGTAGGGGGACTTTTGCCTTGATGTTCTTGCTGGTAAAGTTCTATAGTGAAGCGATCGTAGCCAAACTGTACAGGCATTCCAAAATGGTCATCAAGCTGAATACCATCCACATCATAATCCCTGACTACTTCTAAAATTAACCCTTGGATAAACTCTTGCACCTGTGGATGTAAGGGATTCAACCAAGCTAGCTTAGTTATTAAAACATTGTTGATTTCTTCCGGTGGGGTATCTTGAATAGAGTTTATACCTTCTTGTCCAATTGTTAACCAGTCGGGATAACGCCTTGCTAATTGTGAATAATGGGGCGTCATGAACCCGTATTCAAACCAAGGGATGACTCTCAAATCTTTATTTTTGGCAAGTGTCACTATTTTTGCTAAAACATCTTGTCCACCGTGCATGAAATTGAGCAAAGGTTGAGTATCCGAGCCTGTAGTCATTTTGGCTACAGCACTCTTATAAAAAGTATGTCCTCGGTTCCAGACTACAGGATAAATTGTATTAAAGTTGAGAGCCGATAATTGATTTATAGCACGGTTAATACCCCAAGGAACAAATAATACACCACTAGCAACATTAGTCAGCCAAACGCCGCGAATTTCTGTAGTTAAAGGGCTTGTTTTTTGGGAATAAACTGGCAGTGAAGAGGGCAAACAAACTGTTAAAGCGACTACTAATCCCAAACACAGCAAGTAAGAAACACAACGGCGAACAACCCGATTCATTTGTAAGCGTGACCTAGTGTGATCGGAATATATATAACTCAATATCCTTGGCTTAAGCCGTAAAAATAAATTTGCGTAGGTTGGGTTGAGGAACGAAACCCAACATTTTCGAGCATTTGTTGGGTTTCACGACCTTCAACCCAACCTACAATTATCCTTAACCCAAGCCTATTGATATATAACTACAAAATAAAGTTATAATCCTCCGGATGATATAAAGAAATGATGATTCAGAATTTAGAAGTCAGAATAGTTTAAATATTCTTAACTCCTGAATTCTGACCAATTATTCCTTGATGGTACAAGCCCCCGGATTTATCCGTGGGCATTAATTGCGAATTGCGAATTGTGTTGACTCCTGACTTCTTTCTTCTTAAAATTTTTCCACACCCTCAAATTGCTTGACAGTCGATGCATTTGCTGCTTCTCCACAAGTTCGTGGTGTGGGGAATATCTTTTCAGGATTAGCTAAACCTTTAGGATTAAAAACTTGTCTTACCCATTGCATAGTTTCTAAATCAACTTGGCTAAACATCTCTGGCATATAACACTTTTTCTCTTCACCGATGCCATGTTCGCCAGAAATACTACCACCAACTTGGACGCAAAGTTTGAGAATTTTTCCACCCATTTCTTCTACTTTTTCTAATGCCCCAGGTATGGAATTATCATAAAGAATTAGCGGATGAAGATTGCCATCACCAGCATGAAATACATTAGCAACACGATAACCATATTGTTCACTTAATGCCTCAATTTCATGTAGAATATAAGGCAACTGAGTCCGGGGAATTACACCGTCTTGTACATAATAATCTGGGCTTAAATGTCCAGCCGCAGCAAAAGCCGCTTTCCGTCCTTTCCATAATTTCAATCTGGTTTCTGGGTCAGTGGCAGAAGTGACATTTCGCGCCCCATTCTTTTTACAAATTTCGATAACTCGCTGCTTATTACCTGTAACTTCAACTTCTAAACCGTCAATTTCTATTAGTAAAATAGCAGTAGCATCGCGGGGATAACAATTAGTTGCGACAACATCTTCAACTGCATTGATGCTGATGTTATCCATCATTTCCATTCCACCAGGAATAATTCCGGCGCTGATAATGTCAGAAACAGTTGCTCCAGCAGCTTCAATGCTAGTAAAATCTGCCAACAGCACACAAATTGATTCTGCACTTTTGAGAATTCGCAAAGTAATTTCTGTGGCAATTCCTAATGTGCCTTCAGAACCAACAAAGACACCTGTTAAATCATAACCAGGCATTTCTGGGATTTGTCCGCCTAAATCGATAATTTCCCCTTCTGGCGTGACAATTTTTAATCCGAAAACGTGGTTAGTAGTAACACCGTATTTGAGACAATGCACCCCACCAGAATTTTCGGCAATGTTACCCCCAATAGAGCAAATAATTTGACTCGAAGGGTCAGGAGCGTAGTAAAATCCAGCACCACTAACCGCTTGTGTTACCCAACTATTAATCACCCCTGGTTGTACAACTGTGCGTTGATTTTCCAAATCAATGCTAAGGATTTGCCGCATTAAGGAAGTGACAATCAAAACAGAGTCTATCACTGGTAAAGCGCCACCAGATAGACCAGTGCCAGAGCCGCGTGCGATGAAGGGGATAGAATATTGATTGCATATCTTCACCACTTGGGCAACTTGTTCTGTAGTTCTGGGTAACACCACCACAGCCGGACGTTGGCGATAGCCAGTTAAACCATCGCATTCATAAGTAATGAGTTCTTCGCGGCGTTGCACTACACCATTTTTACCAAGGACAGCCTCGAATGCTTTGAGAATAGGTTTCCAGTTGCGTTGTTTTTTATCTTGGGTAAGCATAGTTTTTTGTAAATGTTGCAGGCTGGTTAGTATAGCTGTAATTACTATTGTTGCAAGAATAGCAGCCAAGAGTGAGTAAAAAGCGATCGCATTTGATGTAGAGTAAGCGCGATCGCCTGATTTAACTGAAAGTCCCTTACTGTTTTACTATACGCAATCAACTAACCTAGAAATAACGCTCTCAAATACTGGATAAAATCATGGTTCAGCAAGTTCTAATCAATAATGATGATTACTATGTGCCAGATGCCAACCAGCTAATCACTGAAGATGATACACCGGTGGACAATTTTGCTTCGGAAAAACAACAACGCCTCTTGGTTGGCTCTCTTTACAGTTCTCTACAGTCGCAGACTTTTTTAGCAGCAGCCAATGTCGGTATATACCATACAGACGGACAACCCGCAATTGTACCTGATGTTTTTCTCAGCTTAGATGTCCAAGTGCCTGAAAATTGGTGGGAAAAACAAAATCGTTGTTATATGGTTTGGCGTTTTGGCAAACCTCCAGAAGTTGTCCTCGAAATTGTCTCAAATAAAGAAGGTGATGAACTGGGCAAAAAGCTGCAAATTTATGAACATATGCGGGCTAGTTACTACATCGTATATGACCCGAATCAACAATTAGGAGAAAAAGTACTACGCGTTTATGAACTCAGAGGAAGGCGCTACTTTGAAACTTCAGAAAATTGGTTAGAACAAGTTGGTTTAGGCGTAACTTTGTGGGAAGGTAAATTTGAAGATAGACAGGATACTTGGTTACGCTGGTGCTACCAAGATGGTATTGTTTTGCTGACTGGGGATGAACGTGCCCAACAAGCAGAACAACGCGCATCCCAGGCCGAACAACGCGCCCAAATCCTAGCAGAAAGACTGCGTGCTATGGGCGTTGATCCCGAAACTCTCTAGAAGCTGCACGCAAAGACGCAAAATTTTTTACATCTTTGCGTGAGTCAGAAAATATTACTTAAGTAGGTCGGCGCAATTAAAGTTAACTGGCTAAGGCTGTCATTTGTCATTTGTCATTTGTAAGGTTTTTAAGCTTATTTACGTTTCGTAGCATAATTGACTTTTTTCGCACCAACTTACTTACTTGTGCAACTTATAAACTCATTTATACACAGCCAAACCTTCTCTAATAACTCAGGATCATCTGAATCAAACCATTGAATTTGTGGATATGCTCGAAACCAAGTACGTTGTCGCTTGGCAAATTGTCGGGTATGCAAAATTATTAATTCTTTCGCTTCATCTAAGGAAATATCCCCAGCCAAATACTGCTTAATTTCTTGATAGCCCAAAGTATTCAACAAAGACAAATCAGCGCCATATTTTTGACAAAGATACTCCACTTCGGCGACCAAACCATTTGCGATCATTTGCTCAGTACGCTGTTGAATACGATCGCCTAACTTTTCAACATCGCAATCTAAACCAATTTGCAAAATCGGATAATTTGGTGGATTCTCCCCTTGCTGTTGCGAAATGGGATATCCAGTTACGTAAAATACCTCTAATGCTCGTAAAGTCCGCACTGAATCATTGCCATGAATCTTTTGTGCCGCAACTGGATCAACTTGTTGTAAAATTGCGTAGAGTTGCTGTTGTCCGAGAGATTCAAGCTGCGATCGCAATTCAACCTGTGGTGCAACTCTCGGAATTTTCATCCCTTGGACAATAGAACGGATATATAAACCAGTACCACCAACTAGCAACAGTGGTGTAACATTAACAGAAGCAATTAAAGCTTGTGTTTGCTCCTGGTAGTCTGCTACTGTCATCATGTCTGTTGGATCGCAGATATCTATTAAATAGTGCTGCACCAATTTTTGTTCAGCTACAGTTGGTTTCGCCGTCCCAATATCAAACTCACGGTAAACTTGACGAGAATCAGCACTGAGAATTACAGAACCCAATCGCATCACCAAAGCCAAAGCTAAACCAGACTTACCTGTTGCCGTCGCCCCACAAATCACAATTAATTTAGTCATTTGTTATTAGTCATTAGTCATTAGTCATTAGTCATTTGTTATCGGACATAGGGCATTGGCCATTGGTTATTAATTCATCTCCCTCATCCCCCCCATCTCCCTCATCCCCCTCATCCCCCTGCCCCCTGCCCCCTGCCCCTCTTCCCCGGTAGTGCAACCCTAGTATAAACTTCTCTTGAAAATGCCCTACAGACGCCAGCAAGGCTTTTGTGTTACAATTTTGGAGTGTTTTTACTTTTATTTGCCTTTAGGCGAGTTGAACCCCACGCATCAGGAGAGTTTACATGACGAGCAGTTACAGTGCCGATCAGATTCAAGTTCTGGAAGGTCTGGAAGCCGTCCGCAAACGACCAGGAATGTACATTGGTACCACCGGGCCGCGAGGACTCCACCATCTAGTTTACGAGGTGGTGGACAATTCAATCGATGAGGCTTTGGCGGGTCATTGCACTCATATAGAGGTGGATATCAACGCTGATGGTTCCGTGACTGTAACAGATGATGGTCGCGGTATTCCCGTTGATACTCACTCGCGCACCGGAAAATCGGCTTTGGAAACCGTGATGACGGTACTCCATGCTGGTGGTAAGTTTGGCGGCGGTGGCTACAAGGTTTCTGGAGGATTGCACGGGGTTGGTATTTCTGTTGTTAATGCCCTATCTGAGGTTGTAGAAGTTACAGTTTGGCGAGATAAAAAGGTTCACCTCCAACGTTATGAACGCGGTATCCCAGTTACTGAACTGCAAACAAAGCCTTACAAAGAAGATAGAACTGGAACTTCTGTCACTTTTAAGCCAGATACCCAAATCTTTACAATTAGCATTGAGTTTGATTACATCACTTTATCAGGTCGCCTACGGGAATTGGCGTATCTGAATGCTGGTGTCAAAATTACCTTTACTGACCACCGTCTAGAACTACTAAAAAGCGATACACCGAAAGTAGAATCTTACAATTACAAGGGTGGCATTAAAGAATATATCGCTTACATGAACCGCGAGAAGCAGCCACTGCATGAAGAAATTATCTATGTCCAGGGGGAACGCAACAACGTACAAGTGGAAGTTTCTTTACAATGGTGTACGGATGCTTACACGGATAATGTTCTAGGTTTTGCCAACAATATTCGCACGGTGGATGGTGGTACGCACTTAGAAGGGTTGAAGGCGGTTTTGACTCGGACATTAAATGCGATCGCCCGCAAACGAAATAAAATTAAAGAAAATGAACCAAACCTCAGTGGCGAACACGTCCGCGAAGGTCTGACTGCGGTAATTTCCGTTAAAGTCCCAGATCCAGAATTTGAAGGACAAACCAAAACCAAACTCGGTAACACCGAAGTGCGGGGAATTGTTGATTCTTTGGTGGGAGAAGTCCTCACCGAGTACCTAGAATTTCACCCTGCGATCGCCGACTCCATTTTAGATAAAGCCATCCAAGCTTTTAAAGCCGCAGAAGCAGCCCGTCATGCGCGGGAATTAGTTCGGCGCAAATCTGTACTGGAATCTTCACCATTACCTGGTAAATTGGCAGATTGTAGTTCTCGTGATCCCAGCGAGTCTGAGATATTCATCGTCGAAGGGGACTCAGCCGGCGGGAGTGCGAAACAAGGACGCGATCGCCGCACTCAAGCGATCTTGCCTTTACGTGGTAAAATCCTCAACATTGAAAAAACCGATGATGCCAAAATTTATAAAAATAACGAAGTTCAAGCGTTAATTACAGCCCTCGGCTTAGGTGTCAAAGGTGATGAATTCGATTCCACTCAACTGCGCTATCACCGCATAGTGATCATGACCGATGCTGACGTAGATGGGGCGCACATTCGGACTTTGTTGTTAACATTTTTCTATCGATATCAACGATCGCTCATCGAACAAGGCTTTATTTATATTGCTTGTCCCCCACTGTATAAAGTAGAACGGGGACGTAATCATGAGTACTGCTATAGCGATCGCGAAAAAAATCAAGCGATCGCCAAATTTCCTGCTAACGCCAACTATACCATCCAACGCTTCAAAGGTTTGGGTGAAATGATGCCACAACAACTCTGGGACACCACCATGAACCCAGACAGCCGTAAAATGAAGCAAGTCGAAATTGAGGATGCCGCCGAAGCCGATCGCATCTTCACAATTTTAATGGGCGATCGGGTCGCACCCAGACGAGAATTCATCGAAACCTATGGTTCTAAGCTCAACTTCACCGATCTAGATATCTAATATCAATGCGTTAACACTACTCCAATAATTCGTGACATTGGTAATGAGTGATATATTTTCACCCATTACCTTTTTTATAGTTA
Source organism: Nostoc sp. CHAB 5836 (assembly GCF_020829445.1). GTDB lineage: Bacteria > Cyanobacteriota > Cyanobacteriia > Cyanobacteriales > Nostocaceae > Nostoc. The sequence goes on from NZ_JAIVFV010000187.1 coordinate 10,651, forward strand.
GTGGATGCTGACCACCCAATAGTGTTCGGTTAAGAATATTCGTAGGTTGGGAAGCCACAGCGCCCTTGCGGGTTAAGAGACTTGTTCGCTTTTAGCGTTCCCGCAGGGTAGCACGTGGCGTTTGAGGAACGAAACCCAACATTTTCTTTCTCTTTGTTGGGTAAGGCTTACGCTCAACCCAACCTACACATTTTTATTTTTAGTCTTAACCGAACCCTATTAGCCCACCACCTAGAAACACATTTGTTATGCTTTAATAAAATAACTAAATATCATCTATCAAACAGCAATTAAGTAAGTCGGCAAGAATAAACCAAACTATGTTACGAAACGTAAATACACCTTAAACCCTTACAAATGACGAAGGACAAATGACAAATGACAGCCTTAGCCAGTTAGCTTTATTTGCGTCGCTCTACTTACAGTTATTTTTATATTTTTAGGTAAATAGACCACAGGGTAGGGAACAATGCTCATTGGTGTCAACTTAAGTCAGAAAGGTCATTCCACAGTCATTTTACCCCACACGCCAAATGCTTCACTTGGGGAAACCCCAGTTAAGGCACTGGATCCTCTTAATCCCCTCCCCGTCCACGGGGAGGGGAAGTTTTGGCTTTAGACGAAACTGGGGTGGGGTGACGCGGATAGTGATGTCAGCTAGTGGAGTTAATATCCCTTGATTACAGGGCTTTCACGTTAAGTTGACACCAATGACCAATGCTGTGCCCTTACGACAAATATGGTTCAAATACATGATTTCTGCTGTAAATAAGTATCTTGAGGATTTCTCATAATTAAGATGACAAAAATTTACGCAAATAAAAGTATTTAATTTTACAATTTATTTACGCAAAAAACCTTTGTCACCAAATCATTAGGCAACCTTTTGGGTTCTCTTTATTCGAGATAATGCCTACTGAAAGCAGACACCATCTGGCAGAAAACTTGTTAATATCTTCATGTACTGCCGTAGCGATCGCGATTCTGCCGTATGTATCTAATGTACTTTTGTCTAAGATAAAACCATATTGGCGAGTTCGCAGGACAAATTGTTTTCAAATTGATTAAAATATCTTTGTATACAATAAGAAGAGTTTGTCAAGTTTCATAGGGCTGAAATCGCCACAGTGCGCTAACGTGTGAATAAGACCAAATTAGTTAAACCTAAATTGATCTGCTGTCAGGTCGATCTTCCACCGCCTCAACTCCTCAGTTAAGGTAATTAGTACGCAGAAGGTTAACTAGTTGAAAGCAACCACACTACCCTTGTTGTATTTACCCAAAGTCAAAACCCGCTTTAATCTAAGGAATGCGTAATTTATGAAGGAAATGTAAAAATGGGTAGATTAAGACGAATCCTCTGAGTTAACATATAATGCACTCTTCGTACGTAATTAATGTTGTGTAAAATACATGAAGTTCGGCAAAAGCAAGCGTACTTACTTTGTAATGTAATAACAACGTCACTGCAATTCCGAAAAGTGGAAAAAAAATTTCAGGCTATAACTGCCGTTTTTAATGTCTTTTTGGTAATAGTGGCTAGCGATTGTTGTGAAAATTCATGATTAATACACAAAAAGAGTGCAATTTCTGTGAAACAGGCTACAATCGGAAGAGTCTTTATAGGGAAATCTACCAACAGTCTGAATTATTTTGTAGAGAGTGGTAGATTTTTAAATCAAGGCAAGTATTTTTTTTGACTAGTTAGTTGAAAGCAGTATGTGATAGCAACACATATAACATTTACTAAAGTTAGCAAGTCACCTTTAGTAATTGCTTAAACTAAAGTAAAAAGCCCTCCCACCGGAGGTGTGAAACGTCCGAAAATATCTCTGGCAAATCTGCCAAAAAGCTTATTTTCGGTTGGCAATTGGCTCGTTAAAAGAGCAGTAAGTCCATTAATTGCTCAACTAAAGAGTGATTGGAATGGCTATGTGCGTAAAGGTGTAGTTTGGGCTTTAGGAAACTGTCGCGATCGCCGTTCTTTAGCACCCCTAGCAGATGCCTTAAGA
>NZ_JAIVFV010000188.1 GCF_020829445.1 Nostoc sp. CHAB 5836
AGCTCACTTTTCAACTTACCAATTACGCAATGACGATAAATCAAGAGTTTCAGCACCGAATTTTTTTTGTAGTATTTATGTAATGCTTCTTATCCTGGTTTTCTGTTCCGATGATACTCACGCCCCTAGGAGAGGTATTTGAAAAAAATTTTGATCTAACCCTAACCCCAACACCCTGTTGTATTGGGCATAAGTCATTTTTCACGATAGATTTACCTCTGTTTTCTTGGTTGACAAGCTTCAGAGGGGGTTGTATCAGTTAACAGTTATCTAATCTTGGACTTAACTTCCAACTGATAACTGGTAACTGTTATTCGCGCTGCTACTGATTTTTGCTACGAAATTCGGAATATTTCTTAACTAAACTTAACTTTACAGAAACTTCTGAATTTCGACAGCCAAAACTGCCACACAAAACTGGTGCGTTTCGTGCGGCTTCTCGTATAATACGAGAAGCAGCGGATAAAATCTCGTCTGACCAATCAGTGGGAAAGTCGCCAAACTTTAATTACCACTGCTTTGGTTTTCGTGAGATAACCCCGCTCTGAGGTTATATGAAATTTAAGACCCGCACAAAGCGCTACTCCTTAGTGGCGCTTTGTGCGTTAAATTCTCATACTGTTGTATCTTCACCTTCATACCTCCTTTCAATTAGCTTGATTTTACATAACTTATGGTCTTTCGGTATCTAACGAGATTCTGATTTTTCTTTGTTTGACTCCTCCATATTTACCAGTCTTCGTTCTAGCTTACCCTGATTGGGTAATCACTTGCTTCAAGAAGCAGCACCGAAGGCAGAAACGACCTCTGCCTTCGGTTTGCGCTCGAAAACTTGTATATTGGGTTCCTCTAACACGAACCCATATTCTGTTTGCTGACCAAGTTTACCAGCGATTGCTGCAACCCATTGTGGGTAATTACTAGCAGCATCGGTCAGTTTCTTCCAAATCTTAGGTTTGACTGTAATTGAAATGACGCGACCATCACAGTCAATTTCAAATTGTTGCCAACCATTCTCTACTATGTTAGATTGTGGTAGTTCGTTAATTTTTATTGCTACTTCTAGTTTTCCTACAATCATAAATACCTCTGTGAAGATGCGTAGCTTGCCAACCTAGGCATCGCTAATGTTGGCAAAGTATCAGATGTATGTACCAACCCCTGTGGATCTGTCAAAATATACTTTTTAATCACTGGTTCAACAGTAAAAGTAACTTCTTTTGTAATTGGATGTTGAATACTTTCTAGTAACGACAAGCGTTCAAGTTTTTCTAATGCTTTGACCAACTCGGAAGTTGACAAAGATGCTTTATCTCTTTGATTTATATTAGTTAATAACTTAACAAAACTAATCGATTGGGAATTTGAAGCTATTTCGTTTGCTAAATAAATCATAATCTGCTTCTGGATTTTATTTAACACTTGAGTGAACATTTTATCGAGTATTGCTTCAAGCTCACTGCTAACAAATGTAGTTTGGTTTTCAAAAAATATTTCAGTATTACCACCGAAAAAGTAGTTAATTCGTTCTCCTACTGTTTGTAGTTCCAATGGATTACCGCTATATGTTTTAATCAAATCGTGGCATTTTTGTGGATTAGTTAATCCTTGGGCAGCTAAAAGCTGCATTGCAGCATCTGGATCTAAGCCTTTAATTTTGAGATAGTGAATAGATCGTTTAGCCCTTATTAGGGTATCGAATTCATTAGGAAAAATTCGGCCAGTTAGAAGCAAGCAGCTTTGGTGCTGGTCTTCCAGTAAGCGACGAAAAAATGTTTCATACTCTAACCGTTGCTCAAAGTTATTTTTCTGAAATAATGCGTCAAATTCATCCAATACCAGCAGACAGCGACGCGATTGCAATAGCTTAATCAACACTGTAATCCTTCCTTGGGTATACTCAGGGAAGTTTAAGGAGGGTTCTACAGTTTGTATTTGTTCTATCAGTTCAGTTACTAAGTCCTGAACTAATGGTGCATGAGACACTGATTTCCAGAAAAAGTAATCAAATGTAGGTTGAGATTTTATGCTAAGTGCTGCTATTAACTTTGCAGCTAACGCACTCTTCCCAACTCCGGGCACTCCTATTAGTGAAATACAACGGTGCTTGGTTACTAATTCTTCTAAATCAGCCAGCTCCTGCACCCGTCCGTAAAAATTAGATATATCAGGTGATTGATCTCCAATAATTTGTAGAGAGTTGTCGGCAGAGATTACTTGCTTTGCACTTGGTGTTGTGGGAGTATGATACTTTTTTGGGGTTACTAGTTCAAAAAAATTCCGGAGATTCTTTTTGTAAACCCGTTCACCATTTCCAATGGTAGCGGACAGTATATCCCATAGTTGAGGAGCTAAACGCCGTTGTAAGTAATTAAGACTATAAGGTGAGTTTTCCGCTATCTCATCGTAATCACAATCATTCCATGTTCCCTTCAGGACAGTGATTTCAGCTTCAGATAACCGTCTACCTGTCTTAGTAAATACTAGGTCGTCTACTACAACCAAAGCTTCTTCAAAAGTTACTGTTTTGGAACAATTCTGTTCAGTAAGGTTCTGTCCTGTTATGGTAGCCGAAGACAGGGAAGGATTTAGTGGTAAATTCAGCCTTTGTCCAGCATTAAAATCCATGACTATGCTTGTGCCGATAGAGAAATAGATATTTTTAAGTCAAATTCCATAACTAACCTGAGTTCGGGATAAGAAATCCTCAAAACCCTTGATTTCACATTGTTCGGTCTGAAGCTCTGTTTTAATCTATTCTCAATAAGGCATATTGTTGACATTAGTCTCATTTGTAAGCCTTATTGATGAAATGATTCCACTTTAATCGCTTCTTATATCACTTAGAGTTTTGCTCAATCCTTACAGAATAAGCTTTTTAGCTTCTGGCTTAACCCGAACTCAGGTTAACTAGAGTTGTCTTAACTAAGTTTGGGGGTTAAAGTTGCATAGCTTCTACAAGCAGCTTGTTTTGTGTCGGGGTTTAAATCCCCGTCACTTTCACGTAATTGCGAATTGCGAATTGGTTTAATAGCGTGTCACAACACACATAATCATACTAGAGTTTTCCCTTTGTAATTGCTTATTTTCGCCGGAGTAGCATACAAATTTCTAATATTGTTCCTAAGCCCTGAATATGGCTAAATTTATGCCTGTAAGCCAGTTAGTGAGGCACTTAGCAGTGAAACATTTAGTGAGTTAGTTAAGAAATAATAGTCAATTCTCGTCTGCTTTATATAAGTTTTTTAAATATGTCATGCTATTGTATCAATCCTTTTTGCGATAAACGTCAAAATCCTAATGACATTGAAAACTGCCTGTCCTGTGGTACTTCGCTGCTTATCAACGATCGCATACGCCTAGTTGAACCATTGAGAGAGCTTGCTAATAACCCGTTTCATTATTTTGAAGTTTTTGAAGTAGACGACGCTGGTACTCAATCGAATCCTAGTGGTAAGCAGCGAGTTATGAAAGTTCTGAAATGGGATACTCCTAATTTAGTTAAGTTGATCGAGCAAGAATCTCTGGCTTTGCAACTGATTGAGCATCCTAATATTCCCGAAAGCACTGTGGACGACTTTTTCACATTTGTCCCTAAGAATAGCCGCCTAATATTACATTGCTTAGTGATGGATAAAATTGAGGGAGAAAACTTGGAACAATGGATAGAATCTCATGATAAAATTTCACAATCTCTAGCATTAGAATGGCTGAAACAGTTAGTTGAAACTCTTGATACGGTACACTGTTCTGATTTTTTCCATCGAGACATCAAGCCTTCTAATATAGTTCTTCAGCCAAATGGTCAACTAGCATTAATTGATTTTGGGACTGCGCGGCGATTAACTAATACTTACTTAGCTAAAGTTAGTGGCAGTGGGGGAACTGATAAAGGTAGAGGAGGACGATATGAAGTTACATCTGTTGTTACGCCTCACTATACTTCTTTGGAGCAAATTAATGGTCAAGCAGTACCGCAATCAGATTTTTACGCTTTGGGTCGGACTTTTGTAAATCTAGTTACTGCAACTCCTCTAAGTAATCTACCAACAGATCAAAAAACAGGAAGGCTAATTTGGAGAGATAAAGCACCGCATATTGACAAACCCTTTGCTGATTTTATTGATGAATTGATGGCTCTCCTTCCAGGACAGCGTCCGCAGACTACTAAAGTAATTTTACAGAGGTTAGAAAAACTGCCTCAGCAAATTAAAAATTATAGATTAGCTAATTCTAAAGTATTTAAATTTAGCAAATATACATTAACGATTTTAGTATTTATTGGGGGTCTTTTTCTATCTATACCTTTAGCAGCTAACTACTTAGTAGCTCAAGGAGAAAGGGCTGAGGGAGCAAATGATTCTCAGAGCGCACAACAATTTTTTGACTCAGCTATAAAAATTAATCCCCAAGTGAAAAATTCTATTTCTAAGTTTTATTTTGAGAAAGCATCTCGTAGTACTCAAAACCTGCGAATGGCGAAAGAATATTATGAATTATCGCTAAAATATAATAATCAAGATGTAGACACATACAATAATTTAGCTTTTGTTTGCCAGTTATTAAATGAATTTGATTGTGTAACGACTAATTATGAAAAAGCTTTGAAATTGAAGCCTGATAATTGGTTAGGACATTATGGACTAGGAACCTTTTATGACGAGCAAGGGAAAAAAGATTTGGCAGAGCAACAATATCAGTTGGCCATAAAAAGTAATATTCAAGCAATTCCAGTTATCAATAATCTCTCCAGACTAAAAAATCTAAAAGGTGACTATAGTGCGGCGATTGCTCTGGCATTACAAGGGTTACAAAAAACTAAAGAACCCAAATTACAAGCTGCATTGTATAAAAATTTAGGTTGGGCGCTTTTTGAGCAGAAGAAGTTGGGTCAAGCAAAGAAATATTTAGAAAAAGCCGGAGAATTAGATCCTCAAAGAGCAGACACTTACTGTTTACTGGCACAAGTCCAAGAAGCTTTAGGTGATAACGATAATTCCTGGCTTAATTGGGAAGCTTGCTTGATACTTGAGTCGAAAGTGCCAGAAGTCTTTCGTTGGCGGGGGGACGTATTACAAAGAATTAGGCTCAAGCCTGATTCTCGACAGTTCAGGACAAACCCATAACAGGCTTTGACGCTATCAACCAAATTTTCTGTTTGATTTCTTCTCTACTTAGATTAAACTACAAAAAAGTAACTAGCTTTTTAATAAGTTGTAATGCTTACCATATCTAGCCTAACTAAAAAAGTCTTTCCAGTCCGCCGATTTACAACCTTCGTATCAATATCAACACTAATCCTTTTGGTGACTAGCAGTGCATGGGGACAGCAACGAATATTACTTCATAATTTGTGTGATGAGCCAAGTGGTCGAGTTTATAGCACGGGCGATCGCTTCTTGAGATCGGGAAGATATTTGTGCTTGGGAGAGCGGATCAATCCTCAAAACGGAAGTGCGGTCAAAGTTCTCTGCTTCTTAAATCGAAAAATTCTGTATTTTCAGCAGAACACTGTTTTTAATACACAAATATGTGCGCCACCACCTAACGAAGCTGTACAGTGTTCAGTATTAAATATAGTTTCTTGTCCACATGACTATAAGGGGCCAGATGATGAAAAAAATGCGCCGATTGTAACTAGTCCTTATGGCAGTTCAATTATAAATAATAGACCACAAATCTCTTGGCACTCAGTGGCAGGCGCTGATAGCTATACAGTAGTAGTAAAAGGTAATGGTGTTGAGTGGAAGGCAGATGTAAAAAACACTACAAGTCTACCATATCCGCAAGAGCAAAAAGAATTACAGTATGGTAATACGTATACAATCACTGTAATTAGTAACCACGGTGATCAACCCCTGAATTATAGTCCCTTAGTAGTCCATCTTTTATCTCTTGATGATGTTCAGCACATTTCTGATCAAGTCAAGCAAATTAAAGACTTGGGATTGCCGCCTGATGAAGCTGCTTTCCGCGATTTGGATGCTATATATATGTCAAAGCTTCTTTTAGATGAATCAATTAAGACATTAATTGCACGAGTCGTGGCAGGTAGTCAAAATCCAACTCTCTACAGACTACTAGGCGATCGCTATTTAGGAGCGTTGTTACCAGAAGAGGCGGAGCAGACTTACACGATAGCAGCTCAATTAGCTTTGAGCAGTAGTAATACATCTGAATTATCAAAGGTAAAATCAGGTTTGAAATTAGTGAAATGGTTGAAAGATCGTTAACTTGCTCATGAAATTATAGCCAGCCGCCAATAAGTAAGAATGCTGCCCAGTGGGAAGGGTGTTGATATTGAGGGTTTGATATCAGTTGCAATTGTGCAAGACGTAGTGCCTCGACTTTAGTCAAACCATCTTTCAATCGTTGATAAAATTCTTTCATCAGTAAAGCGCTAGAATCAGCATCTACTTGCCAGAGTGTGGCTATCGTACTTCTGGCTCCGGCTTGTACTGCCACTCCAGCCATTCCCAGAGCTGATCTCTTATTACCTTTGGCAGTTTGGCAAGCACTCAAAACTAATAACTCAATTCCTTCTTGGGACTGAGTTTTTTCTTTGAGGAAATCATTAAATTCGGAAACAGTAATTGGTTTATCCCAAGCAAAAATCATTGTTCGGTCAGGAATAGAACTAAATTGAGCGTGAGTAGTTAGGTGAATTATTGAAAAATCATCTGTACTCAATTCTTTTTCTAGCATTGGGCTAATAAAGTCTTCATTTAACAATACTTTTGAAGAAGTAATTCCTTTTTTTACATTTGCTATTTCTACTTCCACCCCTGGCAATACTTTGAGTCCTTTGGGAGCATTTGGAGCGTAAAAACTAGGGCTGATCTTGCTGAGTCCAGCAATGAAAGCTTTTAACTGCTTCTCTTTTAAAAGTTTAGGTGGTTGCATTCGAGAACCCAGAGTACCTGTAATGCCGTAGCGCTGGATTAGATAATTTTTTCCATCATGAAGCAAGCCCATCGGTAAACTTTGCAAAGATGCATCCAAAGTAAATACTAGTGTTCCTGATGTCGGTAAATATTTGATAGGTGCAATTAATAAATTATAAAGTGCTTGTGAATGCTCAAGAATCACATCTGCATTAACATAAGCAAGATTCTTGTCTTGTAAAGTGTCTACAAGATTATTAATATGCCCTCTAATTAGCTGAGACTCAATAGAGTGGTGATGAAGAGGTTGTTTAGGAGATTGAGAGATTACTTCTACACTATCAACTAAGTCGATTATATGAATAATTGTGGGGCTAGTATCTAACTTTTCAAATTCATTTAAAGCTGTAAGATTAAGCTTACCACATTGAAGATAATTTTCCAATTCGGCGATTTGTAACCTTTCATTAGTCTGAATTATTCGTGACAAATTTGGGTTAGAATCCGTTAGAAGCAATTGCATATAGTCACGATACAAAGGCTCCACTTTTTCTTGAAATGAGAACTGTAAATCTGTATTTTTTGACAAAAGATTGTTGCGAACTAACGTCACATTTTCAATTGCGGCACTATATGCTTGTAGAGCTTCTTTATATTTTCCCTGCTCCTTGTACAAAATTCCTAATTCCTGCTGCCACTGATAGGCAAGATCCCATGCGTGAACTGATTGAGCCAATCCCAAAGCTTCTTCAAAATATGTTTGTGATTGCTCTAGTTTTAACTTCCCTAAAGTGCCTAAACTCTCTGACTGTAATCTCTGACTATTAGTACTTTTAGCAGTTTGGAAAGCAGATTCAGCATACTCAATAGCTTGGGAATGGAACTGTTTGTCTGGAATTTTATTCAGACTTTTAGCAAAGTTCAGTTTTGCATAAACAGAATAGCTGGCTGGTAATCGAGAAAATGCCAAATGATTTTTCAACAGTAAATCTACAGATGGCTGTATCTGTTGAGTAATTCTAGTACGAAGGGAAGCTAATTTTTTATTACCTAATTTCGACTCTCCTGTTAACCAGTTCTCAAAGTCTAACAGCAAGCTCAAGCGATGTAATTGAGCTTGCAATTGTACTTGTTCTGAAGTATTCAAGGTGTTAATCACTTGTTGATAAATATCAAGTGAGTCAAGTGCCTGTTGTTGAATTAAATTGACAAATTCTTTTTGAAAAACGGGTTCTTCTATTTCTGAATATTGATTTCGTGCTTGCTTGTAAATATCCTGCCTAGTACTACCTAATGAAAGCAGAATCCCACTAGTGTCAACAGAGGGTATCCACTTAGTAGCAGATAATATTTCTGATAAAACTTTTTTTGATTCATCAAGCTTCCCCAACCGACGCAAGACTTCTCCCAAGTTGTGCAATCCGAGCAAGTTCAGGGGTGAAAAAGTTTGCTTATTAATAGTTGCCGTCAGCAGTTTTTCCATCTTATCAGTAGGTTGCTGTGGCGTAGTGGCACAAAGAGAAGCATTTGCGTCTAACTTCAAAGCTGATAAAAGCGTATTACAAGCCCGATAATGTAAGCCCAGCGCTTGTAGAGCAAGATTCTGGTTGATTAAACTCCCGGTAATACCATCTTCATAGTGAAGTTTTTGATAAATTTTCGTAGCTTTTTGCCAAGTTTTAAAAGCCGACTCTGCTTGGCCGATATCCAATTGCTTTTGACCTCTTTGGGTCAATAAATCCGCCTCATTCTGTTGTTGCGCTTCTTTATTTACAGCTTGAGCCGGGATAATAAATGGTTGGCTCATAACTATAAACAATCCGAAAATAACTAGCAACAAATACTTGAACCAATATCGGAGTCTAATCATCCTTCTGAGTCGTTTTCGTCACTGGTAAGATTTTTGATACATCAGATTCTTGAGAACACGATCTGGCAGACAACGAAGCATTAGGAACGACAGTATTAGGTTGTTTTGCCGTCAAAATAAAATTCCCATCAGAATCTTGTATCAAGGCTTGGGCTTCTATGATTTGTGTTGGTTCTTCGCTTGAGTATGACTTTGGTTCCTCTAAATTATTAATAGCTTCACCTGAAACCAAGTTACTCTGCCAATTCAAATTGCTAGCTGGCAGATCGTTAGAACTAGTTGGAAGACCGTTAGTGCCAGTAACGACCAATTTACTCCTAGCTACTGCCCGCGATCGCCCCTGACAAACCGATGCAATCTCAGGAGTTGTACGAATCGCTTCTGGTTCTGCTTTAGCCTGCACAGGATTAGTAAATAAGGTGTTGATCTGAATCGTACCATTCAATCCGAACCGTGAACTAGCTGTAATTTTGCTATCAGGAGAAAGAAATATTCCTTTAGTGTCGATTCTGATATTACCGCCTTGCCCTTCAAAAGCATTCGCTGTGATGCTACTATTTTTTATTGCAACTATGATATCTGTATCGATGATGATGTTGCCGCCGTCGCCATTACCCCCAGCAGTTGCAGTAATGATACTGTCACGTAATTGTAAGTCACCAGAGTATAAGGAAATGTCGCCTCCTTGGCCCTTTGTGCCGCTCTCTGTGCCAGCTGTGATAGTACCTCTGTCTAGATTGATAGTGTCTGCGTTGATTCGGAGGGTTCCTGCATTTCCTTGTCCTGGCTGAAAGTTGAGATTTTTGGGAATTTTTTCACCACCAATACTTACTCTCCCACCATCAGTGACAGTTAATCGTTCTGCTTCGATTGTCAGATTTCCGGCCTTTCCAGTTCCTCCGGTTCGAGCTGATATTCTGCTAGGAGAATTACCAATTAATGACTTCCCGGTTACTTGTACTTCTTCGTCAGCAGTGATCGATACGTTGCCTCCCGAACCCTGCCCAAATGTGCCTGATGATATCACTCCTCCAGAGCGTAGACTTAACCGCGCAGTTTCAATCTTGATGTTACCGCCAGATCCAGTAGATCCTCGTTGGGCCAAACTTGTTATGGAACTGCCTGCCTTGGCTGTTGGTTTTCGCAGCACTTCCACTGAATCATGAGCTAAGACGTGTATGGAACTAGCATTTCCCAAGCCATACGTACCAGCAGCGATCTCTGCTCCATCCCGGACATTTAACCGCCCAGTTTCAATATTGATGTTGCCACCAGATCCGGTAGCTCTTGAGTAAACTAGGCTCGATATAGCAGTGTTGAGAAACGAATCAACTTCTGGTAATCCCACCAGGTTCACTGAATCTGAAGTATTAATTTTCAATGTTCCTCCCGTTCCTGCTCCTAATGTGCTGGACTCAATCTGAGAACCACCGTCTAGCATTAACTTCCTGGCTTGTATTTGAATATTGCCACCACCATTTCCACTGGCATCAACTGCTGCTGCTCCAGACAGATGGATCTCTCCAAAGGCTGAGATGCTTGAGTATCGCAACGTCCAGCCTTTATCTCTAGGAATCAGATTGACCAAACCCGCTCCAGCCACGCTGCCTAATTCAATCTGTCCCCCTGTTGTTTTAAGCGTTCCACCTGAGAGTAATATATCACCACCCACCAAAGCTAGGGTTTGATTTGGCTGCACGCGCAGACCAGAACTAGTATCTATGAGGTCTGAAGTTTTTCTTATACCTTGTCCGTCTCCAAAGACGCGAATATTTCCAGCATTTCTCCCAAATCCTAATCCCACAGGCACGCTCACTGTCAACAACGATTCTGCTCCACTAAGGGGTTTAGCATCGAAGGAGATGCCATCGGCAAATTTAATATTACTGGCAGTAGTGCCGAAAAACGAGCCGCCAATGTCCAGTGAAGCATTCGGCCCAAAAATAATCCCATTGGGATTAATCAGAAACACGTTGGCTATGCCGTTAGCTCGAATTAAACCATCAATATTAGATATTGAGCTACCCGTCACTCTTGTCAAAATGTTTTGGATGTCTGGGGCATTTTTGAAGTATACCGCGCTTCCTGTGGGTACAGAAAACTGTCCAAAGCTGTGGAACAAATTGCTTCCGACTTGGGTTCCTCCCGTTATCGCACTGGTATTATTACCCTCTATTGTAAGGCTGGAGTTGACTCTTAGGGTTGCATCCGGAACAATTTGTGCCGCAATTGGCTCCCAAGGCAATAGACAAAACAAAGTGCTGCCTTTAATAAGCCAGGATAAAGCTTTTGTCATAAATCACAGTAAAAGTTTCTCGGTTGGTTTCTGAATTATTTATTCTTAGCCCGATTCTCAGAAACATAAATGTTTCTTTATATCCATTGGTCAGGCGTAGACGCTTTAAGCAGCTTGTCGTCAGACATCGCTTTTGGAAGAGAATAATCTGGGATGCTTACAGCATAAGACTTTTACTAAAAATCTTCCTTTCAGCCATCCTGTTAGAAAATAAACGCTCAAATGCTTACTCTATCTACAGTTAAAAATTTGGCTCTTATTTTTCTTTTCCCAGAGTGACAGTATTGGGTTAGTAGAGACTTGTACCCTGCACCCGAATGATTCCCATTGATATAGATTAATAGTAGCGGTAGCGTCTTGTCAAATTGGATTGGAGACAGAGGCTTTTTCTACAGTGGTAAAACTGTTAAGATTTTCTCAAATCCGAGAGAAAGTGATCGGGAGCAAAATACATTTGTGGATTGATCAGTGATGAATAGAAAACGTAGTGAGTCCTTTAATGAAGTTGCAGAAATCTATGAAGCAGCACGCCCTAGCTATCCATCTCAATTGATTGAAGATGTAATTGAGATGGCTAATCTTCCGGATTCAGCTTCAATTTTAGATATTGGAACAGGAACAGGTAAGGGAACTGTTCCATTTGCTGAAAAGGGCTACGCTATCTACTGTTTAGAGCCAGGTGAAAGACTGATTGCAATAGCATCTCAAAATATGCGTTTATATCCATTGGTGACATTTGAGACAGTTACTTTAGAGAATTGGAACTTACGCCCAAAAGCCTTTGATTTAGCAATATCTGCCCAAGCCTTTCATTGGGTAAATCGTGAAAAAGGCTATCCAAAAGTTGCACAAGCTTTAAAAGAAAAAGGTTATATTGCGTTTTTTTGGAATTTTTCTCTTTTCCCCGATACTTCAATATTTCAGGCACTCAAAGAAACGTTTCAAAAATATGTACCAACAACGACATCTAATTCTAAACCATCCTCACTTGAATCCCTAATCAAAAAAAGAGAAAACTGGATATTAAATAGTTTTTGTTTCCAAAATCTAGTGGTCAAACAATATCCTTGGTCTATTAATTATGATGCAGAGCGATATCTCGGTCTTTTGAAAACTCAAACTGCTTATCAAGAATTTACTGAAACTGAAAAGCAAGATTTATCTGATGCCATTATACAGATATTAAATGCTCAAGGGGGATATGTTACTCAACCCTATTTATCGGTTCTTTTCTTTGCTCAAAAAATTTAATGCTTTTCAATGAACACTGTTAAGTACCAATATTAAAGGGGAGCAGGAGAGAGTTCAATGTGCCTTGTTCTTTTCCCTTTGCCCCATATCCCCTCAAGAAGAGTGAAAAATGCGAGATGAAGCCAAGATATTATTCTTCATCTTCATCTTCATCTTCATCCTCATCCTCATCCTCATAATCGAAATCATCATCGCCATGTTCTTCGTACCACTTTCTTTCATCCTCCAAAGCCATTTCTCTCTCTAGCCGAAATCTTTCTAGAGTTTCTATTTCTTGCTTTTCTATTTCTTGCTTTCTCCTTTAATATTGGTACTTAACAGTGTT
>NZ_JAIVFV010000189.1 GCF_020829445.1 Nostoc sp. CHAB 5836
CTTTGACTCTATTGTTACTACCTTTTACACTACGGGATAGTTTTTTATGTGCTTTACGTAATTTCCTTTTTTGAGTTCTATAATACTTTGGATTATCTACAACTTCACTATTGCTTGTAACAAGGTAAGATTTAATTCCCAGGTCTAAACCAATACTTTGCGTCACTTGGGGATATTTTTCTATCTCTGTTTCACACAAAATACTAGCAATTCCAAAGGTGTCCTCCCCATAGCTTTTTCTTAAGTTGAGGAAACTTTAAAAACAGTTTTCTGGCCGATATTCCTTTTAGCATTTTGACTATGTTTGGGATGGTGTGCTGAGGTGTTGCAGACACTAAAACGTGAACATGGTCTTCTACTACCTCAAGGCTCTCAACTTTAAACTTGTAGAGAATTGCCGTCTCAACTAAAACCTCTTTTAGAAACTCGGCTATTTCATCTTTCAGTAAATTATGTCTGTATTTAACACACCATACGATATGATACTCAATTGCATAGACATAACCTCTGCCATGTTTTACTTCCATACCTTATCATACCATGTGCGTGACCATGTACAATACTCTAGGAAGAAAAATATGGAAATATGGAGCGCCTAACTCATGACTTCCAGTCACGAGTGTGCGGCTTGCAGAAATCAATTTAGTAGAGGAGAAATTAGCAATGCTATAAATTTGATGTTGCAATGTTCGACGTTTGAGTTTGAAAGTCGCTCTGTAGTTTATCAAGCATTGCAGCGATTTCAACAAGGAAAGGCTGATTTTTCTGATTATTTAATTGGTGGAATCGCTCAACAATTTCAGTGTAGTTCGACAGCAACTTTTGATAGAAAATTGCAAAATGAGAAGGGGTTTGATGTGTTTGAGTAATGCTTTTTTTGTAAGGCGATGCCTAAGTTGGGCTACGCCTACGCTTCACCTGGATTTCTCACCACATCTCATTAATTAAATAAGTAAAGAGTAATAAGTAATAAGTAATAAATAATGAGTAAAGAATCTTACTTATTACTTATTACTTATTACTTATTACTTCACCCGCGAGGGGAGCAGGGGAGCTTGTGAGAAATGCGGGTTTAGATTGTTTACTAACACATAAAGGCGATCGCTCTCACACTCATCTCTCAATCCTCATAAGCGATTGCTCATCATTCTACAATTTAAGTCGAGCGATGTCTACGACGGGCTACGCCTACGCCTTCACAACACTATCATTTTACCTGCGAACACAAAACTTCGAGTCAAAAGGTAGAGCGATGTCTACGACGGGCTACGCCTACGCCTTTACAACACCATCATTCCACATCAGAAGGCGAAAAGTCGAGCTTGAAACTGAAACGTTGTCACTTGAAACAGGAATATTCTCACTTGAAACAGAAATATTCTCGTTTGAAACTGAAACGTTGTCACTTGGAACAGGAACATTCTCACTTGAAATAGAAATGTTCTCGTTTGAGACAGGAACATTCTCACTTAGAACAGGAACGTTCTCGTTCAGAACACGAACCTTAGAAATAAAAGCTTGATTGATGAGGCTGAGAACTTGAATTTTACTGTTCTGAGGTGAGGCGATCGCGCAAATCTGCCAATTTTTCACGGCATCTGATAGCGCCAGGATGATTTACCCCTAATCGCTGCTCTATAATTTCCAACGCTTGCAAGTACAGTGGTTCGGCTTCCAAGTATCGTCCCTGTAATTCATAAAGTAATCCCAGGTTACTGAGGCTATAGGCAACATTAGGATGTTCCTCTTGCGTTTGACCTAGTCTCATTTCTAAAGCCTGCAAGTAAAGAGATTCAGCTTCTGAGTATCGTTCTTGGGATACGTAGACTAATGCCAGATTGTTGAGGGTAGATGCAAGATCAGGATGTTTATTTCCGAGTCGGCGTTGCCTCAGTTCTAATGCTTGCAAGTGCAACGCTTCAGCTTCTGAGTGAGAAAATGAGAGTTGCAATAGCGGTGGCTGTCAGTGATACAGGCTCCATAGCTTTACCAATAATTACGGGATCATACTTAAATATTCACCAGTTTAACCTATTTCCGCATTTGACTTACCAAGTGAGTCAGTTCCGGTAAAATCAGTTTTTCCATTGCTAGTCGCACAGCATTACTGGAACCAGGAAGTGAGAAGATTAGTTTATTTTGATAAACACCAGCAACGGCGCGAGAAGCGATCGCCCGCGAACCAATTTCTTGATAACTTAAAAAACGAAATAACTCACCAAATCCCGGTAAGGTTTTCTCCAGTAGCCTCTCAATGGCATCATAAGTGGTATCTCTCGGTGCAATACCCGTGCCACCATTGAGAATTATAGCATCCACATTTGCGCTTTTACCCAGATTTTCTATCTGCCCTTGAATTTGTGTTGGTTCATCTTTGATAATCGTGTAGGCTCCTACACTATGGTTAGCACCCAAGAGTAACTGCTGAATTAGCTGGCCACTTTCGTCTGTTTCAAAAGTGCGTGTATCACTGACAGTAACCACAGCACAAGTTACCATAATTCCAGACAAATCAGGATGAGGTTGTAGCGTCATGGGTCAAGCCTTTAACTTTTGATATGAATAATTAGGCATGGGTAATGGCACATTGGACATGAAAAAATTACCAATGCCCTATACCCAATGCCTTATACCCTATTCTTTAGCTTTGCTAAGTCCAAGATCATTTTCCTCAGCGTACCGCTCCATGAAGCGCATAAAGCGATCCCATTCTTGGGCAGATTTCATCACATAAAGTGCTTCTAATGCTTCCGGTTTCCCGTTGACAAATTTAGCCTTAACTTCACGGGTAATTATCTCTCCTTCTTCGTCAATCAAGTACATCCCGGTAATATCTTCGGTGCTACCTTGATCTAAAATCTTAGGATTCGTAAAAATAAATGTTGCTGTACCACTGTCACCGGTGCGCGATCGCGTCAGGCGCACCTCTGGAATTACCTCTTCGTCAAGACCTCTAGAAAACTGGATTTTCGTCATGATGAATGAATTTAAACTTTTGTGATGGTTAATTTAATATTCTCTCATCAATTAGAACACCACGAGCTACAGGCTACTGTGATTATTTTTTTAGTGTATATACTTAAATTGCTTCTTTTTCAAGTAACAAAGTTACGGGGCCATCATTTTCAATCGTAACTTGCATCATTGCACCAAATTGACCTGTTTCGACCCGTAAACCGCTAGCTCTTAACTTGGTAACAAAACAATTATACAAATCTTCTGCTGATTGGGGAGCGGCTGAACGGTCAAAAGAAGGACGGCGGCCCTTGCGACAGTCACCGTAAAGGGTAAACTGACTGACCACTAACAAATCGCCGCCAATTTCTTGTACAGATTTTTGCCAGCGATCGTCTCCTGACGCATCAGGAAACAGCCGTAATTCTAAGCACTTACGTACTATCCAGTCGATTTCAACATCTGTGTCCGTATTAGCAATACCTACGAGCAAATTTAGCCCCCGTCCAACTTTACCGACAATTTCACCATTAACTAAAACTTGAGATGATTTAACTCGCTGGATAACAACGCGCATTTTAATCTAGATTTTCATCAACTTTTTAATTTTAAAGCCATGTCTACGACAGGATACGCTGACACATTTTTAAACCACAAACTAAATATAGAAACAATCAGCGCCTACTACCTGATAAAATCTGCTAATGTTCGATAACGTTTGTAAGTTCCTTGCTGAAACTTTCTCCAGTGACTTTGCCACTTGGCTGTTAGGAGAATCTATCACCCTGACTGAATTAAGTCCTTCTGAACTTTCTCTGGAACCAATCCGCGCCGATGCACTAATATTGCTTCAATCGGATGAGCTTGTGCTGCATTTAGAATTCCAAACCCAACCGAAAGCTGATATTCCCTTTCGGATGATTGATTATCGCTTGCGAGTCTATCGTCGTTTTAAGAATAAGCGAATGCGTCAAGTAGTGATTTATCTACAACAGACAAATTCAGAACTTGTGCAGCAAACTACATTCACTTTAGAAGAAACTTTTCATAGATTCGAGGTAATTCGTCTTTGGGAGCAACCAACAAGTGTATTTTTGGAGCATCCAGGATTATTACCATTTGCGGTGTTAAGTCAGACAAATGACCGCACTGCTACGTTACAGCAAGTTGCTCAGGAAATATCAGAAATTACTGATCAACGTATCCAAAATAATATTGCAGCCTCAGCCTTCATTCTGGCTGGGCTAGTATTAGAGAAAGAGATAATTCAACAATTGCTGCGGAAGGAACTTATGCAGGAGTCAGTAACTTATCAAGCTATCCTTGCTGAAGGTTTAGCCGAAGGTCGCGCTGAAGGTCGCGCTGAAGGTCGCGCTGAAGAAGTGCGGCGTGTAGCCATGAATTTGCTCAAAGAGGGAATGTCAGTGGAAATAGTGGCGAAAGTGACGGGGTTATCTGTGGAGCAGGTACAGCAGTTGGGAAGTGAAGAAGCTGGTAATGCAGGAGAGTGAGAAAGCAATGTCTACGACGGGCTACGCCTACGCTATTCTCTGATTTTGACTGCTCAAAATTGATGGCGGAGCTATTGGGAATGCATTCCCAGGTTCCACCTGGGAACTCCTAACTCCCAACTCCCAACTCCCAACTCCTAACTCCTAACTCCTAACTCCTAACTCCTAACTCCTAACTTTTATTTCCCAAATCCTTTACTGCGAGAGCTTGAAGGTAGACAAATGCAGTTTTCGAGTTGAGTGATTAAAGCCTCACGATCCAAATTTTGACCAATCAGCACGATTTGGTTTTTCAATTGACCTTGCCATTCATCATCATCCAAGGTAAAGCGTTTACCGCAAAGGTGAAAAATATGGCGCTTTGGACTTTCATCAAACCACATAATCCCCTTGGCTCGGAAGATATTTGAGGGTAGCTGGTTATCTAAGAAATACTGAAACTTCCTAATAGAAAAAGGCTTATCACTTTGGAAAGATATGGAAGTGAAACCATCATTTTCTAAATGGTCAGAATGATGGTGATGATCGTGGTGATGATCGTGATGGTCATGACTGCATGTTGAGTGATCATGATCATCATGGTCGTGATGCTCATGCTCGTGATGGTCGTGTTCATCCACCACTGTGTCAAAATATTTATCAGACTCAAACAGACCAACACTGAGAATTAAAGGAAGTGGCACTTGCGATCGCGTGGTGCGCAGAATTCTTGCTCCTTCCTTAACTTCGTTAATTTT
This sequence comes from Nostoc sp. CHAB 5836, assembly GCF_020829445.1. GTDB lineage: Bacteria > Cyanobacteriota > Cyanobacteriia > Cyanobacteriales > Nostocaceae > Nostoc. The sequence continues at coordinate 5,204 of NZ_JAIVFV010000189.1, forward strand.
TGTTTCTAACTCGTTCAAAGTGGCTTCATCGACTAAATCTGCCTTGTTCAGTACAATGACATCACCATAGGCAATCTGGCTGTATGCTGCCTGAGAGTTAAATAAATCTAGGCTGTAATTCGCCGCGTCTACCACAGTAATAATCGAATCCAAGCGGGTTAAATCCCGCAATTCTGTGCCAAGAAATGTTAAAGCTACTGGTAGCGGATCTGCTAATCCAGTTGTTTCCACTACTAGATAGTCTAGATTTTCTTGGCGTTCTAAAACTTTGTAAACTGCATCTACCAAATCCTCATTAATAGTGCAGCAGATACAACCATTATTTAGTTCCACCATGTTCTCAGCAGTGGAAACAATTAGCTCGTTGTCAATGCCAATTTCGCCAAATTCATTTACGAGAACGGCGGTTTTTAAACCCTGTTGGTTGTTGAGGATATGATTAAGTAAAGTCGTCTTGCCACTACCGAGGAAACCCGTAATAATTGTTACTGGCATTCCTTGTTTGGGCGTATCCATTGCCGAAGATTCGGGTGTAACTGCTGATTGCATAGCGCTGTTATCAAATAGTCAAAAAATAGTAATGTAGCGCAGATAGTCCAGAAAACACTAGCATAGGGGTGCTGGACAGTCATCCCAGCTGCTTTACCCTATTATTACGTATCTCCTTATTTCAGCATTACTCTGTTATGACCCTAACCCTTTACAATACCCTCACCCGTCGTCAAGAACCGTTTGAAACAGTCGAACCAGGCAAGGTTAAGATGTATTACTGCGGCGTGACGGTGTACGACTACTGCCATTTGGGTCATGCGAGAGCTTGCATCGTTTGGGATGTAGTGCGCCGATACCTCCAGTTTATCGGTTATGAAGTGCGATATATCCAAAATTTTACTGATATTGATGACAAGATTCTCAATCGAGCCTGTGTTGAACATTCCTCAATGGAAGCTGTAGCCGATCGCTTTATCAAAGCATATTTTGAGGATATGGCGCGATTGGGAATCAAGGAAGCCGATGAGTATCCCCGTGCTACCCACACGATGAATGGGATTCAGCGATTAATTCATGAGTTGGAAAATAAAGGTTTTGCTTATCCTGCTGACGGCGATGTGTATTATGCAGTCCGACAGTTTGCTGAGTATGGCAAGCTTTCGGGACGCAAATTAGAAGATATGCAAGCCGGGAAAAGCGATGCCTACGGCGGGCTACGCCTACGCGTCAACGTAGATGATCCAGAGTACCAGAAAAAGAAAGATCCCTTTGATTTTGCCTTGTGGAAAGCAGCAAAACCGGGAGAACCAGCTTGGGAATCACCTTGGGGCGCAGGTCGTCCGGGGTGGCATATAGAATGCTCGGCAATGGTACGCGATCGCCTGGGTGATACCATAGACATTCATGCTGGTGGCGCCGACTTAATTTTTCCCCACCACGAAAACGAAATTGCCCAATCTGAAGCCGTAACCGGAAAACCCTTAGCCCGCTATTGGTTACATAACGGTATGGTAAAGGTAGATGGTGAAAAAATGTCCAAATCTTTGGGCAACTTTACCACTATTCGAGAACTGCTGGATCGAGGAGTTGACCCGATGGCAGTGCGGTTGTTCGTGCTAACCGCTCAATATCGCACACCCATAGATTTTACCGATGAAGCGATCGCCGCAGCAACTAATGGTTGGCACACCCTTAAAGAAGGATTATTGTTTGGCTACAAGTATGGTAAAGAACTGGGTTGGCCATTGGATACAGTAAATAATCCCATTCTCCATCCCGAAGGTCAGTTTTTTGAGGGACATGCTGAACAACTGGGTTGGCCATTGGATACAGCAAGTAATCCTACTGGGAAATTCGATAATATTGCTGAACTATTTTGTATGAGTCTCAATAATGACTTTAATTTCCCTGGTGGATTAGCAGTGTTATTTGAAATGGCCAAAGAATTAATCCGTGAAGGGAATATCCTTGTACATCAAGGAAAACCAACGATATCAGCAGATGAGTTACTCAAAACCTGGCAAACACTCATTACTTTAGCCGATGTTTTAGGTTTCACTGCCAAGCCAGAAGCGGAAATTCCTATGAATGATAGTTTAAGCGATGGGGAAATTGAAGCGAAAATTCAGCAAAGGCAAGAAGCTCGTATTGCCAAAAATTTTGCCGAAAGCGATCGCATTCGTGACGAACTTCAACTAGAAGGTATTACGCTAATTGATAGCCGTGATGGCACACGCTGGCACCGGAATTAGAGGGGAGATGAGGGAGATGAGGGGGATGAGGGGGATGAGGGAGATGAGGGAGATAAACAAAACTCCTAACTCCAAACTCCTAACTCCAAACTCCTAACTCCAAACTCCTAACTCCAAACTCCTAACTCCAAACTCCTAACTCCAAACTCCTAACTCCAAACTCCTAACTCCAAACTCCTAACTCCAAACTCAGCACTCTTTTGCCCCATGCCCAATTCTCTAAATTATGTGGACTGAACTTAAAAAAGCGATCGCTAGTTTCGATATTCCTGCTGATTGGATTGGTATTAGAGCCGTAAAGGAAACTTCTACTACCCGTTCAGTCCGTGACGGCTTACCCCAGTTAAACGGCAAATCCTTCACTGTAGGAGCTATGCTGGAAGTTTTGGTTAATGGCTGTCTGGGTTATGCAGCTACTAACTCTCTGGAATTACCATCTCTACAATCTGCTGCTCAAACAGCCTATAAACAGGCACTAGCAGCGAGTGAATGGTGGATACATCCCTTCAGTGAAAGTGAGCGCCCTAAAGTCGTTGGTGAATATAAATCTCCATTTATTAAGCCATTGGATGCTCTGAGTCCAGGAGAAATCAACGATTTACTGGTTCGTATTTGCCAAACACTCAAAGTTGACGACAAAATTGTGCAAACCATCGCCAGTGCTAGCACAACCGAAAGAGAGTCTTGGTTTGTCAGCAGCAACGACTCGGAAGTCTATCAAAAAATACTATCTATCGGCACTCATTACGGAGCCACAGCCCAAGATGGAACGGTTGTACAGCAGCGCAGTAACAATGGTTCACAGGCAAACTGTTACCAAGGCGGACTCGAACTTTTAAAACAAGAAAACTTATGGCATCGGGTGCGGCAAATTGGCGAACAAGCAGTAGAACTCTTGACAGCAGAAGAATGCCCAACTACCCGCACCAATTTAGTTTTAGCCTCAGACCAAATGATGCTGCAAATCCATGAAAGTGTCGGGCATCCCCTAGAAATTGACCGAATTTTGGGAGATGAGCGTAACTATGCTGGGGGCAGTTTTGTTAATAAAAGTGATTTTGGCAACCTAGTATATGGTTCGCCACTGATGAACATTACCTTTGATCCCACCGTCCCTGGTGAATTTGCCAGCTATGGCTTTGATGATACGGGTGCTGTAGCAACACGGCAGTATTTGGTTAAAGAAGGCGTACTCCAACGAGGTTTAGGCAGTCTAGAGAGTCAAGCCAGAGCAGGTGTAGCAGGAGTAGCCTGTGCCCGTGCTTCCTCATGGAATCGACCAGCGATCGATCGCATGGCAAACTTGAATTTAGAACCTCTAAACGGCACTTTTGAAGAAATTATTGGTGGGATAGAACACGGTGTTTACATGGAATCTAACCGTTCTTGGTCAATTGACGATCGCCGCTACAAATTCCAATTTGGTTGCGAGTACGCTAAATTAATTGAAAAAGGTAAACTCACCAAAACCCTCCGTAATCCTAACTATCGCGCCACAACACCAGAGTTTTGGCATAGTTTAATCCAAGTAGGAGATGCCACAAACTGGCGAATGTATGGTACTCCTTATTGTGGCAAAGGAGAACCAAATCAGGCCATTTCGGTAGGACACGGTTCACCTGTTTGTGTATTTGCTAATGTTGAAGTTTTTGGTGGAGGAAGTTGAAAAATACAATAGTTAGGAGTTAAGAGTTAGGAGTTAGGAGTTAGGAGTTAGGAGTTAGGAGTTTGGAGTTTGGAGTTTGGAGTTTGGAGTTTGGAGTTTGGAGTTTGGAATTAAGTGGGTAGGCATAATTAAACATCAAATAAAATCCTAGCTCGTAGTGAGCGATTCATCGCTCAAAAAAAAGGATTATCAGGACTAAAGTCCTGACTACAAACTTGAATTTATTTACGCCTAACTACTTACAAAAATTCTTTTAACTCCTAACTCCTAACTCTCTCCCACTGTCTATTAATATTTAATATATTATATGAAAATTGAGGAATTATCTGCGTTAGAAGTCAGCTTTAATCGACTAATTGAAAGTCTCCTGTTCAAAAAAGCAGAAAAGGAAGAATTCACTGTGAGACTAAGCAGTGAAAGAAGTCAATTTAGTCGTTTTAATCATGCGAAGGTGCGACAAACTGGTTGTGTTGCTGATGGCTGGATCGAACTGACTTTGATGGCAGATCAGTGCAGCAGTGTTCGGCAGTTTCCCTTTACTGGAAATTGGGAGATAGACTGGCAGTTAGCATATACTGCTTTGCAGGAACTACGTGACGAACTTATTCTACTACCCATCGATCCATATCTAATTTTGCCATCAGGAAGTAATATCAGCCGAGAAGTACATTCTGGTAATTTATTGGCGGCGGAAGCAGTAGTCCCAACTGTATTAGAATTAGTTGCTGAATTGGATTTTACAGGGATATATGCAGGGGGAATAGTAATTAAAGCTTATGGTGATTCTAGCGGTCAAAAACACTGGTTTGCTACTGATTCTTTTACCTTAGATTATTCTCTATTCTCCCCATCGGGACAAGCAGTTAAGGGCACATTCGCCGGGAGTCATTGGAATAAATCTGCTTATATAGCCAAAATTAGCGAAGCAAAAACTCAACTACAATTGCTGGCTCGCCCAGTTAAAGAATTACCACGGGGACAATACAAAACTTATTTTGCACCTGCTGCTGTTGCAGATTTATTAATCATGCTTTCTTGGGGTTCTGTGAGTCAAGCTGATATTCAGCAAGGAAATAGTTCTTTAGCTGCTCTATGGCGTGAAGAAAAACAACTTTCGACTGCATTTAATTTGAAAGAAAACTTTCAACGGGGATTAGTACCACGATTTAATGAATTGGGAGAAATAGCAGCACCGGAGTTACCGGTAATAGAAAAAGGACATTTGGTAAATACTTTGGTGAATTCTCGGACTGCTAAAGAATATCAAAAAACTGCCAACGGCGCTAATGCTTCAGAGACTTTACGATCGCCAGAAGTGAGTCCAGGAAATTTATTATCTGAGCAGATTCTTCCGAGTTTAGATACAGGATTATATGTATCAAATTTGCATTATTTGAATTGGAGCGATCGCCAAACTGGTAGAGTCACAGGTATGACTCGTTATGCTTGTTTTTGGGTAGAAAACGGAGAAATTATTGCCCCCATTGAAAACTTACGTTTTGATGAAAGTCTTTATCGCTTCTGGGGAGAAAACTTAGTAGATTTAACTACTTTTCAAGAATTCATCCCCGAAGTAGGAACATATGAAAGTCGCCAACTAGGAGGTAGTTTAGTTCCCGGTATGCTGGTAGAAGATTTTACATACACCTTGTAATCCAATACGCTCGGCGTTAGTGTCCTTGGCTGTGCTGCCCACTCACTAAAATCGCATTTTTGCGATAAAGTTCCTAGTATGCCTAACCATTACCCAGACAATGCCAGAAACACGGATTATTTTCTTTCAGGATGATAGAGGAGAAGTTCCAGTCTTAAAGTGGCTAAACAAATTACTCAAACAAGATCGTAAGGGATATGCAAACTGCATCGCCAGAATTGAGCAATTAGCTGAGTATGGTTTTGAATTAAGACGACCCGCCGCAGATTTTCTGCGTGATGGTATTTATGAACTAAGAGCCAAGCACGTCAGAGTACAGTATAGAATTCTATATTTTTTTCATGGTCAAAACGTAGTGATTTTAGCTCATGCCATCATTAAAGAGGATAACCAAGTTCCAGATCGAGAAATTGATTTAGCATTAACATACAAAAATTTATTCATACTCAATTCAGAAGTTCATACTTATATCGAACCAGAGGAAGAAACAGATGAAGAAAACTAATGATGCACTGAAAATCATTAAAAGAATGATGAAGTCAGACCCAGAATTACAAGAGATGGTTAGAGAATCATCAATAAATGCTCAAGTATCTCAAATCATCTACGATGCACGCAAACAAGAGGGACTAACCCAGCAACAACTAGCTGCAAAAGTCGGTACTACCCAGTCAGTCATTGCGCGATTGGAAGATGCTGACTATGAGGGACATTCTTTGTCTATGTTGGCTCGGATTGCAGCAGCTTTAAATCAAAAAGTAGAAATTAAAATGTCACCTAAAGAAGTTGTTTAAAACCTACACCCTGATGCTGAAACTTAAAACCCTTACTAATGACAGCCTTAGCCAGTTAGCTTTAATTGCGCCGACCTACTTAAGTTAACTTGAGCGAAAGTGAACATTTATTAAAAATCCTGCTTTATTACAAGCCAAAATTTTAAATCTATTACCAGCTAGGTTCCCTAAAAGTCTTCCTTAATGAAAATTGTTGGGTTAAGCAATAGCGAAACCCAACTTAGAATTTTTCCTCATCTCTGGTTAGAACCTCTATTTTTTCTTACCAGGAGGTGAATTGCGCTGGGTAAGGTTATCAATTTGCAATTGTTGCCGTCCGTTGGTGACAATTCGCAACATCTCTTTAAGATCCTGCTGGATATTTCCCAAAATGCCATCGGCATAAACATCAGCACCATCTTCAATTTCTTGAGCTTGAGCGATCGCAGTTTGCCGCCGACTAGTGGAGACAGATATGAGCCGGAGTTGGACTTCACTTAAAGCTTCGGCAAGTTCTTGGAGTTGTCTGGCATCTAC
>NZ_JAIVFV010000018.1 GCF_020829445.1 Nostoc sp. CHAB 5836
CATTACCCATAATCTAATTGGTGCGCTGATTAATCAGCTGCATTTGATCGGTTAGGGGATGGAAAATTTAGCGATCGCGTTGAGAAAGTGGCGCGATCGCATTTCAACATTTCCATTCAGATTCAGGAATTTTCGCCCCTTGAAAGATACTCCGTAATGTACCGATAGGTAAAGTGCGGCCTCCATGTTCAGGGACAATTACTTGTAGTCCCAGGTCTTCACTTCTCCATTTGCGGTGGCTACCTTTTTGAGAAATTAATTGAAATCCATATTGTCTCAGGATAGTTTCAACTTCTCTAGATGTCATGCGCCGGATACGATTGCTCATGAGACAATAATCTCTCGTGCGATCGCACCAGGGGCTAACTCAATTGATTCCGGCTGTAAATACAATTGAATTGCTTCTTTAATATTTTCCAAAGCTTCTTCTTCAGTTTCTCCTGCTGAAGTACAGCCAGGTAACTCTGGACACCATACAGCCCAATCGCCTGTTTCTAGGTCTGATTCAAGAATCACGCGCCATTTCATAGCTAATCCTCTGGAATGTAATTATTGTAAATTGGGAACATCGATTGCTGTGCCAACACCAAGGGCGATCTCATCTCTAAAACTTCAAATCCAAAACTGAAAATTTTTAATACCTTATTATTTAAGTTAAGATTATTTGTGGAAGCTTTTGTTCATTAGGAAAATGGCAATAAATCGCATCATAAATCATTTCTCGTAGTGTTTCTATATCATCAGCCTGAGTAAAAATTGACTCGGTTAGTTCAAAATAAGCAATCAAACGGGGAATTTGTGGGTGTTCTCCTAAATCATACAGACGCTTCGCCTCTTGCTTAAATAACTCCGTAGCTTTCTCAAGTGCAGCCGTTCCTTCAAATTGAGGGACAAATTGCTTAATTACGCAAGGTTCATTTATCCTATCTGCATCCCTAGCTTCATAAGTTCTGCTAAATCCACCCTCACCCAAAAGTCGTATTACCCGGAAACGGTTTCTGAATAATGGTGTGAGTGTTTGTCCACACTTAATGCAAAACTTATTGTCATCAGGATTAAAGGGATTTGCACAACTGGAATTAGAACAGTAAAGCATATTTGGGAACATATCAGCAGATAGTGTCTATGTTCAGTTTTCCCAATTTATGCTTACTGGGTTTCATGAGTCTTGATATTTTTGAGCGGATTTACTTCTAGTGGCGGCTACAGTCTCAAGTTACTTTTGCTAGCGTAGGGATATAAGGTTTATCGCTCCCCAGTAAGCGGCTGGAGGCAAAAGGATTGATATGGCTCATTTAAATCAGCGTCGTCCCCAAAATGTCAACGGCGATTTTTATGTAGATACTACCTGTATTGATTGTGATACCTGTCGCTGGATGACTCCAGAAGTGTTTTCTCGTGTTGATGAACAGTCGGCGGTTTATCATCAACCAACGAATGAGGCGGAAAGATTAGCAGCACTGGAAGCACTTTTAGCTTGTCCTACTAGTTCTATAGGCACTGTTGAGAAACCAAAAGATATCAAAGTTGCTCAGGAAAAGTTTCCAATATTAGTAGCCGAAAATGTTTACCACTGCGGCTATCATTCGGAAAAATCTTATGGTGCTGCTAGTTATTTAATTCAACTTCCAGAAGGTAACATTTTGGTGGATTCTCCCCGGTTTACGCCGCCTTTAGTTAAGCGCTTAGAAGAACTGGGGCCAATTCGTTATATGTACCTCACTCATAAAGATGATGTGGCAGATCATCAAAAGTTTGCCGAGCATTTTCAGTGCGATCGCATCCTTCATGCTGATGATATATCTGCTGATACTCGCAATGTGGAAATACAGCTAACTGGTTCTGAACCATTTGTCTTGACTCCAGATTTATTAATTATCGCAGTTCCCGGTCACACCAAAGGAGAAACTGTCCTACTTTATAAAAATAAGTTTTTGTTTACTGGCGACCATCTCGCTTGGTCAGAAAGCTTGCACCAACTGGCTGCATTCCACGATGCCTGCTGGTATTCTTGGTCAGAACAGACTAAATCAATGCGTAATTTAGCTAATTACTCTTTTGAATGGGTGCTACCAGGTCATGGACGAAGGTTTCATGCTGATAGGGAAACGATGCGCCAGCAGATGCACAAGTGTATTGAATTGATGGAATCTTTGAATTGATCGAATTAAGCTTTTGCAGGGATACCTAGCGTATTCAGAACTACTCAACCCAATTTTCTAATGGAAGAGTAGGAATAGGAGAAAACTCTCGCACATTATTAGTGACGGGCGTAACTCCTAAACTCATGGCTGATCTATAGAATTCATGAAGTCATCGGAGAAATTGTCTAGACTACCGATGAGGGATTGCCAGGGGTTGTCTTTGGCGATGAGGACAATGGCGTTACCAATTTTTTTGATATAAACTTCAGTACCTGTGAGTTGAAAGTCTTCGGGTAAAATAACCATTTGGCGAGTGCCATCAGTGGTGAGTTTAGCAGTGTTGATGATCTTGTTTTTGTCCTGATTATAAGACAATACGGTTCACAAAAGGGCTGAAACTCTTTTTTTTACGAACCACAGAGGCGCAGAGAACACAGAGAGAAGGAGAAGGAGGAAATGCTTAACTGAACTGAAATATTAAATTAACATTTTTACCAGTAATTTAACGTTTAACTAAAGATAAATCGGGTGTCAGCCTTTGCAAAACCTGCTTCAATACCATCACTGTCCAATCCACATCAGCTTCAGTAGTATCACGCCCCAATGTGATGCGAATTCCTCCCAAAGCAGCTTTTTCGGAATAACCCATCGCTAACAATATCGGGCTAGGGCTAAGTTTACCACTGTGACAAGCAGCACCAGCACTGATGCCGATGCCAGCAAAGTTTAGCTGTCGTACCAAGGTTTTACCGCTAAGTTTTTCCCCATCGGCGTTTTCTAAGCACATACTAATATGGTGAGGTAAACGATCGCAGCCATCCCCTGTAGCAATTAAACCAGGAATTTCAGCTAATTGGGCAAAGGCGCGATCGCGTAACTTAATTAATCGTGGTGTTTCTGTAGCCAATTCTTGCGCTGCTAATTCTGCTGCTACACCAAATCCGGCAATTATCGGTACTGCTTGCGTACCAGAACGCAGTCCCATTTCTTGCCCACCACCACATAGTAAGGGTATCAATTCCACGCCAGGGCGCACATACAACGCCCCTGCACCTTGTGGCCCATATATTTTATGACTAGAAAGGCTAAGTAAGTCTACGGGGAGTTGTTGCACATCTATAGGTAAGCGTCCTGCAACTTGCACTGCATCTGTGTGGAACAAAGCCCCATGCGATCGCACAATTTTACCCAGTTCTGCGATCGGTTGCACTGTCCCAACTTCACTTTGTCCGTAAATCACGGAAACTAAGGCTGTGTTATGTCGCAACGCTACCTTTAAATCTAGAGGATTGACTCTACCTTTAACATCTACAGACAACCGCGTAACTTCCCAACCCCACATTTCTAGCGATCGCACTGTCTCAGAAATTGCGGAATGCTCAACGCTGGAGATAATTAGATGTTGAGGAACAGCATACAACCGAGCCACACCCATAATTGCTAGATTATCTGCCTCTGTGCCGCCAGAGGTAAAAATGATTGATTCGGGAGTAGCGGCGTTAATTAAACCAGCAACTTGGACTCTAGCTTGTTCCACAACGGTTGCAGCGCGTTGTCCCCACTCGTGTAAGCTGGAAGGATTGCCCCACTGTTGGGTGAGGACTGTTTGCATAACTGCGATCGCTTCTTTTCGAGTGGGTGTGGTGGCGCTGTAATCTAGATAAATTTGCATATAACCGATAATGGTAAGAACACACGTTGGTAGTAGGCTGCTGATTTTGTCAGCATACACAGTTTAAGTGGACTAATCTTGAAAAAAATCTCTGTAATTCTGCCTCTAGCAGTGGATTTTTACCTTTACTTGGAAAGCTATTTCTCTACTTAATTCCGAACTCCAATTTTTGGGAATGATAAATATATCCACTCCCAATCCACTTTTAACAGATTACAGTGCAACTTATCTCTAGACAAAGATATTTTTTATATATCTTTTTAGTTATATTCTCCCTGGCTGGTTGTCAACGAGTCCAGTCCTACAATCAGCGTCCAGCACCCTTACCACAAGACCCGTTAGTTCAAGTTTACTTTAACCATTCTGAGTCTTCAGAATACAAAGAAGCTTACCGTCAACAAATACGTCTTGGGGATGATTTAGAAAAACAGATTGTCGATGCTATTACCCACGCTAAATCTACAGTAGATGTGGCGGTGCAAGAATTACGTTTACCCAAAGTTGCTCAAGCATTGGTTGATAGACAAAAAGCTGGAGTAAAAGTCAGGATCATTTTAGAAAATACCTATAGCCGACCTTGGAGTAGCTTAACAGCTACTGAAGTAGATAAGTTAGATAAAAGAGAACAGCAACGCTATCAAGAATTTCGCAAATTTATCGACATTAACCAAGATAATCAACTCAGCCTAGCAGAAATAAATCAAAGAGATGCTTTGATGATTTTGCAGAATGCCAAAATTCTCTGGTTAGATGATCAAGCAGATGGTTCAGCAGGTAGCAATTTGATGCATCACAAATTTGTGATTGTGGACGATCGCCTTGTAATTATCACTTCGGCTAATTTTACTTTAAGTGATACTTCTGGAGATTTTACAAATTCTAGCAGTTTAGGCAATGCAAATAACTTATTGCAGATTGACAGTCCGGAATTAGCATCTTTATTTACAGAAGAGTTTAATATTATGTGGGGAGATGGGCCAGGAGGTCAGTCAGATAGTAAATTTGGTTTGCAAAAGCCGATGCGTTTACCTAAACAAATAACTTTAGGTGACACCCAAATTACTGTGCAATTTTCGCCTACTTCTCCAACTCAACCTTGGAGTAGCAGTAGTAATGGTTTAATTGGTAAAACTTTAGATTCAGCAACCAAATCTACTGATTTAGCATTATTTGTATTTTCCGATCAGCGTCTTGTCAATATTTTAGAAAAACGTCATCAACAAAGTGTGCAAATTCGCGCTTTAATTGAACCACAATTCGCCTATCGTCCCTACAGTGAAGCATTGGATATGATGGGAGTTGCTCTCAGTAACAAATGTAAATATGAACTTGATAACCATCCTTGGCAAAATCCAATTACTACTGTAGGTGTACCTGTATTACCCAAAGGTGATTTATTGCATCACAAATTTGGTGTTATTGATAGTCAAACAGTAATTACAGGTTCTCATAATTGGTCAGATGCTGCCAATAATGGTAACGATGAAACACTTGTAGTGCTTGAAAATCCCATAGTTGCTGCCCATTATGTGCGAGAATTTGATCGTCTTTATACCAAAGTTAAACCTGGCTTACCACCAAGAATTCAAGAAAAAATCAAATTAGAGCAAACACGGTGTCCCCAGATAAAAACTTCTTCATCAACAGTTTTATAACTTACGCATTGACAAGAAACACCAAATGTTTCCTATCAAAGGATAATTAATAAAAACCTGAAACAACCTATGCTTCTTTATCCCCCACCATACGCCTGATAACTGATAACTCTTTTAAGGCAGGGCTATTTCATCCTTTAAAACAGGTAAAATAGCAAGAACTAAGTACACAGTTTCCTAAATTCGTGACGAATTGAGGGTTTAAGTTGAAACGCAAAGGGGAGGCAGCGCGTTGCGGGGGTTCCCCCCGTTGTAGCGACTGCCGTCGCGCAGAGGTAAGCGCAGAGGAGCGCAAAGTTTCTTTAAATCGATTCGCTACGAACTTGAGGGTTAGCTGTACTAAGTTAATTTAGCCGATGAGAATGGTTGAGCGTAAATAGTAAAAGTATTAGAACCGGATTGCATTATAGTCCTTTAGCCTGGGTTTTAGCACCCTTTTGATGATGAAAAAGCTAATCAACAAGCCGGAAGACTTTGTGCGGGAAAGTCTAGAAGGTATGGCGGCGGCTCATTCCGATTTAATTAAACTTAACGATGATCCCGTTTTTGTCTATCGATCTGATGCACCCATAGAGGGTAAAGTAGCAATTATTTCAGGTGGTGGCAGCGGACATGAACCAATGCACGCTGGCTTCGTGGGCAGAGGAATGCTGGATGCAGCTTGCCCTGGGGAGGTTTTCACTTCACCTACTCCTGACCAAATGCTAGAAGCAGTCAAGCAAGTAGATGGAGGCTCTGGTATCCTTTATATCGTCAAAAATTACAGTGGCGATGTGATGAACTTTGAGATGGCAACGGAATTAGCCCGTGATGAGGGCATTCGAGTGCTAAATATTTTGATTGATGACGATGTAGCAGTGAAGGATAGCCTGTATACCCAAGGACGCCGGGGTGTGGGAACAACTATACTAGCGGAAAAAATTTGTGGCGCGGCGGCTGAGGTGGGGTATGATTTGCCACAAATAGCAAATTTATGTCGCCGAGTAAATTTGAATGGGCGGAGTATGGGAATCGCTCTAACATCTTGTACAGTACCCGCTAATGGAGAGCCAACATTTGAATTGGGCGATCGCGAAATCGAATTAGGTATCGGTATTCACGGTGAGCCTGGAAGAGAACGCACAGCCATAAAAACCGTAGATGAGATCACCGAAATTTTGACGCGATCGCTCATTGAGGATGCAGCATACAGCCGCACACTGCGCGAGTGGGATGAAGACAAAGGAGAATGGGTAGATATAGAACTCATAAATCTTCCATTTGCCAAAGGCGATCGCTTATTAGCTTTTGTCAATAGTATGGGTGGCACTCCACTTTCTGAACTGTATATTGTTTATCGTAAACTCGCCCAAATCTGCGAACAGCAAGGATTGCAAATTGTGCGAAACTTGATAGGCCCTTATATTACATCTCTAGAAATGCAAGGTTGCTCAATTACCCTGCTGAAATTAGATGATGAAATGATCCGGCTATGGGATGCACCAGTAAAAACGCCAAGTTGGCGCTGGGGAATTTCATAATGACCAATGACCAATGACCAATGACCAATGACCAATGACAAATGACCAATGACCAATGACCAATGACCAATGACAAATGACAAATGACGAATTATATCGATATAGTAAGTCAAGCGCAGATATTAGAATGGTTGCAGGTATTTGCAACCGAGATAGAGCAGAATAAAGCATATTTGACAGAATTAGATGCTGCGATCGGAGATGCTGACCACGGGATCAATATGGATCGCGGTTTCAAAAAGGTAAGCATTCAGTTACCAACTCTTACAGACAAGGACATCAGCAGTATTCTCAAAGCTGTGAGTATGACCTTAATTTCTTCTATTGGCGGTGCAAGTGGCCCTCTTTATGGCACCTGGTTTTTACGAGCAAGTACAGCAGTAGTTGGCAAGCAACAATTAACAGAACAAGATATTTTAGCAATACTTCAAGCTGGCTTAGAGGGCGTGCGACAACGTGGCAAAGCGCAACTAGGAGACAAAACAATGGTGGATGTGCTATCTCCGGCTGTAGCCGCTTTTGGGCAAGCTATAGGAGAAAGTAAGCGAACACTGCAAGCTATGCAACAGGCTGTAGCAGCAGCCCAAAAGGGGTTGCAGGAAACTACACCAATGCACGCAAAAAAGGGACGGGCTAGCTACCTGGGGGAGAGGAGTATCGGACATCAAGATCCAGGAGGGACTTCTGCTTATTTGATGTTAAAGAGTTTCTTAGCGGTGTTAGAAAATTCTAAGTCCATAATTTCACAAATTCCTAACGAAAAAAATTGCCTTGATTAAACCTTTGCGTTCCTCTGCGCTAACCTTTGCGATCCTCTGCGTTAAAACTTCAACCCTCAATGCTAAATCATAGACATCGCCTCAAAATTCCAACTTATCTAATTATCTGATTCACAGCAGATATATTCTGGATGCGCCATTTACCTCGTTGTCGAATCAAATCATACCGAACTCGCAAATTATCGCTAGAAGACTTTTGAAACTGACCATTTTCATATAACTGCGATCCTTCCTTCACCGTAGCTACCACTGCGGCACGATCTGCAAATAAATCAATTTTCTCTACAGATTCCACCTTCAGACTATGATCATACTTGCGATAGAGGTTGTCTGACCTATACTGTTGGGCAGTTTGGCGCGATTGAGACAAAGCTGAACCAGTTAAAATCCGCTCTAAATTATTAATCTCATGATTTGGCCCGAAAGCTTCAGCTTTGATAGATAGCCAAGTCCGAATGACTTCTTCTGCCATTACATCTGTTAAAGTACCTTCTAGTGCTTGTGGTTTACTATTTGGATCAGGAATAAATATTGGTGGTTGATTTATCTCTACAGACAACTCTGAACCACGCACAGATGGTGTAGTAAAAAACAGATTTTTTAACCATCCAAAAATTGTGATAGCTAACACCGAGAAAACTAATAGACTCACCAAAGAAATAAACACTCTCCATACCAGCCGTGTTTTCCCTTCTATAGTGTTAGCAAAAGTTCGCCGTCGCCGAGGACGACGAGAAGGAGGACGATTATCTGGTATACGTTCTCGCCTAGCAGATGGAGTAGGTTTTCTCCGTCTACGCTTTTGGTTCTGACCGCGTGCAGCAGTCTTAGCTGAACCGTTCAAATGCTGATTAGTGCCTCCGCTCATCCTTTCGGCAGCAGGAATCTCTGATTTTACACTACCAGATGAATTCCACATGGGTGGTGAAAAATTTGAATATTCAGGTGTTTCTTTTGTTGGTCTTTCTGACAAATCTAGGTCAGGTGTTCTGCTGTGATTAAATTGCCCTGGAGTCTTAGTTGAATTGTTAGGGAAATGGGGATTATTTCTCTGAGGCTGGGGAAAATACTGGGGGTTAATTACAGCCCATTCATTAGTTGTTTCTGCATCCGTTGGCAGTGCTTCTAAATAAGCTTGCACCTGTTGGTTAGCAAAGTAATCTTTTAGGAAGGCTTGCTGATTTGTTAAATCTCGAAAATGTGGAAATACTTCCTGTTGCAACCACTGTTCTGCATATAGACACAGCCCCGGTAACAAATCTGGAGAGTCTTGAGATTTTTCCCGAATAAAAGCTAAAGCTTCGTACTCCTGACTAAGTTCTAAAACACGAGTTGCTTCTTCAGTTTGTCCCAAGAGTAACGCACATAACGACTGTTCTAAATGTACATCCTGGCGCTTGCCCAGACGGATAAGCATTTGCCTTGCTTGACGAATTAAAGCAGGTTGCCGTTGAGCAAATCCCCGTGCTATCAAGGCATAAACAGCCAAGTAAGTGGCAACAGCAGAAGGACGTTTGCTTTGGGCTTCAAATAGCTTGTGCTGCTCTGCGACTGTTAAGTGGTTGCGTAACTGCTGGATAAATCGCAGAAAGTCATCTATATTTAAACCAGAATCATCATTGTTCGTGCCATCAATGCCGCCACGATCTTCTAAGAGGTTTTGTAATAATTCCAAGCCTTGGCTTCGTTCGGCAGTCTTTTGTTGAGGTAGTGCCAGCAACTCCAAAATTCGATATGGTCGCAATTTGTAAAGATCCGCCTGAATTTCCGCCTGAATACTGGCGAACAACCCTTCGCGTAGTAACAGTTCTTGACCAGTTTCTAGGGATATGGCGGCATTTTCATAGTGACCTTGCTGCCACTGTTCGCGACCTAATTCTAGACAAGCAAGGGCAACAGTGAGAACAACATCTGGATGTTCAGCGCTTTCGTATATTTCTTCATCTGCTAAATTATTGCTTTTTCTTGCACTTGTAGCACCATTTTTATTTACCAGGTACGGACGACCTAGTTTCAGTACAAGTTCGTATTCCCCCAACTCTTGCAAAATTAATAAAGCGCCAACTAGTTCGTCTTGGGTAATTTCGATACCCAGACTCTGGGTATCAATACCCCTTTTGGTGCTTTCTGGACGATTTTCCAGTGCTACTGCGGCAGCAGCAAGGTTATCAGGGTCATAGGCGTGGGCAAGATAAAGCTGATCGTAGGTACTGCGTTGTTTTGGATCTGATAAAACCACGTAAGCTTCTTCTATAAGTTGTTTACGAGAAGAAATTGCTGCCTGAGAATACTCACGTCGTGGCAATTGTACAATGCGATCGCTGTATGCTTGCCGCAATTGTTCATCACTTGCCGCTAACGGTAGTCCTAAAATTCGGTAGTAATCTAGCGGAATTCGCACAGCCTACTTCCCCTGCACCGTGATCAACATAATTCACCTAGAGCTTTCCAGGCCTGTAAAACCGTGCCAGAAAAATGCCGTGTAGAACTTACTCTACAAGTGTATATTGCAACAACTTGTTTTGTACCTTCCCGAAATTTTGAGTCACATTCTAGTACTAATTTTTTGCTTTCGCCTAGAAAGCCTCAATTCTTTGTTTTAATTCTTAGTATTTTTGTTTAACACAACTATTATCAGCCTTCGATAGCACAAACCACAACTACCGCTTTTAGTAACGGCATAAATGTTGTGGTTGCAAGAATCTATTGATGATTGATTTGTTCGGAACTTTCCCACTAGGGGTAACAAAAATACCACTATTGGGGGTTGACTCTGATAACGTGAGAAAAGAATCATATCATAATTAACCTTTAATTACAATTATTTACTTGGGTAAAAAACTTTTGCGTCCTTTTTGAAAATTGTTAATGGATATGCAGAAAGCACTCTATGTTGATTGCTAGTCTATGAAGGGGAATCGGGAGAGAGAAAAACCCCAAACGGCAAATCTGGCTGTAAGAGTCAAATCCTTACGGGGCATGGGCTGAAAAGTTCAAAATCAAAAATTAAAAATTCAGCTATTCCCTAAGACCCTTTTTTGGTGCATAAATAAAGTTTGATTGTTGAGTCTTGCAAACGCTAGCCTGTTAAAAGCTGAGGTTTATCAGACCAAATTATTTAAGACCGTAGCTTTAAGTTGTACAAAGGGATACTCAAAATAATGGATCAAGAGCGTACTTTACCCACATTTAATGCTGCTACTACGCATATTACCAAGGCAGAAGGGTTACGGTTATATGAGGACATGGTGTTAGGGCGCTTGTTTGAAGACAAGTGTGCTGAAATGTACTACAGGGGCAAAATGTTTGGTTTTGTCCATTTGTACAACGGTCAAGAAGCCGTTTGCAGTGGTGTTGTGCAGTCAATGCGACCGGGTGAAGATTTCGTTTGCAGTACCTACCGCGACCACGTTCATGCTCTGAGTGCGGGAGTACCAGCAAAAGAGGTCATGGCAGAATTATTTGGCAAAGCCACAGGTTGCAGCAAAGGGCGCGGTGGTTCCATGCATATGTTTTCTGCCGAACATCGCTTGCTGGGTGGCTATGCTTTTGTGGCTGAGGGAATTCCTGTAGCAGCTGGAGCGGCTTTTCAAAGCAAATACCGCCGCGAAGTACTCGGAGATCAAAATGCTGACCAAGTGACAGCTTGCTTTTTTGGCGATGGTGCAGCTAATAACGGTCAGTTTTTTGAGACACTAAATATGGCAGCCCTCTGGAAACTGCCAATTCTGTTTGTGGTCGAAAATAATAAGTGGGCAATTGGGATGTCTCACGAACGAGCCACTTCCCAGCCAGAGATTTATAAAAAAGCCAGTGCATTTAACATGGTGGGCGTGGAAGTAGATGGCATGGATGTACTAGCAGTCCGAGCCGTGGCCCAAGAAGCTGTAGCCCGTGCCCGTGCAGGTGAGGGGCCAACATTAATTGAAGCGCTTACTTACCGCTTCCGGGGTCACTCCTTGGCAGATCCTGATGAAATGCGAAGCAAAGCGGAGAAAGAATTTTGGTTTGCCCGTGACCCAATTAAGAAGTTGGCAGCTTATTTGGTGGAGCAAAATCTGGCGGATGAGGGAGAAATCAAGGCAATTGATCGTAAAATTCAGGATGTGATCGACGAAGCGGTTAAATTCGCCGAAAGCAGCCCCGAACCAGACCCCAGCGAGTTATATCGTTTCGTGTTTGCAGAAGACGAATAAATTATCGGGAGTGGGAAGTAGGGGGAGACACGATTAATCGCGTCTGTACTAGGGAGATGAGGGGCACAAGGAGAATAACCAATGGCCAATACTTCGACTTCGGGGTTGGTGAGTTTACGGTGAGCATCTCGACTCCGCTCGTTGGCGTAGCCTCTCGTAGAGATGGAACCGCAGTCGAACTGCGAAGTCGAACGCGAGTGCCTCCCGCTCTTAAGGGCAGTACAAGTGCCCAATATCCAATGTCCAACGTCCAATTCCCAATTCCCAATTAGGACAAACTTATGTTTACGATTGCAGTTCAACAGCAACAGTACAAAACCTACATTCTTTCTGACGAAAGCACTGGTTCTCAATTGGAAGTCGTACCCGAACGCGGTGGTATCATCACCCGTTGGCGCATTCAGGGGCAAGAAATTTTCTACCTGGACACTGAACGCTTTACTCATCCTGATTTGAGTGTCAGAGGCGGGAATCCGATTTTGTTTCCTATTTGTGGCAATCTACCAGATAATATTTACACTCATAATGGGCAACAATATACTCTCAAACAACACGGTTTTGCCCGTGAATTGCCGTGGGAAGCAACAGAACAGAAAACTGAAGATAAAGCTAGTCTCACTGTTGTTCTTAATAGCAATGAGCAAACTAAGGCAGTTTATCCTTTTGATTTTCAGCTGGCTTTTACCTACGAACTTCAAGGTAATACTTTAGAAGTCCGTCAGCAGTATCAAAACTTGTCATCTACACCAATGCCCTTTTCGGCTGGTTTCCATCCCTACTTTCTGTGTGGTGATAAAACTCAGTTAGAGCTTGAAATTCCCTCTAAACAGTATCAAGATAATCAAACTAAGGAAATTCACTCTTTTGACGGCAATTTTGACTTTAGCCGTGATGAAATCGATTTTGCCTTTGGACAGCTAACGAGTCAATCGGCCACTGCGATAGATCGTAGCCGTAAGTTAAAACTCACCTTGGATTATGATGATTTCTCTACCTGGCTGGTATTTTGGACGGTCAAAGGCAAAGAATTCTACTGTCTAGAACCCTGGAGTGCCACCCGTAACTCTCTCAATACTGGTGATAACCTGACTGTGTTAGCACCAGGAGCTAGCCACACAGCATCTGTAAGGTTGACTGCTAATTTTTTCTAAACCCCTTCGCAAATCTACAGATGTATATGCTATGATGGTAAAGTTGCGAAATGTAGCGAAAGGGTCGCTAACTCAACGGTAGAGTACTCGGCTTTTAACCGATTAGTTCCGGGTTCGAATCCCGGGCGACCCATATTAAAATAATTTGTAATTCGTAATTCGTAAATTTTGTTTTGTGACGGGGATTTAGACCCCGACCCAAAACGTTCTGCCCTTCAAAGGCTAGGAATTAAACCCCTAAACTTTGTTAAATAAAAAAATCAATCCTATTGTTATTAAAACTAATTTGTTGAGAAGAAGATCCAGTGCGAAACCCTTACGATGAAAGTTGTTTCACGACTTAACGCGAAAAGTCAGTTGTAAAGACGTAGCAGTGCTACGTCAAAACAATTCATTTTCACTCCTATGTCTAATGCCTATTGCTAACGAGAGTGTTATCCTAAACAAAGCTGCAAGGCGGATGATTTAGATATAAAAAAACGCACTTATCGTAAATTAAAGGGTTTAAGACCCCTACATCTATATGTAGCACCCATTTCAGTCGGGATTTAAATCCCCTTATATAATGTCTTTAATTTTGAATTTTGAATTTTGAATTTTGAATTGTTAATCTAGTTCTTTGGGAATGAGTGAATTGGGAATAATAGAAGCTCGTTTTTCCCCAACTGAAGATTTTGTGTACCACCAAGCCCAAGCAATTAAAACAGCTTGAAAGGGAAGCCTGACTACGTGTACCCAAGGTGAATTTGGTATATGTTCAATCTTAATAAGATTAACCGCCATGTTAATATTAGCAGGGTAAACAGCAATAAAAAGAGCAAGAAGTCCCCAAGCAGCAGCTTGACTTACAGGCGGAACTAATAACCCGATACCACCCAAAATTTCATAAAAGCCACTGAGATAAACTAATTCTAAAGGGTAAGGTAGTTGCGGCGGCACAATTTTTACATATTCTTCTGGAACAACAAAGTGTGTCACTCCAACCACAATAATGGATATAGCAAGGACGACACGTAAGATTTCCTTATACTTATTCATGGATTTTGCTTGATTATAGACTTGTCCCCATAACTTAAGTTTGACTGACAGATGTTCATCTGCCTTGAGTCAATAGGAGTAAAAATCGACAAATTTTTCTAAAAAACCACTTTTTTGGATTGAATTTGAAAAACCTACACCTTTTACCCCAATAGCACTAAGAAAAGTCCAAAAGCTTGTGTCGCGCTGTTCCCAGTCTTAAAACTCGGAAGCGGTCAGGGTCAGGGCTGTATTTTAACTTAAGTACGTTGGTGTGAAAAAATTCAAGTATGTTACAAAACGTAAATAAGCTTGAAACCCTTACTAATAACAAATGACAAGTGACCAATGACAGCCTTAGCCAGTTAGCTTTAATTGCGCCGACTTACTTAATATCATTCACCTCTTCCCCTTACTATTCGTAAAAAACATGAGCGATGCCTTTACTCGACTCGCACCCTTCATTCAAGAATATATTTATCATCACCAGTGGACAGAATTACGACCAGTTCAAATTGCCGCTTGTCAAGTTATATTTGACACTGATGCTCACTTGCTAGTTACTGCTGCAACTGCTGCTGGTAAAACAGAAGCAGCCTTCCTGCCAGTTTTAACTCTATTAAATGCCAACCCGGTTGCAAGCATAGGGGTATTATATATTAGTCCGATCAAAGCTTTAATTAATGATCAATTCGAGCGTCTCAACGACTTACTTCAAGAAGCAGATATTCCAGTTTGGCACTGGCACGGTGATGTTTCGCAAACTCGAAAAAACAAACTTTTAAAAAATCCTCAAGGTATTCTACAAATTACCCCAGAATCTCTAGAAAGTTTGTTAATTAACAAAAATAAAGATATACATCGGTTATTTGGTGATTTAAGGTTTGTCATCATTGATGAAATTCACGCCTTTATGGGTTCAGAACGCGGTTGTCAAATTATTTGCCAATTACAACGTTTAGCAAAGTTGACGCGAAAACAACCGCGCCGTATTGGTTTATCGGCAACTCTTGGTGATTACTCAATAGCTGAAGAGTGGTTGCGTTCAGGAACAGATAAGCCAGTGATTACACCAAAAAATGATGGCATAAAACGCCAAATAAAACTAGCTGTAGAACATTTTTATATTACTGGTGAAGCAGATAAATCAGAGGCAACAGCCGATGAACAATATATTTTCAACCTCAGCAAATCTCGCAAATGCCTGATATTTGCTAACAATCGCACCCGTACCGAATCTGTAATTGCATCTTTGCGACAAATTGCTAGAGAACAAGGACTACCAGATATATATCATGTACATCATGGGAGTATATCTGCTAGCTTGCGACAAGCTGCTGAAAATGCGATGCGTGAACCCAACAATCCAGCAGTTACCGCCGCCACTTTGACTCTAGAATTAGGCATAGATATCGGTCATTTAGAGCGAGTTATTCAATTAGAATCCCCCTTCTCTGTAGCTAGTTTTTTACAGCGATTGGGACGGAGTGGTAGAAGAGGGGAAGCTGCTGATATGCGTTTTGTGTGTGCTGAAGATAAGCCATTAGCAGAAACTTCTTTACCAGAACAAATTCCCTGGCAACTTTTGCAGTGTATCGCTATCATTCAACTTTATTTAGAGGAACAATGGATTGAACCAATTAGACCAATTAAATATCCTTTGAGTTTGCTTTATCACCAGACAATGAGTATTTTAACAGCAACAGAGGAAATATCACCTAATGACCTAGCTAAAGAAGTTTTGAGTCTGCCGGTCTTTGGTGCAATTTCCAAAGAGGATTTCCAACTATTGCTACGCTATTTAATTGATATTGGTCATATTCAGCATACTGAACAAGGTAAATTAATCCTGGGTTTGGCAGGAGAAAAGGTGGTGAGAAAATTTCAGTTTTATGCTGTATTTGCTGAACAGCAAGAATATATTGTTCAGCAAGGTGCAACAGAAATTGGCAGTATCGTCACGCCGCTTCCTGTTGGTAATCAATTTGCTTTAGCTGGCAGAACTTGGGAAGTGGTAGAAGTTGACTTTAAAAAAAAGGTTATTTTTGTTAAGCAAGCTGAGGGTAAAGCTAGTATTTATTGGCGTGGTGGTAGTGGTACTATTCATAGCAAAGTGTTGCAAAGGATGCAGCAAGTTTTATGGGAAAATATTGAGTATAGTTACTTGCAAAAAAATGCTTTGGAATGTTTGTGTAAAGTTCGCCAGTTGGCGCAGCAAGTTGGATTAGATAAGCAGAATATTGTGCAATTGGAAAAAGGGAAATGCTGCATTTTCCCTTGGATGGGTACAGTTGCTTATCGCACCTTAGAAAGGTTACTCAACTCCTACTGTCGGGAGTCGTTGGAAATTACAAGTATTGGTGGAGTAAATCCCTATTATTTGACCATTAAATTAGGCAAAGATAAATTGAAATATCTTTATCGTGAAATTGCTTCATTGTGTGAACAAAGAATTACCTCAGAAAACTTAGTTAGTAGTTCAGAAGCACCGGAAATTCAAAAATATGATGGATTTATTCCTCATCCACTTTTATGGAAAGCTTTTGCTAACGATTATTTGGATATGAGGGAACTTAAGCAGCGAGTGGCATTGTGGAGAGAATAATTCGTAATACCTCGACTTCTCTACGAGACGCTACGCGTAGCTTGCTTCCCCGCAGGGGTACGCTCGGCACAAGTTCGTAATTAGTTAAAATATGTTATTTTTTAATAAAAGCCTGGAGCGATCGCAAATTATAATTTAAAATTTTTCCAGTAGTCAAAAGTTGATATCCGGCGAAAAATAAGGCAGATGATGCCAAAACAATTAAAAGGTTGACTGACGCAAATACGTTACCAGTAAAAGCGATTACTGTAATTCCTAGCGCCATCAAAATCCATCCTAAGTTAGGGTTTATTCGCTGCTGACAAAGGATGAAAATACCGGAAATACATAGCAAGATACCGGGAATCCCAAAAAATATACCAACTCGAATATTTGCAGTTAAAATTATCATGGCTATAACCATCAAAGCAAAACCTACAGACTTGGTTCTTTGATTTACCGGAGTTGGTCTATTTTGAGGAGCAATTCGAGCCTGCATCGTTGTGGAATTTACGCGAGAAAGAAGATTTTGTTGATGTTGTATCTTATCTTGAAATATAAATGTGACTTTTTCTCCTTGACCCAGGTCTATTCTATCTCCTAAATGTATTTTACAGGGTGTTCTAGCTTCTAACCTAGTGTTGTTGACAAACGTCCCATTAGAACTTCCTAAGTCTTCAATAAAGTAATTATTTATGTGGTTCTGAATCTGTGCATGGATGCGAGAAACTACATCTGCATCTGGCAAGTTGGAAACATCAATATCTGGCGGAATTTGGTCATTGGGTTTACCGATATGAAACACTGCAACATTTGGTGGTAACTCAAAAGCAGTGTCGCTTTGAACATGAAAAAGCTCTAAATTCAGTCCTATGACGTTGGATGTACTTAAATTTTGCATAGCTTGTAAGTAGGTCGGCACAATTAAAGCTAACTAGCTAAGGCTGTCATTTGTCATTTGTCCTTCGTCATTTACAAGGGTTTTAAGCCTATTTACGTTTCGTAACATATTTAGGTTTTTTCGCGCCAACTTACTTAGTTAATAATTGCCCTAGACTTTTGACCCTTGGAAATCAGTAGGCAATTTAAACCCGTTATGGCTTACCGATTTCCCCACATGATGCAAAGGAATCTCAATCCAAAACTCGGTTCCTTTTATTTTAATTATCGATTTTTTCAAGAGAAAAAATGCTGCTTCACCACATCGAGGCGTGAACAGTTCCAATAATCGACGTGGGAAACAATCAAACCATCAGAATTAAGACCTAATTCACTCCGACCAGGAATAGAGATCCGTGGCTTCCAGGGAAGAGGAGTATTCCAACTGAGTGTCCACTCAGTTTTTATTGTGTCTCCTAAACATTGAATATTATGTAAGTCCATCTTGGGATTTAAAAACCAAGTTTGGATAAAATTAATCATTTCTTTGTAACGTTTAACCCCGCGAAATTTATTCAACGGGTCTTGAAAATAAACTTCTGGAGCATAAATGCTGTAAGTTTGGTTGACTGGGAATCTTTGATAGTCTTCTTTGAGGATTTCAATGATGTTCATGATAAATAAATATATTTTTGACATACTCCCCCAAATGGACTCCGTAAATTTGGGGGATTCTAGGCTTCAGGGCTATTTCATTCTCATCTAGCCCGCCTCAGAATGAATTCACCAGTCTAATAGCGAAAGTCGTCTCAAGACGACTGAGAAAAGGTTATAGTCCCTTTAAAGCAGCAATCAAATACATCCGTCGTCGGGTTCATGATGCAGGTGTAAATCTGGGCGAGAACTTTATTATTAAACAGAGAATATTGACCCTAGTTGCGGACGATATTTTCAGCTTTAGGCTAGAATTGATGGTTAGTTTTTCACTTCTCCTATGCGTCAAAACCATAATAGCAATTCCCGAAGATTGCCCAAAATTAGAACCAAAATTTTCTACATTTTCGCCGTCATCAGTGTTTTAGTACCAACCTTTCCTTGGCTGTACGAAATTAAAACCAAGGCTGGGATCGACATATCACCTAGACACCACGCTGGAAGCTTTTTTGAAAAACATACCTACGGACTTTTCAAGTGTGAGTGGCTTTATCCTTACCGTTGCGATCGCCCCGAAGGTTAAGTAGATGGTTTCTTGCAGTCTTTCTGCTATTTTGCCAATACTTTCTTTCTGCGCTTTGGGATAAAAACAAAAGACATCTGGTGAAAAAGAATCTCAAACCCTTATCCTAATGATGGGGATAGTCGATCCATTAAGAATGCCTTCGGTAAGGTGACTGTAACTTTAGTTCCTTGCCCTACTTCACTAGACAACGTGATATTACCACCATGTAACTCGACACAAGCTTTAGCGATCGCTAGCCCTAAGCCTGTACCGGGAATTGTGTCAACGTTACTTCCACGACTGAAGGATTGAAACAAATTTTCTTGATCTGCCATTGGGATACCAATTCCCTGATCTTTGATGTAAAAGATTACTTGTGATTCTTTGCCGATGAGGTGGAATTCTACAGTACCTCCATCTGGAGAGTACTTTATTGCATTGGATATTAAATTAATAAAAATTTGTTGCAAAAGTCCGCGATCGCCCCAAAATCCCTGGTTATTTCCAGTAACTTGAAAAATAAATTCGTGGCGATCGCCTGCTGTTTCTCGCTCTTGTTCTATCAGGTCAGAAAAAAATTGCAGCAAATCGAGCGGAATTGGCTTAAATTCGGGTTTTTCGAGTTCAAATTGGTTAACCAGAAGCATATTATCTACGAGTTTGGACATATACCTTGCTTTCTGTTCAATAATTCCCAAAAACCTCTGTTGTTTCGACTCATCCAGTTGCTGACTATGTTTTCTCAAAGTTGATGCAGCAGCAAGAATTGAAGTTAGCGGCGTTCGATACTCATGGGAAACCGTTGCAATGATTTGAGATTTAAATGCATTGAGTTGCTTTTCTTTGGTAAGGGCTGCTTGAGTTTGGGCTAGCAATTCAGCTTGTTGGATAGCGATCGCTAGTTGCACCGAAACTTCATTGAGCATCTCTGCATCATCAGTTTGCCACTCTCGTTCCCCGGAATTATGGTGAGCAATTAACAAACCCCAAAGCTTCGGGGTTGGGTTTCCATTGTTACTCACATTAATGGGAACCACTATATTTGCCTTAGTATTAAATTGCTCTTTTAGGCTCACACAATTACACAAGCCAAGCTCATAAATATAAGAGATTGGCGATGGTGGGGCCCCCTCTGGGGATAAAGGGTAATGGGGATTGGGCACAAGAGACAGAGGGACAGGGGGAAGGGTAGAAAGGAGAGGAATTTTCCCCCAGCTAATAGCTCGCTCCCCTGCTTCTTCCCTAGTCCCCAGTCTCCAATCCCCATTACCAACGTGATCGCACAATGCCACAGTGCGGTATGACTCAACTGAGGAGGCAACTATTTCACCGTCTGTATCTGTCGCGAACTGATACACCATCACGCGATCGCACTTCAGAAGTTGTTGTACCTCGGCTACAGCTGTATTCAAAATTTGCTCTAAATCAAGAGACTGGCGAATTCGTAAAGCAGTCGTAGCAATTAGGCGCTGTCTCTCCTGAGTTTTCTGGAGTTGGGCTTGCAGGCACGATTGCTTAATGGCATTACGGACTGCTAGTTGCAGCACATCCTGTGTCAGATGTTGCTTAACTAAATAATCCAAAGCACCCCGTTTCATTACTTGCACAGCAACCTCTTCATCGCCACGCCCTGTCAACATAATCACAGGGACAGAGCTCTTAAATATCTCCCGTTGCATCTGATCGAAGAGTTCTAACCCGCTCATATCAGGTAGGCAAAAATCCAGCAGAATGACGTCACAGCGTACTTTTTGGCACAAAGCAAGTCCTTCTTCTGCACAGTCTGCCTCCAAAATCTGGTAGGACTGGTGCGGGTCTTTCAAAAGATATCGACGATAGATTTTCCGATCTGCGGCACAATCATCGATTATGAGTAGCGTCCATGTGTCCAGCATAAGGTTATGAGGATCAGGGAGCCATATAGATCCCTTTTATCCAGATAGTATTTTCTTGCATAATTCTAAAAATAATATAAAATAAGTATAAATAAAATCTAAATTATTTAGTAATTCTAAAGCAATACAAGCAGTTGAACATCGGTAGGAAAAACCGGAAGATGGGAAAAACACATCTAAGTACGTTGGTGCGAAAAAATCCAAGTATGTTACCAAACGTAAATAAGCTTAAAACCCTCACTAATGACCAATACAACTCTACCAGAGGCTGCACTTCGACTTCGCTCAGTGACCACGCCAACGACTTCTCTGCGAGACGCACTCGCGAACGCGCTTGGTGAGCGTAGTCGAACGCGAGTGCGTCCCGCTCTTAAGGGCAGTACAAGTGACCAATGACAAAGGACAAATGACAAATGACAAATGACCAATGACCAATGACCAATGACCAATGACCAATGACAGCCTTAGCCAGTTAGCTTTAATTGCGCCGACCTACTTACCAGAGACAAGCAGACACAGTGGTTCAAAGAAGAAAATGTTGCTGTGCCCTCAGAGCCGTCTGTTTTGTTATTCTATTAACCCTACCGCCTCATCAACAGAAAATAAACAAATTAATCCAAGACGGGCGGCGTATTAGCTTCAAGCCAGTAATCCACGAATGCCTGAATCGTCTTTTTTAGTTCTTGAGCATCCATCGGCTTTACCAGATATCCATTTGCGCCCTTTTGGTAGCACAATTCAATATCCTTGGGGTTAGATGATGTGGTAAAAACAACGATGGGGATTCCCTTGAAACTCTTGTCTTGCTTGAGCCGATCTAAAATGTCACGACCATCAATACCTGGCAAATTGAGATCGAGCAAAATCACAGAGGGTCGTAATGCTACTTTAGAGTTGAGTAGGTTTTCGCCCCTAGCGTAGGCATCGTTCCCCAGTTGATAGAGGAACTCTAAAACCTCATCTCCATTAGTACAACGATGTATGGGGTTCTGGACAGCCATACGCCGCATCAAACGTTGCAGCATCCGGAAATCTTCATTGCTGTCTTCAACAACCAGCAGCGGTTCATGAAGTTTTTTTGTCATTCGTGGTCTTAAAAGAACTTAACAAAAATATATATTTAGCCATTATCTTAAACTATTCCAGCGTAAAATAGAACATTGAGCCAACGCCTACAGTAGATTCAACCCAAATTTGACCATTATGAAGCTCAACAATCTTCCTAACAATAGCTAGTCCTGCACCTGCTCCTCCACCGTACTTTTCCTGAGAGTGCAGCCGCTTAAATAATCTAAAGATAGTTTCTAGGTGATGCAGTGGAATTCCAATACCGTTATCTCGGACATAAAAGATTGGGGATTCGAGATTGGGGATTGGGAATTGGGCATGGGGAGAAGCAGAGGGGCAGGGGGCAGGAGGCAAGGGGGAGAATGAAAAATTACCTCTTTTTGCTCTGCTTCCTGCTCCCCCTGCTCCCCCATCCCCCTCATCCCCCTCATCCCCCTCATCTCCCCCTGCTCCTTGATCTAAGTAGCCAATTTCAACCCATTGCTCTACTTTATCGTTGTATTTGAACGCATTACCAAGCAGATTACTAAAGACTTCATTAACCAGCACTCGGTCACACAGAACTGTTGGTAAAGGCCGGGGAATGCGAATATCCACAAGCTGAAAGTCTTGGCGACTAGCACGAAAGACTTCAATTACTTCGGTGAGTAACTGGTTGAGGTCAGTTGCTTGCAACCGCAGTTGTGCTTGTCCTAACTGCGAGAGTCGCAGTAGAGCATTAATCAGAGTTTCCATACGTACAGACAAGGACACTACTGTTTGCAAGCACTCAATTCCCTCATCATCTAATACTCGACCATAGTCTTCTAGCAACACTGTTGAGAAATTATAAATACCCCGCAAAGGTTCCTTGAGGTCATGGGAAGCAGCGTAGGCAAAGGATGCTAGTTCTTGGTTGCTGCGTTCTAACTCCAGGTTGATTTTAGCCAATTCATCCGCTTTCGAGAGTACAATACCAACGATCGCATTATTCAGAGCGATCGCACTGTCAAGTTCACAAGCTTTCCAAGGTAGAGAAGTTAATCTAACCGTTTGTTGCCATTGTTCAAAGGATTTTCGTGGAGATAGGGTAAGGCTACCATCTGCTTGGGCTTGAATGGATTCCTTGGGATTACCTGCCCAGTGTATCGTTTGGAGAACTTCCGGGCGAAACCAAAGGATGTAATAGCGCCGGACTTTAGAAATCCGCAGTAACAGCAAGCCACTAGCAGTATCTTTAAATATGAGCGCCTTTGGGTAAAGTTTGGGTAGAGAATCAGTGGAAAACAGATTGTCACTAACTTGGGTATCCGCCCATTCAATTAACGCCCGAACTTCATTAAGATTCGGTGTTGTCCCCACAAGAGTAATTTCATTATCTAAACAAACTGCCGCTCCTGAAGCACTAACAAGATCGAGCAAGCGGATTTCAGGTTTGATTAAGGCATCGATAAAATTGTCTGCTTGGGAAATGGACTCAAGAAACTCAGACTGTAGCGATTTGAGTTTTACCTTATAATCCCATTCCGAGTAACTAATTTTGTGCGCTAATTCTGAAGAGACAATCTGTCCCAAAAATTCGCATATCTTGCGGACTTCGTAAGAAATATGCTTTGGTATCTGATGGTGGCAAGATATTAATCCCCAAAGCTTCTGCCCTTGAACGATTGAAATCACCAAAAGAGCCTTCACTCCCATATTTTGATGATATTCAGTACAACACGAATCAAAACTCCGTAGCAGACAGTAGCTTAAGTCAAGATGCTGATGTGTTGTCAGATTTTCCCTTGGAACTAGTTTAATCGGTTCGGCAGTCAAATCGGGGATGAATCGGAGAAAGCAGCGCGTGTATAATTCCCTAGCCTGTGCTGGAATATCTGTGGCGGGATAGTGGAGTCCTAAATAAGGTGATAAATCTTCCCGTTTAACTTCCGCAACAACAGAACCCGCTCCTGACTGGTCAAATTGATAGACCATCACCCGATCAAAACCGATGATTTTTTGGACTTCTTCAGCTACCAAATGCAGAAATTCTATCAGATTAGATGTGCTTTGCATTTTAGCGATCGCTTCACCCGCCAAAGAATGAAAGCTTAAGAAACTCACCTGAGATTCCGAATTGGTCGGTTCTAGCTCCAGAATCACAGCCTCTTCTGTCCGATGAGCAATAGCGTCAAAGTAACATTCACAATGTAAAGTATTTATTGATACTTTGAAAGTATTAGCACTGCCAATTTTTTTCACCAAGCACTGCTTGACAGTTTCCACTTGCCGAGCGTCAAGCAAATAGCTCAAGGGTTGACCGAGCAAATCTTCTGGCTCTTTGCCCAAATATGCTTGGGTATTGTTGCTAACTTGCACTATCTCTAGCTGAGTACTAAGTGCCAGTAGAACGCCATGAGGTTGAATAGAGCCAGGTAGATGAATTGGTTTGCGATCGTGGTTAGTCAGGGCTGTTGCTTGGGCTGTAGTATATTCAGACTGGCTCATAACTGAACTGATGTAAAGCTGACTTTTACAATAACGTAATTAAATGTCATATTTCTTTAAAGTATATGCCGAGAAATATGAATGCGATCGCATATCATCTGTGCTTGTGATGGTTTTTACACAAACTGAGGTATAAAGAGGATGAGGGGGCTAGGTTATGTTTTCAAACCTTTCTTTAAGCACCTCAGTCTTTAGAGATCCCCCCAACCCCCCGATAAATTGGGGGGCTTTTAGAGTTTCTTTTTCCCCCCAATTTATCGGGGAGCCAGCGCCTTGACTGGGGGTTTCCCCCATGAGCGACTGGCGTGGGTTAGGGGGGATCTTCGAGTTTGAAAACACGCCCTTCTCTCTTCTCTCTGCGTTCTCTGCGCCTCTGTGGTTCGTAAAAAAAAGAGTTTCAGCCTTAAGTTTTTCTAAACGGTAGGACTTACGCAACTGGCATATTATTTTGAGTTCGTAGTGAACGCGAGTGCGTCTCGTTGGCGTGGTCACTGAGTTTACGGTGAGCGCAGTCGAACTGGGCAGTCGAAGGGAGTCGAAGTATTTGTCATTTGTCCTTACTCATTTATAAGGGTTTAAGGTGTATTTACGTTTCGTAATATAGTTTGATTTATTGTTACCGACTTACTTACACTTCGGTTAGTGATATTTTGCCCCGGAAGATCCCCCCAACCCCCCTTTTTAAAGGAGGCTTAATTCAAATCAAATAAAAATCATTACGTGCAGCAATGCAACACCAATATCCAACATCCAAAATCCGAAGCTAACTATGGTGTTGGGCAGTTTTTTTTTGCGGGTTTGGCTCCTTTAATATCCAGCAATTGTGCCAATTCAGTTGTATTCAATGACTTGACAAGACTCAAACCAAGCGACTTACTAGAAATACTTTGAGCATAAGCGGCATTAAGGTAAGGGGTGTATTGTAATTTTCCGACAACATAAGTTTGGAAGAAAGGTAAACTTAAAACATTCATGTAACGACGCGCTTGAGAAGCATCGCCAATCATATCAGCAGGTAATGCTACTTGTTGATTTGCAGGGTTTCCATTACCAATGGTGGAAAAGTGGGTCGCACCTACAAGCATGACGAGATATTTTTGTGAATTGGCAAACCAGGAGAAAGGTAAAATTTGCTCAGATAAAGCTTGTGCAACTGTATCATCACTACTGCTGACAATCATCACTGGAGTTTTGATTTGACTTAAGCCAGTTTTGCCAAAAATAGAACTGGTGATGGGATTAACTGCGATCGCAGCTTTCACTCTTTCATCCCGCAGGTTATAATCCTTCTCAGACTTGCTGATGCTCAATTCTAAAGCGCGACACTGAAGCAGTAAAGACATATTCCAGGTATTTTGTAGTGCTGCTGGTTGACAGTCTTGTTTTAGCTGCTCAAAGTTGATTTTAGCACCTGCCAGAGCTAAGGCTGTGTAGCCTCCCAAAGATTGACCCAATACTCCGACTTGTTGCAGATTTAACCGACCTTTAAACCGTGAATCAGATTGATTATCTTTTTCTAATTGATTCAGTATATATGTCACATCCAAAGGACGGTCTTTAAATTCACCTGGTTCTGCTATTTCAATGGCGCGTTTATTCAACAGGGAACGCAATTGTTTAGCATCACTACCAGGATGATTGGGAACAGCGACGGCAAATCCGTAGGAAGCTAGATGAGTGGCTAAATATTGAAAGTTGCTGCTGTCTAAACCCAAGCCGTGAGAAATTACAATTACGGGTGCAGGACTCTGGACATTGGGAATATAAACATCAGTTAATAAAAGCCGATTGCGCGTTGAGTCAAAAAACTTGAGGGTGTATTTTTGTGACTTCAACTTTCCCGGAACCTGCAAATCCGGCAATTGTGAGTAATTTGGTTGTGAAATGGTAGCAGCTTCTATTTTAGACTTTTGGGAAACTGCTGCGATCGCTAGATGGGTTTGATTAACAAGTTTCTCCAATTCCGTAGCTATTTCCAAAGTCTTGGCGACATCAAGACGAATGCTGCTAGCAGGATATTTACGCAACACATTCAAAAGTGTCAAGCCTCCCAATTCAGCAGAGGCTGAAACTAGCGCTGAACGCAAAGCACCAAATCCTGGTTCTGGCTGAGAAGATTTGTTTATAATCACTTGCGCCAACCGATGCAGCAAAAATTCTCCTTGCGGTGTGTAGAGAAGTTGCGAAACTACTACCGGACTAACTTTCACACGATTAAGTAAAATCCGCCGCAATTCTTGAAGCTGTTGTAAAGGCAGATATTGCTGATACGCTGCCAAATCTTTGTTAATTACACCTGTTTTAGCGTAGTTTTCTAAAGTGGTTACTGAAATAGAAAGTTCCAAAGCTGAATAAGATGCATAAATCCACTCTGCTGCCAAGACAGAATTACTAATTCCAAATGTTGGTAGCACCATTGAAAGAACCAGCAATAAGGAATTTTTTCTGAGGCTGCTGGCCCAATTACCAAACAAACTATTCATCGCTCAACTGTTTCGGTGGTCTGGTTTTTTCAGGTGTTGGCTTTGGTAGTTATTCGGGCACCCTGCTTGGTTTTATTAAAGTTTAGGACTTACGCTTAAAATCTTTACTAGTAACCAATACTTCGACTTCGCTCAGTACAAATGACAAATGACAAATGACCAATGACCGCCTTAGCCAGTTAGCTTTAATTGCGCCGATCTACTTAGTTTGGCTTCACTATTAAATCATAGCAAATAAAAAATACTCCGCCTCAGTATTTATGTTGTAGCTTTGAATATGGCATGATTTTCCTAGATGAAAAGTCCAGTAAAAATCCTGAAAATTATTCTGATTAATCAGCTTTTCCCAAGGCGATCGCTACTGAACCTGTGACTACTAAACCCGCTCCTAATATTGCTATAAAACTGAACTTTTCTGCTGGTATTAAATAAGGTGCAATAACTGATAAAACGGCAACTGATATTAATGTTACAATGGGAGCTAAAGCTAATACTGCACTCACTCGTGATGCTTCCCAATGTTCTAATGATTCAGCAAAAGCACCATAAGCAATTAGAGTATTTAACGCACAAAAAACTAACGTTACCCAATGGAAACTATCAAGTATCAAAAGTGATTTTACTTTGGCTAGAGGAGTGAATAAGAAAGCACACCCTCCGTATATAATCAGCATGATACTAGGGGAAGATAAAGATTGTAATAACTGCTTTTGTGCCAAAGCATAAATAGCCCATACTATTGCTGCTAGCACAATCAAAACACTACCTAATATATATGTGCCATGCGCTGTAATTAAATTTGTTAGTTGTTCATGAAAAAATAAAACATAACCGCAAATCATTACACTTACACCAATCCATTGAGACAACCTGTAACGTTCTTTAAAAATCACTAACCCTCCGAAACCTAATAAAAGGGTAGATAATTGAATAAGAACTTCAGCGTTAGCAGGTGATGTTAGTGCTAAACCTTGCATAAATAAAAAGTAATTAATCCCTAAGAAAAGTGTAGCGATCGCTAATAATTTCCCAGAAGCACAACGTAATTGTTCTAACCTTGGTAGTTTACCGCGTATTCCTAAATACACAGCAAGCAGTATAAATGATACCAAAAAGCGAAACCAAATAACAGTATATACATCAAGTACTTGCAGAGTTATTATCAGAGCAATAGGTAGAATTCCCCACAATAAGACGGTCAATAGCGATAATGCTAGCCCTAAGCGCCAGCGACCAGAACTTTGATGTAGTGACATTCAAATACCCTACTCAATGTAGGGCTGATAATAAGCTAAAGGACAGCTAATTTGCATATCTAAAATTTTATCAAACTCTTATTAAAAAAAATGTTGGTAATGTGGCGTTTTTTGTTCGCATAAAATTCGTAACACATAATTACTTTACATGAATCTTAAATTTAAAGCTTCCTCGTAGGTGTATAATTTCTTAGCTGTGATTTTATGAGAAAAAATTATGGGGATTATACCCATAATAAGCTTAGTAGTGTTGATTACTAGCTTATTAATTTACTTGCTACTGACCTCAAAGGGTCGATTTTTGCTGAAATCTTTGGTGACAAAAATAAAGCGCCAAGAGTGGAGATTCAAAACTGGCAAGCTGAACCGCCTGAAATCAAAATTTTCAAAGACTATCACAATTGCTGCCATTATTCTGGCAGCAGTAATAGCTGGAAATAGTGTATCTGCGCAGGTTACGGGGTTGCCAGCTTCGCTCAAGAGTGTATCAGTTCCAGAGCCTGACAATCTTGGAGACTTCGTACAAGACAAAGTAGCCGCCATCAAGTTAGGAAAGACTCTTTTTTGGGATATACAGGTTGGAAGCGACGGACTGACTTCCTGTGCTACTTGTCACTTCCATGCTGGAGCCGACAATAGATCCAAAAATCAGATTGCTCCTGGGCTTTTGCGGATTAACGCTGATCGTACAGAAAATCCAGATACAATTTTTAATGTAGGCGGCGCACCAAACTACCAGCTAAGACAAAAAGATTTTCCCTTTCACAAGTTGTCAGACCCAAATGATTCTACGACTGTTGTGTCTGACAGTAACGATGTTAGTTCCTCTCAGGGAGTCGCCAATGCAAAGTTTATTGATGTTAAACCTGGTAGTGCGGAGGACGAAGTAAAAACCGAGCCAGATCAGGTGTTTAACGTGGGAGGTACGAATGTGCGCCGCGTCCAGCCGCGTAACACACCAACCGTAATTAATGCTGCATTCAACTTCCGCAACTTCTGGGATGGAAGGGCGCAGGATATCTTTAATGGGGTGAATCCCTTTGGTTTAAGAGACCCTAACGCTCTTGTGGTGAAAGCAGAAATACCAAATCAGCTGAAATTTGTCAAAGTCAGCCTGAATAATGCGTCTTTGGCTTCTCAGGCGGTCGGGCCGCCACTCAGTTCCTTCGAGTCGTCTGCTGATGGTCGGACTTTTCAAGAAATTGGTGATAAGTTTGGGCGAATTGACAGCAAAAAAGCTCTCACTGGAATACTGCAAGAGATTCAGTCTCGGCCGCCACTCAGTTCTATTATTAGAGAAATTAATGATAAGCTCAGGCAGCAAATTAACGAGAGAAAACCTCTCGGCCCAGTGCTGCAAGATATTCTGTCCATTAGGGGTACAAAGCTTCCCCGAATACTGTCGCAAAAGTTATCTCGCCTCAGACCACTAGGCAAACAGCTTGTGCATCCACAAGACAGCGTTTTAGGTGCAGATAGTAGATGGCCCAACCCCGGACTGAACAATACAACCTACGAGCAGTTAGTTAAAGATGCCTTCAAGCCTGAGTGGTGGAGGTCGACTCGACTCATTCAAGTTGATGGTGAAGGTAGACGGACTTTTGTCAACATCCCTGATAACTCTTCCCAAACCGATGAGTACACGCTGTTGGATTACAACTTCTCGCTATTCTTTGGGCTTGCAATTCAGTTATATGAGTCTACACTCATTGCCGACGATACGCCTTACGATCGCTTCTTGGAAGGAAACACCCGCGCTCTAACCCAGCAGCAGCAACGAGGCAAACAACTATTCGAGACCAAAGCTGCCTGCATCTTCTGCCATAGTGGGTTGGAACTCACCAGCGCCTCCGTTAGCAATGTCAAGAACCAAAGACTCAGAGCCACCACCAGCACTCCCAAAACCGTCTCGGACAGAAGTTTCTTCAATATCGGCGTTAGACCCACTCTAGAAGACACTGGTGTTGGTGGTCAAGACCCATTTGGCAACCCGCTTTCTGAGTCGCGGGTAGCTGCTTTAGGGAAATTCCCACTACTTCTCGGTTCAAGCCCCAATGTTACAGTTAACTCCAATGACACAGTAGTTGCGGACGGCAACTTTAAGACTCCTGGATTACGCAACATAGAACTCACTGCCCCTTACTTCCACAATGGTGGCTATTTGACTTTGCCGCAAGTGGTGGATTTCTACAATCGTGGTGGAGATTTCCGCGACCAAGGCGTTCTCCGCCCATTGGGACTAACGGAAACTGAAAAAGAAGACTTGGTGGCTTTCCTGAAAGGACTCACTGATGAGCGAGTTCGCTTTGATAAAGCGCCCTTTGACCACCC
This sequence comes from Nostoc sp. CHAB 5836, assembly GCF_020829445.1. Lineage (GTDB taxonomy): Bacteria > Cyanobacteriota > Cyanobacteriia > Cyanobacteriales > Nostocaceae > Nostoc. Next base: position 30,319 of record NZ_JAIVFV010000018.1, read on the forward strand.
GCAACTGTTTGTTCCTAATGGACATCCAGGTAGCACTACCTCTGTGATCAATGATGGTACTGGCAAAGCTACAGATACCTTACTGGAAATTCCTGCTGTTGGTAGGAATGGTGGTACTGGTACTCCAAATTTCTTGAACTAAAACCATTTCAGGAAATAGCTGATACATATACAAAAATAGGGGCGTACATTTGTACGCCCCTATTTTTGCGATTTCAGCAATTATGATAGTTAAGTAGGGCTTGCTGAAAAAGTTTTTTGGCGGGGGTAGGGAACTCTTAACAGGGAACGGGGAACAGTTTCCCCCTATTGTTGACAATTTTTTGGAGTCCAAAAAATTGTCAATGCAAGGTTTTTAAGCCTTATAATCTGATTCTTTTGCACTTTTTTCTTCACAAACGGCCTGAAAAGCTTATAAGATAAGAGTTTTAAAGCTATTCAGCAGACCCTAAGTAGAGCGACGCAAATAAAGCTAACTGGCTAAGGCTGTCATTTGTCATTTGTCCTTAGTCATTTATAAGGGTTTCAGGTGTATTTACGTTTCGTAATATAGTTTGATTTATTGTTGCCGACTTACTTAGGATGAATTGACTAAGGAGTGCGATCGCTGGATGAGGCTTCTGTATTGCTAACTCAATACGGTTCACAAAAGGGCTGAAACTCTTTTTTTTACGAACCACAGAGGCGCAGAGAACACAGAGAGAAGGAGAAGGAGGAAATGCTTAACCCAAGTGTATTGATTGCTAACTGTGGTTTGGTTTAGGTAATTGTATAGTTCCAAATCTCATAGTCAAATATAGTCAGACGTTTGAGATTTAGGTTTAAGCTATCCTAAATTCACGATGAACATCCTTTCTGCGATACGTTAAAAGAAATCAGCCATCCAAGGCGAGACACCTGCAAATATTTGCGTAGCCGCTAAGATAGCCGTTTCTGTCCCATCCAGTTTTCGCGCTACTTGCAAATGGTAGGGGGTGAACAAACTTGTATACAATGGGGCCAATTCCCGGATATCTAACTGCAACTCACCCCTTCCACCTCTGGTAACTTCACCACGTCCATTGGCAACAGAAAGAATAAATTTACCATTATTTCCAGTTAGCAAATTATCTTGAATTTCTAAGTGCAGTTCAGCTTGGATACCTGCTGGATAGCCCCGGGCCTCCAGCGCCTTGACTACATCTACCACCCGCAGCAACCAGCGAAACTCACGCCATATCTTGGCAGTTTGCTCTGGTAGCAGCAATGTCAGAGAATCAATCGCAGAACTCTTCCATCGCACCTGGTGAATTTGAGAGCGATGATTTGCTAGAAAAGACCAGAAAGTTTGTGCAGCAGCAACTGTGCGAAGTACCCAATCTTTCACCCAGAGGATTTCACCATCGTCTGTTCGCTCTTGAGTGAAGATGATGTACCCTTGGGGTTGCTCTTTAATCCCAATAAAATAGGCATAGACTGTTTCCTTCTGATCTGGTTGGATTAAACGCTCCCAGATTGCTGGATGTCTGTCTAAATACCCATGCGTTAGTCTCGCCTGCTGCTGATATAGTTCATGAAAGACTTGATGATTGATGCTCACTACTGGTTCCAAAGGTAGGGGTTGCTCTCGCACCTGAATATTCCTGGTCGCAACTTCCCAAATACACCAACTACCCCCCTGTTCATACCCGACTTTTCGGTACAAGCTTTGAACGGCGGGATAAAGAGCAGAGATTGCTACGCCCCTAGCATAAAGTTCTTTGAGAGTCTGCTGCATGAGAGCGATCGCTGCCCCCGAACCACGATATTCTGGAGCAATGCCGACTGCGGCTATTCCTGTCATTGGTACACGCACACCACCCCACCACTGACCCATATCCAGAGTTGCCAATCCACCAACTAATTGCTCCAATCCCCGAATAATCCGGAAATTTTCTATGCCAATCAGATTGATGTAAACTTCCTCGCCACCAAGTGCGCTGATAAAACACTGCTCAAGGATATACGCGATCTGCTGAATATCTTGTGGATGGGCAAGAGTGCTGTATTGAAATTGAGCTGTCATCTCTCATACCATTAGGAGTGCAAAACCACAATCATACTACAGCAGACGTTGCCCCAATGCTTGACCAATTAGCTGAAAAATGGGGACTGGGTACTAATCCCTAGTAGTTTGTCAAGCTAGTTTTTAGTGTTTGTAGTAAGCACTTCAGTGCTTAGAAAATAAGGACTAAAGTACTGACTACGAACTTATTTACCTATCGGTTGCTCTTAACAAATCACTTATAAAAATATGTCTATAAGTTGGATTTACCTCATCCTAGCAATCCTTTTTGAGGTTTCAGGCACAACTTGCATGAAGTTATCGCAGGGATTTACTCAAATAGTTCCTTCGGTATTAATATTTGTTTTCTATGGACTTTGTTTTACTTGTTTGACCTTTGCTCTCAAGAGGCTTGAAGTGAGTGTGGCTTATTCTGTCTGGGCTGGATTGGGAACTATCCTAATTGCTATTATTGGTATTATTTGGTTTCGTGAATCTGCCACATTCATCAAACTTTTGTCAATCGCCTTAATAATCATCGGGGTAATTGGCATAAATGCAAGTTGATGGGGGATAAGAATTAGGCGGGAAATAATTTTATTTGCGATTGCGGCATAAAGCATATAGAAAATCACAAAGTTGAAGAATACCCATATCAACGTGTGAATGACTTTAATTAGCGTCAATTTTGTTTGATTTTCCATACTGGTATTAGTGTGACGGATGGTTGTTCTATTTTCTGAATAAATTGATTGAATACGATAGAAAACTTAACGGTTGATGTATGGGTGAAACTTTATTGACCGTTACAGTATGCACTTTGAGCAAGTCAAAATCTTTGGATAGCTGAGAATAAGTTTCACCACAGTGTCAAGCTTATGTTGGAACGTTCGGTATTATGAAGTGCGATTTGCCACAGACAACGCTACGCGAACACCCGATTTTGTCAAGAATGCCAAAAATTGATCGCAGGTATAATAACAGAGATAGCCAGAAATCAGATTTAAAGTTATGCGATCGCCGATTCCCGTTTTTTCGGTTGCCGAATATTTAGAAGCAGAAACTAAAAGCGAACTCCGCCATGAGTATTTGGGTGGTCAAATTTTTGCGATGGCGGGGGGCAGTAAGGCGCACAATATCATTACCTTAAATATTGCCAGTCGGTTACGTTCTCAATTGCGGGGTGGAGCTTGCAATGTGTTTATGTCAGATATGAAAGTCAAGTTAAGCGCTGCTAATCAAAATCAGATCATATTTTACTATCCTGATGTAGTAGTTACTTGTAGCTCTGAGGATCGAGATAACTATTTTGTGAATTATCCTTGTGTGATTTTTGAGGTATTATCACCAAGTACCGAGGTTAGCGATCGCCGCGAAAAGTTGGTTAATTATCAGACTATTGGTAGTTTGCAGGAGTATGTTTTAGTTTTGCAAGATGAGATAAAAGTGGAAGTTTATCGTCAAGATTTGCAAGGAAATTGGACAAAGGAGATTTTGGGAAGTGAAGATAAATTGGTTTTAAATTCGGTCAATTTATCGCTAACGATGACAGATATCTATGAGGATATTTTTTGATTTTGAGACTGATTCAGTGATTCGTTATAATATTAGACGATAAACTTTGCTAAAGAGGATGAATGAACAAGTCTAATTTATTACTAACCGGGCGACTAGAAGTCGCGGCTACACAAACAAAACCTGCCTACGCAGGTTAAAAACCTTAATTTTCTCTTAGTCCACGGAGGTGGACTTTGTTTGTGTAGTAGCGAATTCTATTCGCCCCTTTATAAGGCAACCGGATTTTCTTGTTTCCTCCCTTTATAAGGGGGGATTAAGGGGGGTAATAATTCGATTAAAATCACAACTTACCACTTTTAAAACATCCTCTCAGGTTTTCCTGTTCCTTGTGTGGGATCTCCTTTTTGCATTTATTTGATAATATTAAACAATTTTTTGTGAATAATTTTATTAGTTTCTCTTAAATATTCATACGTTTGCAGAGTGTCCTCATGAAATACGATTGATCGCATGATGCTTCTGTTTGTGGGTTTCGATTAGTAATTGAATTTGTGCAATCAGTTCTGGATTGTTTAGAATGTAGTCGAAATCAATCGAATGGATTGGTTGGTTAGGGTGTGATTTTTGGGAATTATGCTTGAACTGACTGATCTGTTGCATTAGATGCGAGTTGCCCAAGACATATTCGGTTTCTTGATGGTTATCCATAAGGTTTAGTAGATTTTATAGACTACGTTCATGTTTCTACCATATCTGATAATTCCTTGAAGAACGATCGCCTTTTCCCATCATCTCAAGGCGCGTTGGCGTAGCCCGCCGCAGGTATCGCCTAAATCCGCAATATCTCAAACAGCGAACTGACAGATCGCCAAAAAATGATGGTCTAGCATTTTCCCTAATCAGTTAAGATCATATTCATCAATATTCTTGCCTTTTTACCCTTTTCCTTGGAATTATGACGCAGGATGAGTTGTTGGTACTGATAGATTGCGCCGTGGCTGAGGGTTGGCAAGAGTTAGACTTGTCGGGACAGGAGTTGACTGAGTTACCTGTGGAAATTGGTAAGTTGCAGCAGCTTGAGTCTTTGATTTTAGGAAAGAAGGTTGAAGGTTATGAAGAAGTAAGAGACCGCTATCTGCAAAAGGTTTCAGGCAACAATTTAAAAACGCTTCCTCTGGAACTACTGGGTTTGCCTAATTTGCGTAAGTTGGATATTAGTGGCAATCCTTTAGAGAGCATTCCCGATGTGGTAACGCAAATACTACACTTGGAGGAACTGATCTTAATTCGAGTAGAGCTAACTGAAATACCAGAGGCGATCGCTAATTTAACCAATCTGACGCAGCTTGACCTCAGTAACAACCAAATAACCCAGATTCCAGAGGCGATCGCTAATTTAACCAATCTGACGCAGCTTGACCTCAGTAACAACCAAATAACCCAGATTCCAGAGGCGATCGCTAATTTAACCAATCTGACGCAGCTTGACCTCAGTAACAACCAAATAACCCAGATTCCAGAGGCGATCGCTAATTTAACCAATCTGACGCAGCTTGACCTCAGTAACAACCAAATAACCCAGATTCCAGAGGCGATCGCTAATTTAACCAATCTGACGCAGCTTGACCTCAGTGGCAACCAAATAACCCAGATTCCAGAGGCGATCGCTAATTTAACCAATCTGACGCAGCTTGACCTCAGTGGCAACCAAATAACCCAGATTCCAGAGGCGATCGAAAGTTTGCCGAAATTGGAAACTCTAGATTTACGGGGAAATCCGCTTCCTATTTCACCAGAGATTTTAGGATCTTTTGGTGATGTTGGTTCAGTTAAAGACATTTTCAATTACCTGCGATTACTCCGTAGCGGTGAAGTGCGACCACTTAACGAAGCCAAACTGTTGCTCATCGGACAAGGTAGCGTCGGCAAAACATCGCTCATCGAGCAACTAATCCGCAAGAAATATGACAAAAATCAACCCCAAACCGACGGACTCAATGTAGAAACTTGGAACGTGCAGGTTAATAGCAAAGACATCCGCCTCAATGTTTGGGACTTTGGCGGACAGGAAATTTATCATGCCACCCATCAGTTTTTTCTGACTAAGCGCAGCCTCTATCTCCTAGTTTGTAATTGTCGCACCAGCGAAGAAGAAAACCGCATCGAATATTGGCTGAAACTAATCGAAAGCTTTGGCGGAAAGTCCCCCGTGATTATCGTTGGCAACAAAAAAGACGAACAACCCCTCGATATCAACCGCAAAGCATTATGCGAAAAATATCCTAACATCCAAGACATTATCGAAACCTCCTGCTCAAAAAACGAAGGTATCGAAGAACTTCGCAAGGCTATTTTGGAGCAAATCGCCAACCTCAAAGAAGTTTACGACCTTCTACCCCTGTCATGGTTTGAGGTTAAACAAAAACTCGAATCCATGACTGAAGACTTCATCGACTACGACGATTATACGTGCATCTGCTACGACAAACAGATTCGCAAACAACAAGACCGTGAGCAACTGATCGATCTCCTCCATCGACTCGGCTTAGTTCTCAACTTCCGCGATCATCCCATCCTCAAATCTACCAAAGTCCTCAAACCCAACTGGGTGACAGAAGGCATTTACGCGCTCCTGAGCGATGAAACCCTCAAAACTAAAACTAAAGGCATTTTCACCGATGACGATCTTACCCGCATCCTCAATCAAGAACGCTACCCTATCGAGCGTCACAAATATCTGATCGGGCTGATGAAAGAATTTGAGCTTTGCTTTGAATTAGATTGTAAACCACCACAATATCTGATTGCGGGACTTTTGCCCAAAGACCAACCAGACGAAACAGAACTAGAAGGCGAAACCCTAGAATTTCAATACCATTACAAAGTTCTCCCCGAAAGCATCATCTCCCGCTTCATCGTCATCACCCACGAAAAAATTCATAACCAAATCTATTGGCGCAGTGGCGTAATGCTGCAATATCAAGAAAACAACGAAATTTATAACATCGCTCGCATCAAAGCCGATCCCGAAGATAAAAAAATCTTCATCACCATTAGCAGACGCCAAGAAACCCGCCGCTCATTTCTTGGCATTCTCCGCGAGAAATTCCAAAAAATCCACAAAAGTCTCCCCAACCTCGAAATCACCGAATGGGTTCCCGTCCCCAACCATCCCGAACATCCGCCCCTAGACTACCAAGAACTTCTGGGACTTGAGAGAATGACCGTTGTTGAATATCCAATTGGTAAACTCAACAAAAAAATTAATATCCGTCAACTTTTAGATGGCTATGAAGACAGTGGAATGCGTCAAAGAAATTTTCAAGGCGATCGATTTGTTGATATAGAAACAGATGACTCATCTCTTACAGTTAATGTTAATGTTAGCGATCGCCGTTCTAAAACCATTAACCAACAAGGAAAAGGCGATAATTTTGGTGGGGATGAAGTCAAAGGCAATAAAACAGGATGAAGTTACCCAACTTTGAATTAGCGTTTATCGATCGCAACAAACTGCAAAACTATAGCCTCAACTCCCAACACGATCGCGGAAAGCACAAAGCAAGACTGTTTGCCGCTATTCTAGATTTAGGTAGGGATGATGCAGAAATTTTGCAACTGCTAATCCAAGATGCGATTCAGAATTATGAAGCGATTCCCAGCCTGTTAGATGAATATGCTCAACGCTATATCGTCGATTTCCCTATCACCCGCAACCAAAACACTGCTAACATTCGCACAACTTCGATCGTCCACCCCACCGAAGATTTTCCCGGTCTCGTTAGTTGCTATATTTTGAGGTAATGCTGATGCTTGCGACCCCAAACAAACTCAATTTATTAGATATTGTTGCACTTAAAACTCCCTTATCCGAACATAACCTCCTTGCAGGTCAAGTGGGAACCATTGTCGAAATCCTCGCCCCCGAAGTATACGAAGTAGAATTTAGCGATGATGACGGTCAAACCTATGCCATGCAAGCCTTACCAGCCCATCAACTCCTAAAACTCCATTACAAACCCCTAAAAACTATGTCTAACACCATCCATCAATACGGCAAAGGCGATAATGTTGCAGGTGATAAAATCCAAGGTGATAAAATCCAAGGTGATAAAAACGAAAATGACTTCAACAACGCAACTATTGGATTTGTCGCTCAAAACCAAGCCCAAGCCACAGTAAGCAACCTTAATCAAACAAGCGGCGCAAACATAGCAGAACTAATACAAATTATCAGCACCATGCGCCAAACTGTTGCTCAATTCCCGCCAGAAATCCGCGACGACATGATCATTGATATTGATGATGTAGAAGTAGAAATTCAAAAGCCAGAAAAAGAACGCAATTTACCCAAACTCAAAAAGCGTCTAGTAGCTTTACTAACTGCTGGTACTCTAGTCGCTGCCCCGATCGCAGGTATGACAGACTTTACAAACAATGTTATGGAAATAGGGAGCAAATTAGGCATAGAACTAAAGCTTCCCCCTGTTAAATAGACATCTGGTAGAAATTAATTATGCGTTGCCTGAAACCCTTGTAGAGACGTAGCACTGCTACGTCTCTACATTCATTTTCGGAGATGCTACGTCTCTACATTCATTTTCACCAGATGTCTGACTTTTCTAACTCTAGGGGCGATCGCATAGGTTGAAATGATACCCGCCTTTGACTTGATAAAAATTGAACTAGCGATCGCCATTCATCAATCAATATTTAAACCTAACCTACAGCAAACTCAGTATCAGAGCGCACCCTAGCAGGTTGAAAACCCAAAACTATATCTTGATATGGCACACCTAATTTTAATAACTCATAGGCAATTCCATCTTCCGTACCATCATATTGAATCCAAATCTTGCCATTTTTAATATCCAAATGTAGCAAACATCCATAATCCCTGACATCATTCTGCTTCCAACCCACATACACTAATTGATAGCGATCGCGCTCCGGATCAAAAATAGGTTGAGCCTCAACATCTTTTGCCGATTTCATCGAGCGATCGGCTTTTGCTTGGATTAGTTGTTGAATATATTGCCTGTAGAGAGCTACTTTATCCATTGCTCAATCGTCTCCTTTTCTAAGTCATAAACTAAAAGCTTAATTTGACTCCGTTGTACCACTCTATTAATAAAAGCTAAGTTAAAAAAGGTTTGATAAACAAAACGAGGTACTGCTAAATATAAAATTCGCTCTGGATCTTCATCTTCTAAAGCATAGCGATAATCTAAAAACTGTCCATGCGCTAAATGAAAATCAGAAATCCTTGAGGGACTAATAAAACTTTTCACCTCAACTGCAATTTTATCATTTCCCCTTTGGGCAGCGATCATCTGTTCCGCCCCAATATCTATATACATTTCAACCCCACCTATACGCAATTCGTATGGATCGTGAGTTATTTCCCATCCGTCTTTTTCAAGAGCGCGTTTAACTTGCTCGTGATACAAATCTTTTGCCATATTACGGGTTCCGTTAAGGAACTTGAGCGATCGCTAATTAAATCACGGCACTAGAACATTTTAGCTAAAATTTGACGGACTCAAAACCTTCTGTAAGTAAAGCAACGCAAATAAAGCTAACTGCCCAAAGCTGTCATTTGTCATTTGTCATTTGTCCTTTGTCATTTATAAAAGTTTAAGGTGTATTTACGTTTCGTAATATAGCTTAGTTTATTCTTGCCGACTTACTTATGCTGTGAAATTAGTTGTGAATAGCGCGATCGCTAAATTAACCAATCTGACGCAGCTTCACCTCAGTGACAACCAAATAACCCACATTCCAGAGGCGATCGCTACTCCTTTCCCGCCAGAAGATTATAGTTTTACCCGTTGGTTCTCGCCTTTCTACTCGTTCATGGTCAATGCAAAACTGGCAATAATAGCCATCTGCACAACGTACAACCCGCACCCTCAAAAAAGGTTACGGAGAATAATATTTATTAGTTAGAAAAATACCTTAAAACCCTTGCTGGGCAATCATAACAGTCATTATTCGCTGTCTTTTAGATCGGATTGCTAAAATTTAGGCTATAAGTGACTGTAAGCCTTGGTTTAAAAGCAAATTTATCAATTTTAATTAAAGATTTAGCACGACAAGTACGAAAGAACCAAAATTACTAGGTTAAGTTTTGTCAGTAAGCTATCAGGAAGTTACTAGTAATCTACAATGTAGTTAGCAAGCAGTTGCTAACCTAATTAAAAAACAGAATAAATCATGAAACAAGATGCACCAGCATTGCTGGTCAGGAAATTGTCAGAAGAGGAAGAATGTCGAATTGTCGGTGGTAAGAATATTAATATTGGTCTGGAAGTACTGTTGCTAGATATTAGGTGGGCTTGTGGACCTATTCCGTTGTGGGCGTGTTCTAAGTTGAAGGATGTGGTTGTCCCACCGTCGGTGCGGGCAAAGGAAACTTTTAGGTTGTCTGATGTGGTTGTACCGCCGTCGTTGCAGGGAATTCAACCATAGGTTAGGGGCGCACGTATGTTCATTGGTGTCAACTTAGAGCCAGGGCGAATCGAATTCGCGGGTACACAAAGAAAGCCTACCTAGGTGGGCTAATACGACTTACGCATAAGATATCCCCCAACGCCCTTAAAAAGTGGGCTTTTGATGACACATATGCACCTCCACAGGAGATTGTGGTTCAAATAGATGAAAAAGGCTTTAACCTCAGCTTATTAGCTCAAAATTTATTAAAACCAGCAGAACGACGATAAAGTAACCAAATAAACAACGGTGAACCCAGCAACGCAGTAACGGAACCTACTGGTAGTTCTACTGCTCCTAATCTAGAGAGTAAATCTGCAAAAGTTAGTAACCATGCACCTGCAAGAGCAGAAAGTGGTAAAACAAAGCGATGATCTGTGCCAACGATGAGGCGGACACCGTGAGGAACAACAAGACCAACAAATCCAATCAAGCCACCGATGCTGACTGCACCTGCGGCTAATAGAGTGGCGACACCACCAATTAACAAGCGCGATCGCGTCAACGAAACCCCCAAACCCACAGCCAAATCATCTCCCAAAGCCAGCACGTTTACCGATCGCGCCAGCAAGCATCCTCCTAGCAATGCAACGATGATATAAGGGCCAGCCGTAGCAATTTCTTGCCAACCCCGTCCATTGAGACTACCAACCAGCCAACTCAGCGCAATTTGAATTTGACCATCTTCAGCTAAAAGCAACAATGTACTTTGGACAGCACCAAGTAAAGAACTCACCGCCACTCCACCTAAAATCAACCGCTCAACTGAAATTCCCGACCCCGCACGACCGAGCAAAATAACGATCGCTGATGTCAAAATTGCTCCCATCCACGCTGCTAAAGGAATTGCGATCGGGAATATTTGCCACACAATCATCAGAATTACAATTAATCCTGCACCTGCTGAAATGCCCAAAATAAATGGATCAGCAAGGCTATTGCGTAACATTCCTTGCAGCAGTGCCCCTGACATTCCCAAGGCTGCACCGACAATCAGAGCAGCTGTAATGCGTGGAAGACGCAAATCCCAGAGAATTGTCTGTTTAACCGGATCACCTTTGCGGAGTATGGCTTGCCAAAATTCCGACATATTTAAGGGTACTGCTCCTTGAGAAAGCGACAGCGCTAGCGTTACCATCAATGCTGTACCAAGGAGTAAAACAGCCCAAAATACGCGGTGTTCAGTAAAAATTGTCTCAAATGGTCTAGTCAAATTTAGATTGTATTTTTTTTAATATAGCGCTTCTCACTTGGGTGCAGTACACTTGTTCAAACAATAACATTGTCAGTCGAAACAATCACATTGTCAGTCGAAACAATGCCATTGTCAGTCGAAACAATGCCATTGTTAGTCGAAACAATGCCATTGTCAGTCGAAACAATGCCATTGTTAGTCGAAACAATGGCATTGTTAGTCGAAACAATGCCATTGCAGGTCAAAAGACTTGTGTCTACACTACACCTCTTGCAAAAGTCCGTAACACCCCACCCCCAACCCCTCCCCGCAAGCGGGGAGGGGAGACAAAGCGTAGCTTTGGCGGGGTGGGGTTCTTATCAATACAGTTCAGATAAGACTAAAACCCTTGTCCACTGGACAGTGTAGAGACGTTGCAATGCAACGTCTCTACAGGCCTATGGTTCTCCAGAAAATCCTTAACCCAAGCGTATTGGCTTATAAATAAGGTTTAGCAGAATTATTTACTATGCCCAAGGTTCAGATTAACGGAATTAATTTGTTCTACGACATTAAGGGAACAGGTGAGCCTTTACTATTAATAGCTGGCTTCCTTTGTGATCATGCCTATTGGTCGCTGATCATACCATCGCTGATTTCGCAGTATCAAGTAATTCGCTTGGATAACCGAGGTATGGGGAGAAGTTCTGCTCCCACAAGTCCCTATAATCTGAAACAGATGGCTAGTGACGTTGCAGCATTGCTCGATCACATCGGCATTAATCACGTACATCTAGCCGGTCATTCAATGGGTAGTCAGATAGCCCAAGAGCTAGTGTTAGCACACCCTGAAAAAGTACAAAGTCTCATGCTACTGTCATCTTTGGCAAAGGGCGATGGATTATTCAACAGCATCATCGAGACTTGGGGCGACCTTCCTACTAATGTAGACCTGAAACTTTATGAAAAAGTCGTATTGCCCTGGATATTTACAGATGCATTCTACTCGATTCCTGGAATGATCGAAGGTCTAATCGAATTTGCCATCAAATATCCCTTCCCACCTGCAACTCATTCACTTTATCATCACAGCCGAGCCATCCTTGGCAGTGACACAACAGACCGGCTCCAACAAATTCATTGTCCTACCTTAGTTTTAGTTGGTAAACAAGATATTCTCACCCCGCTAAAGTTTTCCCAGCAACTTGCTCAAGCTATTCCTAATGCCGAACTTGTAGTCATAGACCGTGGTGGTCATGGCTTCTTGATTGAGTCACCGGATGCTGTGGTTTCAGCTATGCTGAATTTCTTGAGTAAGTTGCAGTCAGCTTATACCAATTTTGGATTTTAGATTTGGGATTCAAATTCTTTATCAAAGCCAATTCATGGGTAAGCAAGTTCGTAGTAAGGACTTCAGTCGTTAGAGGTTGTTTAAATCAGTGAACAGTTGAAAAGTATTTCACTGTGACTTTAGTATTTGTAGGGTGTGTTAGGCGTAAGCCGTAACGCACCAAAACCTTGAGATGGTGGGTGCGTTACGCTTGGCTTACACACCCTACGTATATTTCAAAAATCAAATATTAGTCCTATATCACAGTTTCGGTCGGGGTCAAATCCCCGACCGAAACACGCCATTTTTAGAAATGGGGGACTCTAACTCCCAACGGAAAAATTAACTGATAACTGATAACTGATAACTGTTGAAAAGTATTTCACTGTCAATACTGCTCGGTTAAGAAAAATCGTAGGTTGGGTTGAGGCTCTGCGAAACCCAACAAAGCCCCCCAAATGTTGGGTTTCGTTCCTCAACCCAACCTACACGGGTTAAGGTTTTTGGGCTTAACCGAGCAGTATTGATTTCACTGTGACTTTGAGACAATTTTAGATCCCCCCTAGCCCCCCTTAAAAAGGGGGAAGATCAAAGTCCCCCAATTTATCGGAGGATTTAGGCGGTTCTAAAAGGATTTGATACATCACTAAGAACTTTTGAAACATCCTCTTAGACATTGTACTAAAACACTATTTAAGTTTTTCGTGAGCAGCCAAAATAATTTTTTCAGTTTCTTCCCAGCCAATACATTTATCAGTTACAGAAACCCCATATTTTAATTCTTCTTGTTTACCAGTAATTGATTGACTACCTTCATACAAATGCGATTCCAGCATCATACCAACTATTGATGTATTACCATCCACTATTTGCTGAATAATATTTTCTAAGACAGCACCTTGTAATTTGTAATCTTTATTGGTATTACCGTGGCTACAGTCAATCACAATTCTCGGTGGCAAATTTGCCTGTTTTAATTTATCTTCTACAAGTTTGACATTTGCTGCATCAAAGTTGGGTTGACTACCACCCCTTAAAATTACGTGACCGTAGGCATTACCTTTAGTTTGAAATACGCTGACCTGTCCCTTTTGATTAATTCCCAGAAAATTATGCGGGTTTGTAGCTGATTGTAGGGCATTCAAAGCTACTTGAATATTGCCGTCAGTACCGTTTTTAAAACCTACAGGCATCGAAAGCCCACTTGCCATTTCCCGGTGAGTTTGTGATTCGGTCGTGCGCGCTCCAATGGCAGACCATGTAATCAGTTCACTAATGTATTGAGGTATGATTGGATCTAGTGCTTCTGTACCAGTAGGTAATCCAAATTCTGTAATTTTTAATAATAGTTCCCGTGCAATTAGTAAACCATTTTCTACATGGAAAGAATCATCCATATCTGGATCATTAATTAAACCTTTCCAGCCTACGGTTGTTCTTGGTTTTTCAAAGTACACTCGCATAATTAGTAGCAGGTTCTCCTTGACTTTTTCAGCCAAGATTTTCAACCTCTCAGAATATTCTATCGCTGCTTTTGGATCATGGATTGAGCATGGCCCAACTACTATAAATTTTCTGCGATCCTGAAAATCCAGAATATCTTTTATTTCCTGCCTATATCCTAAAACTCTCTGTTCGGCTAAATGTGTTAAAGGTAATCTGGATTTTACTTCATTGGGAGTTAATAAAATGCGATCGTTCTCAATGTTAACGTCGTCGATATTAGTATTAAATAATTTGTTCTGCATCGAGATGCTCTGGCAATTTTATATACACAGTCCACATGGAAAGTCTAACACAAAACGATGATATTTTCATCTGATTTTTTACTTGACAAATATCCAATAATCCTGTAATGCAGTAAGGTATTAACAATTCAAAATTTAAAAATAAAATAACTGATAAAGAGGGAATATTTTCCCCCTTTTTCTTTGCTATTGAACTACTGGCTCAGTGGTAGTGTATATAATTACTGCCATACAAACACTTTGGCTTCATATGGCCCCAAGTCAATCATGATGTCATCATCACCTGCTTCAACATCATAATTAGCTGTCCACTCGTGCCATGTACCACCGCTAGGAAAGTTAGGAAGATGATAGCCAGCTAGGAAGTTTTCTGAGAAATTTGCTATTACAACTACACGAGAACCTTCATCATTCCAACGAGTATAAGCTAATACTTTTGCCTCTGGATTCTCATGGATAAAATCAATATTTTCTGTGTAGAGAGCATGATTGTTTTTACGCAGGTTGCTTAAGCCCTTGTAAAATTCAAATAAACCACGATTTAAATCATTACCTAACAGTGTCCAATCAATTTTGGCTGATTCAGGTTGTTTAGGTTTGTACTCGCCAAATTCTTCACCCATCCAAATTAAAGGTACGCCAACAGCAGTCATTAGGATGGCTACTCCTAATTTAGCTCGTCTAAAGGCTTCTTCATCAAAAATCTCACGGTTTCCCAATTCAACCATGAGATGGTTATGGTCATGGTTGGTGAGGTAATTTACCACATTGGTAGCACCCAAGAAACCTTGGCGCTTGCAGTCAATGACATCTTTGAGGCGCTCTAAATCAAATGTATCGCCGCAGATATGTTCTAAAATACAGTGATAGAAACTGTCATGCCAACAACCATCCATTGGCCCATCTACATTAGTAATGCTGGTAGTTTCAGGAATGTGTTCGGCAATGTTGTAAAAAGGCTTCATGCTAGCAGTTTTTTTAGCTTCCTGAACAATCCAGTGCATGAAATCATAGTTAGCAATTTGTCGTGCCGCATCATAGCGAATGCCATCAAGATGATATTCTGATATCCAAAAACGGATTGTATCACCGATAAATTTCCGCGCTGGATAAATATCTAATTTTTCGTCATAATGTTCGTAATTAAATTCAGGCCCCCAGTTATTATCAGGATCACGAGGTTCGTGATGATACCAATAATCGTGGTCAATTTGTGTTAATGGACTGGATGCTTCTGAATGGTTATAAATACCGTCAATAATTACACGAATACCTTTGGCATGGCACTCATCAATCAAATTTTTCAACTCAGCAGTAGAACCATAACTAGATTCTGTTGCAAAAAAGTGACGGGGATTGTAACCCCAGCTATAATCACCAGGATACTCTTTCAATGGCATCAATTCAATAGCGTTGATTCCTAGTTCACACAAGTAATCTAACTTTTCAATGACGTGTTTGTACTTGCCTCGTGCATAAGGGTCATCCTCGCCACCAGAAAAGTCACCAACGTGCAATTCATAAATTACTAATTCGTGGTCAGCAGGTAAAGGTTTATCATCATGTTGCCAAACATAGGTATCGGTAATTCTTTGCCCATCTTTGACGTGGATAACACCATTATCTTTTCCACTCAGTTCATCGATATCAGTGGCATAGGGGTCTGTGACATCAACCCATTGTTCCGGTTCAAAAAACCATGAATTTGACTGGACACGGAATTTATAATTATAAACGCCGTCTTCTAGTTCAACACTTGTGCGGAAATAACCGTCATCACCCTTTTCCATTGGAATTTCTTGCCAATCAGAAAAAGAACCAATTAGTGCGGCTCCTTTGTTGTAAGGTGCAAATAAATTAAATTCAATTGGCTTTGCCATAGAAGTGTTTGTAATATCAAGGGCTGATATAAGTATTTTCTGATGCTCAATTAAATTTGCAAATCGCTCTAGAGAAATAATTAGATAATGAGTGCTTCTATCTTCAGGAGTAATTCACAAATATTTTCTAAAATTTAACCGTGCTTTTAGTGATTTATGAATGTTTATAGAATTTTAAAATTAACTAATATACAGATTTACTATCATGCATATTTTGTCCTTAATATTACTAGATTGAAGAGGTAGTCGAAATATAGGAATCATATTTAATTTATGAAAAAATATCAGTAGTCATGTAGGGTGTGTTAGCGATAGCGTAACACACCCTACGTGTATTTCAAAAATCAAACACTAGTCCTATATAACCCCAACACAAAACTTACCTATTTATTGAACCGGGGGACTTTAACCCACGGAATTGAGTTAAATATAGCGGTTCTCGCTTGGGTGGAGTACAGTTTTGACCTCTCTCCAAACCTCTCTCCTCTTAGGAGAGAGGCTTTGAATCTTACTCCCCTTCCCTTGAAGGGAAGGGGCTAGGGGTTAGGTCTGTATTCCATGCAATTGAGAACCGCTATAGAAGATTTAAACCAAATATCTGCTGATACAATTACTCAATTTTGCCCTTAGTTAGTTGCAGATAACTTAACAACCAATTTGCTACCGTTGCCCTGCGAGTTTGCCTAGGGCCAAATTCACCAATTTTGTAACCTTTGAAACCCAGTTTTTCTTTTAGCATTTGTTTATTTTCAGAAGGAATGGAACGAGTCAACTTGACTGTTGCAGGGCGAGATTCAATGAAATTTGGTGGTTCTGGGTACTCATCCTGCCATTCTGGTGCAACTTGGCTAGTGTTCCATTGTGCAGTTGAGGAATCATAGCGGTAGCCCAAATAATGCCATAGCAGCTGGTTGACTGTGGCATCATCAATTTTCTCGTCAAGAATTGCCCAAATTGTTTCTGTATTTAGTGGTGGTAGGTTAGACATATAAGGTTTCCTAATCAATCACATGAGGTACATCATAGCCTCCTCCTCGCAAGCGGGGTCGGATGTTACTGACTTTTGTCTCTTGATAGCCCTCATCCCCTAACCCCGAATCCCATGTTTGGGATTCGGGGAACTAGAATTATGCCTCCCCTCTCCCAAAGATCGAACCCAATGTCATGAAAAATTGACATTATGACTATTTTTAACATCCAACTAGCTAAAAATGTTATGAAAACATGACATTATGATCCCGGAAGGGCTGATAAATTCGTGAAACAGGCAAAAAACCTAGTTGTTACCCCTTGATCCCTACATATGCTTAGTGGTTAATATTGACTTAACAAATAGAACTCCTCCGATCGCAAGGAAATGCTGATTTCTGCATAACCAAGGAATTGAAAGGAAGTTGCCTCAATTTAAAAACAGATTAAAAAACTTAAAAACTGGGCAAAACCAGGAGTCAGGATAAAAAATTCATCTGGAATGGATGAGATTTTATATAGCATTCTTTAACCAGGGGAAATCATTTACCGCTTAAACTACTGGAGGCCAAATTAATGGCAAAAGAACGTCCGCCACTAGAGGAGATGACCTTACGCCAACTACGCAAAGTTGCTAGCGAATATAGCATCTCTCGCTATAGCAGAATGCGTAAATCACAACTGCTGGCATCAATACAAGAAGTCCAGCGTAGCAAAATTTTACTCAGTCCATCTCGTTCATTGGAGGCACAAGAAACCGTGGAAGCTGCAAAGTTTGAATTAGGTCAGGAAGATCGTACTGGTGGATCTTTAGCTGATGTTGATGAAGGACTCGCAGATTTACCCTCTGGCTATGGTGACAGCCGGATTGTACTTTTACCGCGCGATCCTCAGTGGGCTTACAGTTACTGGGATGTCCCCAATGAACACAAAGAGGAACTGCGCCGGCAAGGGGGACAACAACTGGCACTACGGATTTATGATGTCACCGATATCAACATCGAATACCAAAGCCCCCACAGCATTCAAGAATATCCTGCTGACGAACTAGCTAGAGAATGGTATCTACCTGTTCCAGTTAGCGATCGCGATTATATGATCGATATCGGCTATCGTACTGCTGATGGTCGCTGGTTGGTACTAGCTCGTTCTGCTAAAGTACACATTCCCCCCGTCTATCCTTCTGACTGGATAGAGGATGTCTTCATCACTGTCAACTTTGAAGAAGATTTGCGTGGTAAGACTCAATACGAACTAGTTCCTCCTGCCAAGAAGATTGCAGCTACCGCCAATGCCAATGCTGTTGTCAATGGCAGCAACCCCATCTACGACCAAATATTTGGTTTAGCGGAATCTGCCGAAGCGCTACGGGTTGCTGGTTCTATTTTCGGTTCCCAGCACCAAGTATCAGGTGGAGTGCAAGCCATTAGCTCCTACATTTTCCCATCTGGTGTGGGTATGTGGGCAGTTCCCACCGTGTCTGGCTTAACCGCTTCTGGTGTCGGAATGTCAGGTGTTGGCTTCTCGGCTTCCGCCGTACCAGTGCGTCCGCGCCAGTTCTGGTTAATTGCTGATGCGGAATTGATAGTCTACGGTGCAACCGAACCCGATGCTACCGTAACCATTGGCGGGCGTCCAATTAAGCTAAATCCAGATGGGACATTCCGCTTCCAGATGTCCTTCCAGGATGGTTTAATTGATTATCCGATTTTGGCTGTAGCTGCTGATGGTGAACAAACCCGGTCAATTCAAATGAAATTTAATCGTGAGACACCATCTCGAAATACTAACACCAAAGAAGAAGCTGTTTTAGAATGGTTCCCTTAAGTTCTGGCTTGTAAGTAGGTCGGCGCAATTAAAGTTAACTGGCTAAGGCTGTCACTTGTCATTCGTCATTTGTCATTAGTAAGGGTTTGAAGCTTATTTACGTTTCGTAACATACTTGAGCTTTTTTGCACCAACGTACTTAGATTAACTCCAGACTGAAATTTTAAATTATTCCCCGCTATAGTAATTCTGTAGCGGTTTTTTGTATATGTCCACAAAAAAATTATTTTTGTTTTTTATCTTGATAATTGCAGCAAGCTTATTATCAGGTTGTCAACAGATTGAAGCAAATTCAGTCTCAAAAGCATCTAAAACTTGCCCTGGCAAAGATGCCAAGTTCAGTATTGATTTTTTTAAAGCCAACAATCAAGGTAAAAAAAATCAAAGAGGTATTAACAATGTGATTATTTTTAATCCCAAATCAGCAGAATTAGATTTCAAAGTTAATGTTGGTCTCTCTCATAAACTCTACGCCAAAGATGCTAGGGGGAAACTGCGTAAAGAATATGTACCAAAACAGTTTCATGAACTCATCGGCGATGAAAATGCCAAATTAAACGGACACCTACCCATTGCTGCAATTAATGCCGACTATATAGATACTGATCATAAACCACAAGGGTTAAATGTTTCTCGTGGCGTAGAGTATTCCGGAGCATTTAAGAATAAGCGTTCTTCCTTTGGGATATCAGGAGGTACATCCAAGCAGCGACAGGCTACTATCCAAGCTGGCAGAAGAAAAAGTGATATTCTCAATTACAATTTAGTCGGCGGTAATGGTAGATTCTATCGTCAGGGTAAGTTTAAAGATATTTGTCAAGATTTGGGAGAATTTGCTTGTAAAAATGCTAAGAATCGCTCTCTGGCAGCTATCACTAATCAAGGCTATGTAATTTTATTAGTTAATGACTTGAAAGCTAACTCAGATATTGAATTATCTCAAGTTAATCAAGAGTTACTGCCAGAAATGTTTGATAATGTCCTAGAAGGCATTGCTAGCAATAACTGTTTAGGTAAGATTCAAGAAGGGATTTTATTTGATGGAGGTATGTCTCCAGGATTGTATTATAACCAGAAAACTTATGTAGAAAACTTTGGGCCCATTGGTTCAGTTTTTTTGATTTACAAAAAATAAACTACATTTTAGCTGTGATTCTAAAGCATCAATCTTTCGTAAAAGTGACAGTTCCCACACTATAGAAATCATCAACTTGACGGTCATACCCACGAGCAAAAGTGTCAGTATTATGGCAGTTTTCTTTTGTTGAGCCAGGCTTTGTTGTTGTTGTGCAAGTCGTGCTTCGACTTCTTTAGCACGTTCAGCCTCTAATAATTGCTGCACTTCTCGCCGATCTAATTCTTCACTAGCGGCTAAAAAGCGATAATCTAAGTTGTTCAAGCTTTTGCCATTTGCCCAAATTTGGGCATCAATCAAAGCTTGTCCGCGCAATAAGCGAGATTCATCCTTTTCCTTAGAGGCCAGCCATGCATTGAAGGTTTCGTAGTAGGGGCACAAGTATGCTAATTTTTTTTCAATCCATTTTAAATTGAAAACCTCTTGATAAATTCGGTTTTTGATTTGGAGAAAACCTTGCTTTTTGATCACTAAACCAGAGAGCAACAGTTCTACTTGTTCTCGACTATCGTCGGCTGGTACTTTCACTCCTTGGAGAATTTGTTGATAAATTGCTAGCAATCGGGCGGAAATTTGTTCGTTTCTGAGGATGCGATCGCGAATTGTCCGCAAATGCTCCGGTTCATCTTGTGATTCCCATTTCTCGATGATGTGCGATCGCACTACATTTTCTATTAAAAATTCTTCTGCACCAGGGGGAATCTTTAGCTTTCTACCCACATCATCTTGAGATAAACTGACAAGTAGCCGACACAGCTTTTGAGTAAGAAATGGTTGCCCTTCTGTCCAAGCTAATACTTCTTTTAAAAGTTTTTGGGGATGATTATCTTTAATATCCAGTCCTAAAGATAGTGGTTGAGCTTCTTCAAAAGTGAAACCATTTATTTGTATGGTTTTCCCAACATTAAACGGAGTGGTATGATTTCGATGTAGAATTAAGTCTGAAGGTGTAGCGACACCGAAAATTGCAAATGTAATCCGATGATACTCTGGATCAATTGCTCGTTGGTTATAACAGAAGCGAATCAATTGAAAAAAGTCATCAACCGAGAAATCAAGGTTAAGAATACTATCAATTTCATCAATAAAAATAAATAGTCTTTCCTTAGGAAACTGAGCTAAAAGAATTTCCGAAATAAACCGACTGAGCTTCCGAACCAAAGAAATATCATTTTGTTCTTGCCACCAAGTTTTTAAATTGACTTTTCCTAACAGTTTAAAACTCAACCATAGGTCACCTACAACTCCTTTATACCACTGCTCTGGAGTTATATTTTCACAACCAATATTAGTCATATCAACGGTGGCACATCTAAAACCCTCTTGTTGGAAGCGATGTTTTGTTTTTACCATCAGTGAGGATTTGCCCATTTGCCTACTGCTGAGGATGTAGCAAAATTCTCCCTGCTTCAAGGCTTCATAAAGTTCCACATCCGCTCTGCGCTCAACATAGCTAGGAGCGTCACTGGTGAGAGTACCACCAACTTGGTATCGATAATTGTTCATTTGAATATTTTAAATAAGTAGGTCGGCGCAATTAAAGTTAACTGGTTAAGGCTGTCATTTGTCATTCGTCATTTGTCATTAGTAAGGGTTTTAAGCTTATTTACGTTTCGTAATATACTTGAGTTTTTTCGCACCAACGTACTTAGTTTCTCTTTTAATCAAGCACTAAGTAGAGCGACGCAAATAAAGCTAACTGGCTAAGGCTGTCATTTGTCATTTTTCCTTCTTCATTTATAAGGGTTTAAGGTGTATTTACGTTTCGTAATATAGTTTGGTTTATTCTTGCCGACTTACTTAGTACAATGTCTAAGCTAATTTTGAGGGTTTGTAGTAAGCACAAAGCGTGCTGAGAAAATAAGGACGCTTTGTCCTTACTACCAACTTGCTTCCCGTCAATTTAAACTTGATAAACTACTAGAAGCATTAGCAATATTTTGCTCATCCTCGCTGTTGACTAAAATAAAGGCGATATAACTCACACATAGGGTGAGCTTGATTGCCGTCTAGTTGAACCAAACCCATGCTTTCTAGCTTATAAGCAGCGATCGCGTCTAACTCCACCTTTTCATCTGTTGCAATTACCTGTTGCATCGCTGACATTAATTCTGGTTCTTTTTTGAGTAGGGTCAACAGTTCTCGTAAATGCTGACTGTAAATTCCCACTGGTGTAGATGCGGTTTCTAGTAACACCTCTAATGTCATTTCCTCCTGACATAGATGATAAAGCGCAAGGCTCACCAAATAGGGATGTCCTCCTACCATTGCTTGTAGGGGTGCAAGGCGTTTTGCCCCTTCGGAGTTTGCGGCCCAATGTAGTCCGTAACGTAATGCTAAATTCTGTACCTGCTTGAGAGTAAATGGTGGTAGCGTAATTGTTATTCCGACATTGAAAGGCGATTGGTTGAGGTTGAGCGGAATATAAATTTCTGTTGTGTGAACTACCACCATCCGCAGTTTTTGCCAAATTTGATCTTGCTTTCCTTGTTCATGCCAAAATCGCAGCATTGGCAGAAAGTCTTGGGCAATATTGGGATGTTCAAAAACTCGATGGACTTCATTCAAAGCCAAAACTACCGGACTATTATGAATGTATTGCAGTACATAGGCTTCAAAATAGATTTTGCAGCTTACCTTGCTGCCCATTTCCGTATCCCAAAAATCATCTAGACAGGGATGGAGATTTAACTCTCTGCTGACATTGACACAAAACCAACGCAAAAACTTATCCAGAGAAGCAAAAACGTCTTGGTCAGCTTCTTGAAAGTCTAAATAAGCAATTTGATAACCTTGCTCTTTAGCATAAGCAATCATCCGGTTGAGGAGTGAACTTTTTCCCGTCTTTCTAGGTGCTTTGATCCGGATTAAGCAACCAGGGTGTAAAATCTCGTTACAAACAAGTTCTTCCAGGGGACGGCGATTTATGTAAAGAGGAGAACCTAGTGATACAGGGCCGCTAGGAAACTCTATCTGGCTTGCTGAAAAAAAGTCTGGCGAAACAATTTCTAAGCTAGATTCTTCGCTGAACTTTTGTTGGATCTGATTCTCCTGATTACCTATTTCGTCTTCTAGGTGTTTCTTCAAAGCTAAATGCAGATTTTTTTTCGTTATCCTTTTTCCAAGTGCTACGGAAAGGTCTTGCCACAACTCAGAGCCAACTTCCTTGATGTAATTGTTGCCGTAGCCTGATGCCTTTGCCATTTCACCGTAAGTTTTGCCCAACCACGATTGAGACAACACAAACCACTGAATGGAAGCAAGAGGTTTGTCTTGGAGGATTTTTTTGACAAATTGCGGAAGCTCATCCACAGTGTATGAATGCTTAAAGAGTTAGCGAGTTTACTTATACTTTTCAGGTTAGTAATAATATAGCGGTTTCCATGTAGATGCGGTACAACATTATATCGCAAGGTGTAGGGGGCACGGACACTGCTCATTGGTGTCAATTTAAGCCTTGGCGAAGGTCATTCGCGGCTATACAAACAAAGTCCGCCTACGCGGACTAAGGTCAAATCAAGGTTTTGAAACCCAGGTCGGTTTCTAACCGCCCGTTTCACGTTAAGTTAACACCAATGGGACACTGCTCATTGGTCTCAACTTAAATGATAGTCCACTGGTGTGAGATCCTAGAGACAGTCAATGGAGGCTAAACAAAATGGAACAAAATCAGAAGCCAACGGTTGTAATTACAGGCGCCTCTTCGGGGGTAGGTTTGTATGCTGCAAAAGCTCTTGCTGAAAGAGGATGGTATGTGGTGTTGGCCTGTCGGGATTTAGCGAAGGCACAAAAAGCTGCCCAATCTGTGGAAATCCCCTACAACAGTTATACCAGTATACATATTGACCTTGGCTCCTTGGAAAGCGTTCGACAGTTTGTGAAGAACTTCCGAGCTAGTGGAAAGTCTCTAGACGCTTTGGTGTGCAACGCTGCAATTTATATGCCCTTAATAAAGGAGCCGTTACGCAGTCCAGAAGGTTACGAGTTAACTGTCACTACCAATCATCTTGGTCATTTCCTATTGTGCAATTTGATGCTAGAGGATCTGAAGAAGTCATCATTACAGCCAAGGCTGGTGATTTTAGGAACAGTTACTCATAATCCAGACGAACTGGGTGGAAAGATTCCACCACGTCCTGACTTGGGCGATTTACAAGGCTTTGCAGAAGGTTTTAAAGAGCCGATCTCGATGATTGATGGCAAAAAATTTGAACCAGTCAAGGCTTACAAGGACAGTAAAGTTTGCAACGTGCTGACTATGCGCGAACTGCATGAGCGCTATCACGAGTCAACCGGTATCGTTTTCAATTCTCTCTATCCGGGATGTGTTGCAGAAACGCCGCTATTCCGAAACCACTATCCCCTGTTTCAGAAAATCTTCCCATTATTCCAGAAGTACATCACTGGGGGATATGTGTCTCAGGAGTTGGCAGGCGATCGCGTGGCTGCGGTGGTTGCTGATCCTGAGTATAATCAATCCGGTGTCTATTGGAGTTGGGGAAATCGCCAGAAGAAAGATGGTAAGTCCTTTGTTCAAAAAGTCTCTCCTCAAGCTCGTAATGACGAAAAAGGCGAGCGGATGTGGGAACTAAGCGCAAAGTTGGTTGGAATTGTCTGAATCAAACACGATTTGACCGAATAATTATTAGACATAGGAGTGAAAAAGAATTGTTTTGACGTAGCAGTGCTACGTCTCTACAAGGGTTGTGGGTAACGCATATTTAATTTCACTTCTATGTGTATTAGACATAGGAGTGAAAAAGAATGTAGACAGGTACATACGTGTCAACTTAAGCCTTGGCGAAGGTCATTCGCGGCTATACAAGCTTTCGTCCGCCTGCGCCGACTTTGGTCAAATCAAGGTTTTGAAACCCAGGTCGGTGGGTGAGAGTTTGTGTAGACGCGGTTTTTAACCCAATACACTTGGGTTAGGCATTTCCTCCTTCTCTCTTCTCTCTTCTCTCTGTGTTCTCTGCGCCTCTGTGGTTCGTAAAAAAAAGAGTTTCAGCCCTTTTATGAACCGTATTGGTTTTTAACCGCCCGTTTCACGTTAAGTTGACATTTTGAGTTTGTAGTCAACGCGAGTGCGTCTCGTTGGCGCAGCCTCTCGTAGAGAAGAGAGGACTTTAGTCCTCAAAATCAGGGCTGAAGCCCCGACTACAAACTAAAAGCTTTGATTTTTTGTGACACTTGCGTAAGTCCTAATCTAAAATCTAAAATTCCCTAACAATGACTGATTAGGCCTTAACTGACTCTCAAAACGGCTGTAAACAACTTGGGTTGGATACCAAGAAGAAAACCAGTACAAATCTTGAATAACTTTGCCAGAACTACTTTCATCTAGTAAATCAAAGTGAACCAGACCTAAATTATTCAATCCAATTACTTCTCGCCCGTCCTGAAACCAACGAGATTTCCACCACATCAGGGGTTGTAACCATTTCCATTTAGCATTTTCGGCTCGTTTCCAGGGAGCTATCAAGGATAATACATCTGCTGTGTAGGCGTAAGTCTGAACACTGTTTCCAGGTATCCACTCCAGTACACAATGCCAGTCCGAGTTAGTCAGCAACTGGCGATTATGGTGTAATTGTTTCGCGGGAATTTCTACCATATTGGGTGGATTGATCCAACCAATCCAATGTCGCACTTTTTCTGGTAGTAGCCAATCTTTCAATCGTGTATGAATAAGCCGCGTTAAAATCTCTTCATTCTTCAATGCACTAGCGGTTAATTGCACTAAGACAGACTGTAATTTGGAATGGGTGCGTGCATAAGACAAGCGAGCAACAGAACTGTAGTGGATATCTCCAGATAGAATAATTACTTGTTGACGTTCCTCAAACAAGGTGGTTAGCAATTTCGCCAGTGCTTCAACATTAATGTTCCAAGCATCTCCAACATCCGTTGAAAAAACTTTCTCGTGTTGTAAATTCCAATGGTGAATCCAATCAATGACTTGTAGTCCAAATACATTGGTGGGCGCAATCACAAATGTAGTTTGAATCTGAGTTTGTTCAGCTATTTCTTGTAAAGGTAAAAGTAGTTGTTGCTCGAAGGCTTTTGGACACAACAGCATCGGCGGCGCGATTGGTTTTTGATCGGCTGGATAACCCCTTCTCGTACGTGTATCCAGCACAATTACTTCATGGCGATCGCTCCTGACGATGTAGTTCCAAGTCAGTGCTTCGGGATGTCGATCGAGAATGAATACTGAACCGTCTCGGACTAAAATAGGTAAGCCTGTGTGGGGATCCTTGGCTGGCATACCTACATAACGAGCGATCGCCTGATCAGCCTTGACATCTCTCCCTTGGGAAGCTGACCAAGCTTGTGCAGCTGCTAACAGCTTTTCACCGGATTGACCTTGTGCAAATTGCTCTGGTGTATTTCCCCACCCTTGAAAGACCGTGTAAGCTAACAAGGCATTTTGGACTATTCTTCGCCCCAAGGGACGCCCCAATACTCGCAAACACCAAGCCTGGTTCAAATTCCAGTCATCAGTAACGTCATGGTCATCAAAGATGGTGTACATGGGAATATTGGCAAGGGCGCGGCGCACTTTCCAAAGGGTATAAATGAATTGTCGCAAATGCCGGACTGCTCGATTCCAGTTTTTGATC
Organism: Nostoc sp. CHAB 5836; assembly: GCF_020829445.1. GTDB lineage: Bacteria > Cyanobacteriota > Cyanobacteriia > Cyanobacteriales > Nostocaceae > Nostoc. The sequence goes on from NZ_JAIVFV010000018.1 coordinate 57,038, forward strand.
GCATGGCGATCGCGCGTTACTTGGTGTCCTTTGGGAAATGCGATCGGCCAGCACACTGGCGACCAAGCTAGTAAATAAGTAGCGTAATACTCCCCCAGGCTGAAAAGATGACTGTTAACTTTCTCAGCTTTCTGATGTAATCCTGCGGTCAAACCAGCTTGATTTGTCGCAATTTCAGCCCGCTCTCCAGGGGATAGCTGCTGGGGAGTGCAGTACAATTCATTCACCGGAAGTTGTTCTTCCCAGCCCAAGAGGGTATCACCAAGAGTACTGGCAACCCACAACGACGGATCTGCTACATCATCGCCGTAAATTTGATCTCCAGTGAGGAATAGTTGGTGCGGACGGTGTTGAGGTTGATTCGCTGACGTTTCAATCAAACTGTCGAGAATCGGCAGTGCATCAAACCCATGACCATGAGGTTTACGGCAGGAAGCATGGATAATTTGCAAATCTTGCAGACGGTTTGGCGGCAAAACAAAGGTTGGTTTTTGATGCTCAAAGTAGCTGATGCTGACTGTCGGAAATGAGTTTGAGCATAATGCTTGTTGTAGCGTTTGCGGGGATAGGTTCGCGAAAGTGAATTGGAGGTCGTATGCATAGATGCGATTATTAGTTAAACGATGCCCCTCCGTAGACCGAGCCGTTATCGCAACTACATGAAGATATTTACCTAGAGAAACGGTACAGCGTTCCCCCTCCAATGAGCAATTTCCTACTGTTTCACCATCATTTGTTGTGTCATAAACTTTGAGTTCTACCTGACAAGACTGTTTCAGTGCCACCCATACTGTCACTGAGTCGAGTTCAGTATGTTTTAGAATTGGCCCCGCCAAAATTAGTGGCAGTTCTTGTAAAAACTCGTCCCCAACTTGATACTTCATTGCAAACAGTTAACAAAGTGGTGTTTTGGATCATGCTGCTTTATTTATAATCCAATCACCAAAGGGAGGCGACTCTTTCGCCAGCTCAATCTATCATGGCTCATAATGCAATACACTTGGGTTAAACATTTCCTCCTTCTCTCTTCTCTCTGTGTTCTCTGCGCCTCTGTGGTTCGTAAAAAAAAGAGTTTCAGCCCTTTTGTGAACCGTATTGGCTAATAATGCAATACAGTTCAGTTAAGGCTAAAACTCTTTGCCAAAGTCAATTTTTTTAACGAACCGCAAAGGACGCAAAGGACGCAAAGAAAGAGAAGAAAGAGAACAAAGAAATGCTTAACTGAACTGTATTGTACTATCGGAGACTGCATACAAAGATATGCTGTGGGACGAGGGAGACACCCATCCCACAAGAGTCATTATTTTAATTAATTTCGAGCGATACCTTCTTCACGCGCTGCACGTTGCACAGCAGCAGCAACAGCAGTGACGACGCGCTCATCAAAGACTGAAGGAATAATATGTTCTCGATCCAAGTCTGAAGGCTTGACTAAAGAAGCGATCGCACTTGCGGCTTCCAGGTACATTTTGATGGTAATTGTCTGTGCCCGACAATCTAAAGCACCACGGAATACTCCAGGAAAAGCAAGGACGTTATTGATCTGATTTGGGTAATCACTGCGACCGGTGGCGATGACAGCAACATCTTTACTGATTAATTCTGGCTGAATCTCTGGAATGGGATTTGCCATTGCAAAGACAATTGGATCTTTCGCCATCGATTGTACCATTTCTGGTGTCAAAACTCCCGGTGCGCTGACGCCAATAAAGACATCTGCTCCTTGCATTGCACCCGCTAATGTACCTTGAGCTTTCACGGCAAATTCGAGTTTTTCTTCTGTGAGGTCGGTGCGACTGGTAGAGATAATCCCTTTAGAGTCACACATCCAGATTTTTTCTGCGCCAGCTTTCCTCAGTAATCGAGCGATCGCTACACCAGCCGCCCCAGCACCGTTAATCACGATCCTAATTTCCGCTATTGACTTGTGTACCACCTTTAGGGAATTAAATAACGCTGCCAAGGTGACAATTGCCGTACCGTGCTGGTCATCGTGAAAAACGGGGATATCTAATTCTTGGCGTAATCTCTTTTCAATTTCAAAGCAGCGAGGTGCAGCGATATCCTCTAAATTTACACCCCCAAATACCGGAGCGATATTCTTAACTGTCTGGATAATTTCTTCTGTATCTTGGGTGGCGAGACAGATGGGAAAAGCATCCAGCCCTGCAAATTCCTTGAATAGCATTGCTTTACCTTCCATGACTGGTAGGGCTGCTGCTGGGCCGAGATTTCCCAAACCCAAAACGGCGCTACCATCGGTAACAATGGCAACAGTGTTTTGTTTGATGGTTAAGTTGTAAACTTGCTCTGGGTCTTGAGCGATCGCTGTACAAATTCGACCGACTCCGGGCGTGTAAGCCATTGCTAAATCAGACACACTCTTCAGGGAAATTCTGCTGGTAATGCTGATTTTGCCACCGCGATGCAAATTAAAGGTGCGATCGTGGACACTGAGTAAGTTGATGTCTGGCAATGCTTTCACTGCTTGCACAATGGTTTCAGCGTGTTCGGTACTAGCAGCATCCACAGTTAGATCGCGGGTGGACTCTTTGCGGGTTTGCTCGATTAAATCAATTTGACCAAGATTACCACCACAGGTTGCGATCGCTTGGGTTACTGACGCTAACATCCCTACACGATTGGGAATCTGCAAGCGCAGTGTCAAACTAAAACTAGAATTCGGAGTTAGGTCTGTCATGTTGATTTTGGATTTTAAGTTTTAGATCTTATATTGAATTGAGACGAAAACTAAAATCTGAGATTTGTAGTCAGTGGAAACAGGTCTAATGAATGTTAACTCTGGAGATACCGTCAGTAGTTAGTTTACTCACTACTCACAGTTTTGATAATTATTTTTATTTATACCAATATACATCTGGTGAAATTAAATATCCGTTACCCATAACCCTTGTAGAGACGTAGCAGTGCTACGTCTCTACATTCCTCCTATCTCTAGTGCATTTACTAGTATAAATGAGTAACAATTTAGTAAATGTACCCAAATACACCAGATATTTTTTGAAGATTTTATTAGCTTCATAAAAAAAGCGCCCTCCAGAGAGGGCGCGGTGAATTAGACATCTGGTAGAAATTAAATATGCGTTACCCAGAACCCTTGTAGAGACGTAGCAGTGCTACGTCTCTTTTTCGTAGATGTCTATTTTAACTTACAATTAACCGGCGATCGTTGCTACAGGTACTGCCTCACCAGCCGCTAAATCCAGAGGGAAGTTGTGAGCATTGCGCTCATGCATTACTTCTATACCCAAATTGGCGCGGTTTAGCACATCTGCCCATGTATTAATTACATGACCTTTGGAGTCCAGAATTGATTGGTTAAAGTTGAACCCGTTGAGGTTAAACGCCATCGTGCTGATGCCCAATGCCGTCAACCAGATACCAACTACAGGCCAAGCTGCTAAGAAAAAGTGCAAGGAACGCGAGTTGTTAAAGCTGGCATATTGCCAGATTAACCGCCCAAAGTAACCGTGAGCCGCTACGATGCTATAGGTTTCTTGTTCTTGACCAAACTTGTACCCATAGTTTACTGATTCAGCTTCAGTTGTCTCTCTGATTAGAGAAGAAGACACCAAAGAACCGTGCATTGCTGCGAACAAAGCACCACCGAACACCGCAGCTACACCTAATTCATGGAATGGGTGCATGAGGATGTTATGCTCGGCTTGGAATACCAACATGAAATTAAAAGTGCCGCTAATGCCCAGAGGCATCCCGTCAGAAAAACTACCTTGACCAATTGGATAAATTAAGAACACCGAAGTTGCAGCAGCTACAGGTGCAGAGTAAGCAACGCAAATCCAGGGACGCATCCCCAAACGATAGCTTAACTCCCATTGCCGACCGAGCCAGCAGAAGATTCCAATCAGGAAATGTAAAACAATGAGCTGATAAGGGCCGCCGTTGTAGAGCCATTCATCCATTGAAGCAGCTTCCCAAATTGGGTAGAAGTGCAAACCAATGGCGTTAGATGTGGGTACAACAGCACCAGTAATGATGTTATTGCCGTATAATAAAGAACCAGAAACTGGCTCCCGAATGCCGTCAATATCAACGGGTGGTGCAGCAATAAAGGCAATAATGAAACAGATGGTAGCGGTTAACAGGGTAGGAATCATTAAAACGCCGAACCAGCCAATATAAAGCCGATTGTCGGTGCTAGCAATCCATTGACAGAAACGATCCCACAGGTTGCCGCTTTCGCTTCTTCCTAGAGTTGTGGACATAACTGTGTTATTTATAAATCGCTGACAACAAACTCTCCCAATTCTTAAGAATTGAGACTTATAGTGTTTTCAAAGACTTTCGCCAAATACCTTCTCCCTAATGGCCGGGACTCTTTGGAATTTTCTCACACCAAAAATGCTGTTAACTAACTTCCCCAGGGAGATTGTGTGAAAAAGGGGAAACTTTTATCGGCTCATATCTCACGTTTTACATGAATGATTTGTATTTTTCAAGACATTTGCATTAAGTTTTACTAAGCTAAACGCTCAATAAACTCTGTGTATCAAACCAACCCAGAACGCAATGCGACAACTGCTGCTTGCACGCGATCGTCCACTGCTAATTTATTCATAATCCCTCGGACGTGAGTTTTGATGGTGTTGGGACTGAGATAGAGTTTTTCGGCAATCTCTGGGTTACTCAACCCGTCTACCATGAGTTTCAACACTTCTAACTCACGCCCAGATAAGTTAGCATTGTTGTTGGTAGGTGCAGGCGGTTTGAGATTGTCAATCACTCGCCGCGCAATTTGGGGATCGAGATAAGCTGCACCATCAACTGCGGCGGCGATCGCACTTAACAATCGTTCCACACTTGCACCTTTGATACAATATGCATCTGCACCGCTAGATAGTGCAGCAATAATTTCTGTCTCTGTTTGATGAGATGTCAGCATTACCACATGAGTTGCTGGTAGCGCCGCCTTAATTTGTTGTGTCGCCGCAATACCGTCCAATCGCGGTAACCCAATATCCATAACTACCAAATCTGGTTTCAGTTGCAGTGCGGCTTGGACTCCCAAATAACCATCTTCTGCTTGTCCAACAATTTCTAACTGAGGATGAGCCATTAACGATTGCTCTAATCCCAGTTGCATCATCGGATCATCTTCGACAATTAACACGCGCAATGGCAAAGCATTGGCGGGTAAATTTAAGGGATGGCGAGTATCTAAAGACATTTTTATTCTTCCACGCGATAGCCTAACTCTGCCAAACTGATACGCGACTGTCGCCATTTTGGTTGAACTTTCACAAACAATTCTAGGTAAACTTTACCAGCAATTAACTTTTGGATTTGTTCGCGGGCTTCACTACCAATTGCTTTGAGCATTGCTCCGCCTTTGCCTATGAGTATGCCTTTTTGGGAATCCCGTTCGACATTGATGGTAGCGAGTACACGGGTAATGCTGGGAGTTTCTTCTACTAAATCAATGGCGATCGCTACTGAATGGGGTACTTCTTCACGAGTCAATAATAAAATTTGTTCTCGGATTAATTCACCCATAATAAAGCGTTCTGGCTGATCAGTTACCAAATCTGGGGGATAATATAATGGCCCAGTTTCTAAATGTTCAATTAATAATTGTTGAAGTTGCGGTAATCCGGCACTAGTCTGGGCAGAAAATTTCACCATTTCCCATTCATGGGACTTGGCCATCTCGGCGTAACTATGATCTAGAAACTGAGAATCGATCGGTTGTTGGTCGATTTTGTTCATACCCATAATCACTGGTGTTTTGCTGCGACTGAGCAATTCAGCAATATAGCGATCGCCTGCTCCACAAGCCACCGCTCCATCTACTACAAATAGCACTACATCTACCGATTCAATGGCAATTTTGGCATTTTGCACCAATACTTCGCCCAATTGATGATGGGGCTTATGAATTCCTGGCGTATCTACAAATATTAACTGCGCCTCTGGTGTAGTCAATATACCGCGCAAACGGTTACGTGTTGTTTGCGCTACTGGTGATGTAATGGCTATTTTTTGTCCTACCAATTGATTCATTAAAGTAGATTTACCGACATTAGGACGACCAACAATGCCGATGAAACCTGATTTGAATTCAGGAGGAGCTTGGGGGATTGTTACTTCTCCTGAAAAAGAGAAAGTGTAATTATCAATACTAGTCACCTTTGGCTCCACCCTCATATTTTACAGCTGGGATAACTTGGTTTTTTCTTAGACACAAAACAAGCATAAAATTACCCTGGCATTTTTAGAGATTGCTTTTGCCGAGGTTTAATCTACTACTGGCTCTACACCTATATTTTACAGCTGAGATAATTTTATATTTGTTTTTAGATACAAAACAAACATAAAATTACTTTGGCATTGACAAGAAAGACTTTTACTTAAGTTTAATCTGCATAGTGTGATTATGGCTGTAGTAAATTGTGCTGTGGATACTTACGGATGAGAGGTTTTGGGAATTCGTCAAGGGACTGCTAACCTAGATTGTAAATTGTCGCGTCTTCCAGACTAATTAGGGCGGTTATTCGCACCGGGAGTTTTTAGGATAATTTGTCAAAATAAAAGATAACTGGAGGTTGCAAATATGAAATTTTCAATTCAATCACTTTACGCTTGGTATCGCAATGTGCTTCGTAACCCCAAATACCGTTGGTGGGTAATTTTAGGAACGTTGGTATATTTGGTCAGCCCATTTGATATTCTCCCAGATTTTATACCTGTTGCGGGACAGATTGATGATGTTTTTCTTTTGACCCTGCTAGTTAGTGAGGTGTCTGGGCTAGTAATTGAAGGTTGGAAAGCTCGTAAGGGTGATGTGGGCGCTGAAGCAGCTAATACTACTGAGGGTTCTACCTCTACTGGAAGCACGATTGATGTTGATGCTGTTTCGGTTAAGTAGTTTCAGTAAAACCCTTGCTTTTGGAATCGGAGGTGGGGGATTTTTTTTTTAACGCAAAGGAACGCAAAGGGAAGCGCAGAGGTTCGCAGAGGGGGAGTTAGAGGTTGTTGGCTACGCGTTTAATGCCTTCTTTGAGGTGGAGGACGTTAAAGTTGAGGAGAAGACCTAGTTTGCAGTTTGCTAGTTTGAGATAGGTTAAGATAGTTCCAACAATCAAGCCTGATTTTGATGTCAATAATATTGTTGGCATTGATGTAGGGCTTATAGATTTTATTGTTACTTCTGACATTGAAAGAATTGCTGCACCAAAGTTTTTACGTAAAGCTGAACGTAAATTAAAATCAGCGCAACGCAAAGTTTCTAGAAGAAAGAAGGGAAATAACCCGACAGGTGAGTCATCAATGGCAAATTGGTAAACCTTTTAATATCCGCGAGTCGATGCAAGAAATCACCTTGCGTGTCATTCTGCGGGTTGTATTCGGTTTGAATGATGGAGAGTT
>NZ_JAIVFV010000190.1 GCF_020829445.1 Nostoc sp. CHAB 5836
TATCTGATTGATCTCGATGCGATTCCACCAGCACTAGAGGAAACGTTAAATTTAGGCTTTTGAGTAAATTTGTTGCAAAACTTTACATCATGATAAATTTTGCGCGTATCTTGTCTTTACCCCATATTGACCATTTATCAGAAAAAAGTTCAGGTGATGGTCATTGGTTCGTTGACAATCGCGGTAGTAATGCCTATCAGGAATTAGATGCACTTTGTAGCTTTGGCACTCCCTACCAGGATATTGGGGCATTACAACAGAGTTATATTACTACGACTGGCGATCGCGATATAAGTGTTGATAGCGAAAATTTCCAAGATTTCGTTGATGAACAAGTTCAAGCTGAAATTATCCAGTGCGCTGGAAGACTCAGAGCCAACCGCAGACCAGACTCAGAACTAACCTTCTACGTGGTCAGTGACAAAGACTTGTCTTATTTGATGGAATATTACGCCGGTTGCACACTGGTACAATCACTTGCATTCGATATTACACCACTTGCGGGTACAGCCAAGCAACAAACACGTTGGGGAATACTGCAAGGATTTAAACAATTGGTAGCAGCTGGGGCAGAAATTAAACAGGGGGCGATTGCATCGATTGCGGGAATAAGTCAGAGTTTAGTGAGCAAAACTGCATCAGAATTTGGGGGATGGAAAACCCTGAAAAAAATATTACTAGCCCTATATAGCTCCTTATATAGGAGTAGTAATAATTTTTCAGATGTGCTGACTGAGGATGAAAGGTGGTTTATTGACGAATATTTCCCATTACTTAAAGAAGATTACCCAGATAACCCCGAAGCCCTGGTAAAAGAGGTGGTGAAAATCGCTATAGCAATCGGGTGTCAATCATTCCAGCGAATTCTGAATGGTGTACGTGTAGATATTAAAGCTTGGATAATTGATTCGCTCATATCAATCTTACCCCCGGAAATTTTAGATTTAGTCAGGCGTGAGCATCCATTGACCACCTAAAAATTCCCTTTCTAACAAGAGCAGCGAAGTGATCCAAGAGATTGCTATGATTTTCATGCCTTGAAAAAGAGACAATAACGTTATTGTCCAATGGCACACATACCTTGCACAGAAAAACTACTGTTTACATTACTCTGGGACATCTTTTGATACTAGAAGCAATGATTCAACCGGTTCATCTGTCAGCTGGCCGCTACTGTCACGGTTAAGTCTCCTAATATTTATACGTACCTCGGAGCCATCTGAAGCTTGCTCAATCAAAAATTCGGCATATTTGACAACTGCCTCTTGAGCTTGCTTTTGTGTTTTCCAGATTTGAGCTTCTTTAAGCATATTCGTGACCCCAATAAACTCTTGTCCGCTACCATCATCAAAATCCAGCCTTGCGGCATAGGCTTTTGCTGATGGAAATAACAGCAGGACGTAACCCAATTGTTTAATAGGCTTTACCCCAAATCCTTTAGCCATCTTGTCTTTCCAAAACTAACGCTAATAATTGTATAATTTTTTCTAATAATTTTAGATTTATGCCTGTGGCTGCGGCGGTGTTGATTGTTGATTTTTTCTCTTGCCCCTACTGATAGCAGCAGGTTTTGAGTGAGTTTCACTCGTATTTTGCTCACTAGCAGTATCTACAGGTTCAGACTGACTTTCAATCAAAACCTGCTCAGTAGTGGTAGTCTCGCCCTGGTTTTTCTTTTGGTGACGGCGAGTATTTTTCCTGATTTCACCCAACAAATATTTGATTCTGCTGCCGCTCAAGTTAATGCCTAGTCCTTTCAGCATCTCTGACACTTCATCGTAACTGTAGCCATACTTGTCAGATGTAAGTTTCTCAATGTATCGCCTCATTTTACGAACGGCTTCCCTGTCCGATACATCTTCTCGCTCTTTCGGCTTCTGCTCCTTCAGTAGATTGATGGCCTTATCAATCTTGCCCTTCGTAATTACTTCTGAATTCTGATCTTCACTCATGGTTACTTATGAATATCGATTAACTGATAATTATCGGCTATTTGAAAAAATCTGATTCAAAATCCTCAAAAAAATTGACTATTGTGGCTACGCCGAATTACCTCTTCGCATCACGGCTACGCCTTATATTTTTTAGTGTGGCAGCTTCGCTGGTCTGATTATTCAAGCTAATGCTAAACAATCTGACTATTACAGCTATGCTGAATCAGAGAATTTTACTTAAAACAGCTACGCTGAATTATTTTTTAGTATTACGGCTACGCCGGACTATCATATTGTGTGGCAGCTTCGCTGAATCAGAGAATTTTCATATAGCAGCTACGCCGTTTTTATCTCCTCTATGGTGGCTACGTCTAACCAGAATTTACCGACTACTTGATTTGATTCAAACTCCGGCTACGCCGTTGCTATCCTCCCCTGTAAGTTGTAGGATGGTCAGCAGCACGGCTACGCCGAAAGTACTCTCGTCTTCAGCCCCCTCCTGTGTCCTCCGTACACACGTAGCACTAGACACCTCGCTTACCCCCAAAATGGGCCTGAAGCCAGCCATGCCTCAAAGCTTACGCTTTGTCTCGCGGCGCTCGAACGGCAAAGCTGGTTTAGTGGGGTTTCACCCCCCTAAAAACCCCCCTTGCGTGATGTCCTTATTCCCCCTAAGTTATGGCGAATCGCAAGCAGTCTAAAGCTCTAGTCCGAAAGCATATATTCCCAGTGAGATTGAGCGATATCGAACTGGACTTGCTGCGAATAAAATCACTTGATGCGGGGATGTCAGCGAGTGAACTGATGAGACGTAATGCGTTGATGCGTCCACTACCAAAACGACTAAGTAAAATTAGCTTGCAAACATATTGGGAATTAGGGCAAATCGGCAACAACCTCAATCAGCTTGTCAAGGCAACCAACACAGCCCTAAAGATTGGGCGAACTTTACCTGTTGATCCAGAACTACTAAGAGAACTTTTAGAACTGCTGCATCAGTGTAGGCGAGACATTGCCTCTGATGATGTTGATGATGACGACTCGGAAGAAGACGAAGATGATTGGGAAGCAGACTAAGGGCAGAGGTTTTCGCAAGCTGTTGGATTATTTAGAATCCCGCGAAGATGCCAAACTAATCGGCGGCAACATGAGTGGGAGAAATGCCCGTGAATTGGCGCGTGAGTTTAAGCTGTCTCGACAACTAAATTCTGATGCAGACCGAGTTGTTTACCATGTCTCACTGTCAGCTGCTAAAGACGATAAATTAGATGATGAAAAGTGGAACGAAATCGGCTCACGCTACATGAAGGAAATGGGTTTTGATGCCAATCAGTTTGTCATCTTTCGCCACCATAACACCGACGACGACCACATCCACATTGCAGCCAGCCGGATCAGGATGGACACGGGGCTAGTAGTGCATGATTCCTGGGATTATATACGCTCTGAGAAAGTCCTGCGACAAATCGAGCAAGATTATGAGTTAATACAAGTCCAGGGCAGTAGAGAGAAACTGAATCGCACACCCAGTACAGGACAAATCAGGCGCATAAGGCGAGAACAAGAAGAATATGAACTAGGTAAACTTGAACGGCCACCAGAACGCACTATTAAAGAGGAACTTCAGCAGACAATTGATAGGGCCAGAGTTGATAATCCCCAAATGCCAACGCTGATCATGCGGTTGCAGCAAGCTGGCATTAGCGTAAGAACAGGTTTCACTAGAAATGGTAAGTCTAAAGGCATTTCTTATGAGAAAGATGGGCAAGCTTTTAGTGGTACACAGTTAGGTGCAGCTTATACCTTCCCCGGTTTGCAAAAACATCTTGGCGTTGACTACCAAACAGAACGTGATGATGAACCTATTAATGAATTGCTGCTCAAACCTGTTAAACCACTCCCAGTTGAGCAGTTAGAAAAACTCTTTCAAGAAATTGAACACAAACAACAGCAGCCTCAGTTCACCCCACCACCAGAGGATAAAGTTGTTTGGCAAGTATTGCACAAGTACTTAAGCGAGAAACGCTATATACCAGATTATATTGTGCAAGGATTACATAATAATCAGTTGCTTTACATGGATGAGCAACGAAATATTTTGTTTATCAAGCGTGATTTAGATGGTGAAAAAACTGGTGCATTAGTTTGGTCAAAGCCTAGAGAAAATCATCGCACTGTGGAGTACGACCAAAACACCTCTACACCTTATGGTTGGTTTTATCTGAGATTGGGAGGGCAACCAACGGACAAGGTAGAAAACGTCTTTTTGTGTTCTACACCAATTGATGCGATGTCAGCAGCCACTTACCTTCTTTCAAGTTGCAAAGGGCTACCACCAACTAAAACCATGTTGATAGTGGCTGATGACCCGAATAACCTACCTATGGAATTTCTCAAGAGTTTCAATAGGGTGGTCGTAGCATTCAATAATGATCAACAAGGGAATAAAACAGCTAGTGCAGTATTAGAATTGTTGCCAATTGGTAAAAGGCTCAAAACCCATAATCCTGATTGGAGTCAGGAATTAGAAGCTCATCTGTTGGAGGAGCAACAAAAGCAGAAACAGCAAGACCGTGGTTTTAGCCTGTGATCCGCGACGTGTAGACCGAACTCGTGACCGCTACGCTCGACTCATGCGGTCTTCGGGACGGGCAGAAAGATTACTGGTTGGGCTGACAACTGCACACCACTACCTTGGTGACTCGCTTAGATTTCTCTGGTTGAAAAAGTTGTCAATTTTTCCCAAACTTGGGAAAATCCAGTTTTTTTGGCTAGTCATGGCAGTTACAAAAGTTATGCCGATTGAAAATTTTAGAGCATAACTTCTATGACCGCGCTAGTGGAGTTTGGCTCCCGGCGTAGCCGCTTGCTAAAAGTGCGATGCCTGCGGTGTTCTCGTTGCCATCGCTGACCACTGCCACCAAACATTTTTTCGCTCCTCAATTTTTCACTCCGCGATCGCTAACTCCTAACTCCCCATTTTTACCAGTGGCACGACCGCACCCGCTCCGGCATCGCTGTACTAGTTTGACAATGCTGACTTTTATACAATGCTTGGTAGTCACCACTGAAAATAGCCGCATTTTGTATCAGATGTTGATACCGTAGTCACGCTCTCTATATAAATAGAGATTAACTATCATGACTACCAAATTCATCGTGACTACCAGACCATGACTACCAAAACCCCAAACCTCCAATCTATTTTTAGGCATTGGGTGTTGGGAATGAGGGGCGATGCCGAAGGCGGCTAGCTACGCACCTCACTACCGCCGCCACAATCCCCTACACCAATTTTCGGGTAATAAGCCAATACCATACACACCCCTAGAATCGCAAAATTAACCTCACTCGTGATTTAAGTGGGGCATTGGGTATCGGGAATGAAGGGAAGGGAGGACAGGGGATCGCTTATCTTTTTTCCTGTTAGATTTTTTTTTGAAAAATTTATTCACTGAGTGCATAAAGGAAAAAACCCATCGTAAAGAATAATTGTGAAGATCATCGCAGTTTTGTAAATGTGATTTTTTTTTGCAATTAGTAACCTAATTAAAGGAGAAAACTATGAAAGACTTACCACTTTTTACCGATATTACTGTTAGCGAACAAGAAACAATATCTGGGGGAGGCTGGTTTAAAAAATTAACTGGTATTAGTACACCTGAAGTTTTAACAGATTTAGATAAAACCGTTCGTGAAGAATACCCAGGGGGTTGGGTGGGAGTTGCTAAAGATGTTGGCACACTAATATTGGCATAGTGAGTGGTTTTCATCTAACCCTCCAGGAGACTCCCACCATAACTAAATCTAGACAGACAAAGACGTTCAGCCTTAGCGTACAATTTTCCCGTTTTGGCACGGTGACGCCCTTTACAACTCTGCTTAAATTACATGATATTTGAGGGATTAAATTATGAATCGTGTTGTCGGACTAATTACTGGTCTTCTTGCTATCACTGCTTCTCTATCTACAACTATTGAGGCTCAAGCGCAAGCAGTGAAGTCGTCAGGGGTTATTACCCATACCTATAGTGGAGTTGCTCGTTGTGGCGAACCACAGACGAACCTAGCTGAGGCAGACATAGCCGCCAAAGCCTATGTAAATCAACTTAGCACTACAGTTGGAAAGCCGGTAACTCTCTCAAGCTATTCCATCCTTATGGCACCCACGCGCTATTGGGAAGAACGTGATCGATTTGGATTCTCAAAAGGTAGAAAGTGCGAAACCACAATGAGAATAAATGTGGAATATCAAGTTTATTTTTGAGTTTAGACTAGTTCTCGGTGCGAAACTAAATTTCCAAAAAATAAGGATACGGATTTAAGATGTTTCCAGGAACTAAAACCTTGGTTTTTAGGCTTTATAGAATGAGCCTTCTGAGTTTCGCACCGGGAACTAGACTAAACTCCAGTAATTAACTTTTTAACATTTTGTTTAACCCCCTAATTTCCCACAAAACTTTTTTGCAAAAGGTCTATTGACTACAGGGCATGGCAGAAGGAATAGAAGAACTTTGCTCAGATTGAGCCACAAGAACAACATTACCCTTAGCATCGACAATCCATCCTTGAGCCTCCACAATCTGATCGCTAGATTTGGTCATAGTTGCAGTAGATAATTTATCCGTGACTGTGTGTGTTACTTGTGCGGGCAAATCTACCCAACCAGTAATTACTGCTCGTCCCCGCAACGGTTCATTAGGACTTTGGGGTAATCCACCGCGTCCGGTGGCGATAAAGCTACTGGCATTTTGTCCTCTTCTAGGAGTGCAACCTTGAGTAATTTGTTGGGATGCATCCACGAAGTTAGAGGGTAGTTGAATTAAGCCGCGACTGGGGTCAGTATCTGGACTGTTGATAGTTACTTCCCCACTCACTCCCAATTCTGAACTCGCTGTAATATCACTATTTTCGGTTGGGCTTTTTTGCGAGAGAATACCGAAAATACCGTTTGTTGTAATGTCAACTCTACCACCAATCCCTGTAAAGGCGTTAGCGCTGATATCACTATTCTCTTTGGGAACTGCAACGATAAATCTGGAGTTGATATTGATGTCACCGCCATTGCCACCTAATTTTTCTGTACCTGCATTGGTGGAGATTTGACTGTTGCGACGGAGTAAGAGTAAGTCGCTGTTGAGGTTGATATTACCTCCGTTACCAGATGCAGATTCGGCGTTGAGCTTGCCTTGGTTGTCTAAGGTAATTAGGTTTGAGTTGATTTCGATGTCGCCTGTGATTCCTGAACCAGTGGAACTGACAAATAAGCCACTGTTAGCACCGATATTTAGTACGTTGTCAGGAAAGTTAGTAACTCGGTCATCATAACTAAAGTCACTACTACTAATTATTACTTTATCAGTAGCATTGACAGTAATTTTACCTGCACGTCCATTGCTTGAGGTAGTCGTGGTAAGTTGTCCACCATTGAATGCTTCAAAAATATTTGCATTTACCGTAATATCGCCACCCCTTTGATCATTTCTAGTGCGTGCATCTAATAAAGCGCCGTTTGAGATGCGAAATATATTGGTGTTTACGGTGATATCGCCACCAATGCCAGTGGAAGTAGAATCAGTAAATGTGAATAAAGCACTAGAATTTCCGCTTTCTTGACTAGTTCCAGAAACAGTAACCACATCTTTTGCACCCACTGTCACATTCCCCGCATTCCCCACTCCTGAAGTTGAGGCAGAAAGTTGAGCGCCATCTCGTAATGAGAAGTCACCAGAATCGATAAAAATGTTACCCCCATTTCCAACAGTCCCCGTTTGCACATAGCTGAGAATCGCACTCTCGAAATCGTTTTTCTTCCCAGCAATATCAACAGCACCTGTTACCTTAATATTGACATTGCCTGCATCCCCCTGTCCTGCTGGTTGGTTAGCAGATGCACCACGAGTAATGGTTAGCAATTGAGCACCATCAGTGAGTGACAGTGTTGTAGCGTTGATGTTGATATTGCCTCCTTTACCTACACCTCCTGCTTCCACTGTACTGAAGATGCTAGTATTACTACCTGCAAGGTCAACAGCATTTTTTGCATTCACTGTCACGTTCCCTGCATTCCCCACTCCTGAAGTTAAGGCTTGAAGTTGAGCGCCGTCTCGTAATGAGAAGTCACCAGAATCGATGAAAATGTTACCCCCATTCCCAATAGTCCCCGTTTCCACATTGCTGCTAATCCCACTGGAAACATCGTTTTTCTTCCCAGCAATATCAACAGCACCTGTTACTTTAACATTGACATTGCCTGCATTCCCCCGTCTGGCTGGTTGGGTAGCAGATGCTCCACGAGTAATAGTTAGCAATTGAGCGCCATCAGTGAGTGACAGTGTTGTTGCATTGATATTGATATTGCCTCCTTTACCTACGCCTCCTGCTTCTACGATGCTGAAAATGTAAGCGTTATCTGCAAGGTCAACAGCATTTTTTGCACTCACTGTCACATTCCCTGCATTCCCCACTGCTGAAGTTGAGGCTTGAAGTTGAGCGCCGTCTCGTAATGAGAAGTCACCAGAATCGATGAAAATGTTACCCGCATTCCCAATAGTCCCCGTTTCCACATTGCTGCTAATCACACTGAAAAAATCGTTTTTCTCTCCAGAGATGTTAACAGTACCTGTTATTTTAATATTGACATTGCCTGCATTCCCCCGTCCGGCTGGTTGGGTAGCAGATGCTCCACGAGTAACGGTTAGCAATTGAGTGCCATCAGTGAGTGACAGTGTTGTAGCATTGATGTTGATATTACCTCCTTTACCTACACCTCCTGCTTCTATGGTGCTGAAGATGGCAGCGTTACCTGCAAGGTCAACAGCATTTTTTGCATTCACTGTTACATTTCCCGCATTCCCCACTCCTGAAGTTGAGGCAGAAAGTTGAGCGCTATCTCGTAATGAGAAGTCACCAGAATCGATGAAAATGTTACCCCCATTCCCAATAGTCCCCGTTTGCAAATTGCTGCCAATCCCACTCTCGAAATCGTTTTTCTTCCCAGCAATATCAACAGTACCTGTTACTTTAACATTGACATTGCCTGCATCCCCCCGTCCGGCTGGCTGGGTAGCAGATGCACTACGAGTGGAAGTTAGCAGTTGAGCGCCATCAGTGAGTGACAGTGTTGTAGCATTGATGTTGATATTGCCTCCTTTACCTACGCCTCCTGCTGACACGGTGCTGTAAATGTAAGCATATGCAAGGGAAATAGCATTTTTTGCACTCACTGTCACATTCCCTGCATTCCCCAGTCCATAAGTTGAGGTAGAAAGAAAAGCGCTATCTTGTAATGAGAAGTCACCAGAATCGATAGTAATGTTACCGCCATTGCCTTTTGAATCCTTACTCACAAAATTGCGAATCCTACTCCCAGAGTCAGCAACTTTGATGTCCCCCGTAGCATTAAGCGTAATATCCCCCGCAGTCGCCCCTGGTTGACCCAAACCAGAGGCGATACCAGCATTCAGCAGACTCCCTCCCAAAATATCTATGTTGCGGGCATTAATCGCAATATCACCGCCACCAGCAGCTTCTACATACACACGCGCTTGATTGGTAAGCGATATATCAGCACGAGTCACATTAAGAGGAAATTTCAAGCTGAGATTATCGCCATTAAAAAGAAGATTGACATTTCCAGGTGCTGCTAACCCCCCTAATTCAACTCTCCCACCATAAGCATTTAACTGGCTGCCATCCATGATGACATTACCACCCACTAGCAGCAAACTTTTACCATCTCCTACTCGTAAACCATAAGCATTAAAACCTGCTGGTGCAATTCCTGCTGGTGCAATTGACTTGTTTTCAATTCTGCCAGCCGGAAGTTGATTGAAGAACAATGCCGAAGGATTAACTGTTAGTAATGGGGAAGGACTCTGAGGATTAGTTGCACTAAATTCTAACCCATTACCAAACACAAATGAATTCGCCGTACTCCCTACAAACGAACCCGCCACATCCAGCCGTGCATTGTTCCCAAATAAAATGCCATTGGGATTGATAAAAAACAAATTTGCGCCACCATTCACCCCCAAAGTGCCGAGAATATTCGAGACGTTACTTCCCGTCACTCGTGTGAGAATATTGGAGATTCCCGTGGGATTGGCAAAATAAACACGCTGCAACTCTCCCACATTGAATTCACGAAAACTATGGAACAGGTTTGCACCGCGAATTGCTCCGCCATCAATCTCGTCAGCAACACTACCTTTAATATTGACATTGGGAGTGATTTTTGAAGAGCGATCGCCCAATGTTTCATCAGGGGTAATCTGGGCTAAAGCGTGATTTTCACAACAAAATATGACATGAGCAAGCACTCCAGTAATGCCAAAAACTCTTAATAAACCTGAGAGCCAATTCCTATTTCCACAGATTGCCATATCATAACCAGCCTCGCCTGCTCATTTCTTATCTGTGAATATACAATCAATTTATTGATAAATTTTTCTACAATAATTAATTTCAGCAGATATTTGAATTAGATGAGAGTAAAGTTTTTAAAACTTAAAATTAGGTAATAGACGGGAGCAATGCGATTTTGTGAGATCGGCTAAAAAAGGTGCGATGCCTACGGCGGGCTGCGCCTACGCTAATCATCTCTTACGTATTAACTAAATATTTAATACAATAATACTAGTAATGTTAACTAGGAGATACAACCTGTACCAAAAACGAGGTTTCTGTAGATTGTTGCGACTAGAAAAAAGGTAAAATTTCCTTTCAGGAATAGTTTTGAAATAGGAAGTATCTACCTTTATGGAAAAAAACATATCTGCGAATCTAAATTTTGCCGATTCATTATCAGATTTCCAAGAGGATGTTACAAAACTTTTAGATTTTAAAAATATCGAGGAATGGTCTGGAAGAATAGTTAAAGAAAGAGAAGAAAAAATTAGACAGGCTGCGTTAGTTTTAGCGGGTCAATGTATTGCCATATTATTGCATAAGCTTTCTCAATCGAATGGCACTAAGAAAAGCCCAAACGCTTGTGTATTAAGCAGTTTGCAACTGCTTTCGTAATTCGTGCCGAGGTTTGGTCATTAAGGGGTAAGCTTTCGGGCGGCGTTTACGGACTCGTGGTTCGTTTCTAGCAGGACGGTCAGGAACAGCCTTGTGAGCAATAATTTTGAGTAGAGTGCGATAAATTTTAAGACGTGTTGTTGAAGTTGTAGCTAATAATTTGGGAATAAAGTTAATTAAATGGTGGCGAGTACCTTGCAACGATAGGCGTAATGGAGGATCGCTCTTACTCCTTGACTCCTTAATCGCATAAATGCCTGTAATCATTACGGAGCATAGCTTAAAGCTTTTCTTAGTGCCATTCTACTCAAAGTCCTTGCTGTAAAACCTGTAAATAAAATTAATAAATACTCCAGTTTTTGTAGCGATACATACCCAAGATTTGCACTCTCCTGCCAATTTTACTTAAAAATGGCTGAACCCTATATAGAGTAAGAGTTTCCAGAGCATCTTGCAGGTTTTTACTTGTATCTCGGCTCAAGACCTAGTGGGCGAACTTGGAATGAGATTCTTGTTGAAGAACGGCAACAGCAGCAGCAAGAGATACTAGAGCAAAAGCAACGGGGACGAGGTTTCAGTCGGTAATCTCATGTTGAGCCGACGAACTCGTGACCGCTACGCTCTCGGAGTCGGTGGCTCTTACGGGCAGAGAGATTACTGGTTGGGCCGACTAGATCCTGCAAGCCCGCAAGAGCCACTCCGCTAACGCCGACTCCGAGCCACGAGTTCTTAAATCTTGGAAGGACGCTTTGATGAATGGGAGCGATCGCAGAAATTAGCTATGTCGTTTGCTGTATGGCGGAAGCAATAGTCAGTATTATAGTAAAGCAGCATAAGGGCAGGGCGAAAGCCCGTCGCTCCCGACTGAAGAAGAGTGAATCGTATACACAACCATGAATGTACAACTTGTTAATTCCCTCGTAGAAGTGGTACTAAACCTCTCCCCTGAAGAGCAAAAACTCTTTCAAGAAAAGCTTAGTAACAAGCATTTAACCTTACTAACTAGTAA
>NZ_JAIVFV010000191.1 GCF_020829445.1 Nostoc sp. CHAB 5836
CGCCGAATTTTTCGCCCCAGATAATGTAGGCGAGCATGGCGAGGCCCAGGGGCCAGAACAGGATAAAGCCCAGAACCATGAGGGCGATGGTCAGTGGAGACCATTGAGGTTTGATGATTGCTGTGGTCATTTCGGTTTCATTCTCCCAGTCACGATGAGCAATACGTGGCCCGCGCTGGGGTGGGATCAATGCTGTGCCTATGGTTTTTTGGCCTTGAAATGAAACACCGTGATCCCCATAGCGTCGCCCGAATCCGCCCTTGGAGGGCCATTGCATGACCATGATTCAGGCCGATGGCCTGCCTTTGCCCTCCACCTGGCGGCCTTTGCGTCAGCAAACCCTGGTCCTTCTGCGCTGGCTGGCCGTGGCCGGACAGACCATTGGCGTGTTGTTCGTGCAATTCGGCCTCGGCTTTCCGCTGCCGCTGGTCGAGTGCTTCGTGCTCATCGCGCTGTCGGCGGCGCTCAATATCTGGCTGGTGGTCCGCTTCGGCGTCGGCCATCGGCCGTCATCACTGTTCGCGGCCTGCCAGGTGGCCTTCGACCTCTGCCAGCTCGGCGGCTTGTTGGCGCTGACCGGGGGGCTGCAGAATCCGTTCTCGCTGCTGCTGCTGGCGCCGGTTTCGGTCTCGGCGACGACGCTGCCGCAGCGCGCCACCTTCTTTATCGCGCTGCTCGCCGCCATCATCGCCTCGGCCCTGGCGGTCTGGCATCTGCCGCTGCCCTGGGACCCAAGCGAGCGACTGGTGTTCAACCGCATCTATGTCATCGGCATCTGGGTCTCGATCGTCTGCGGCGTGGTTTTCATCTCTGCCTATACCAATCGCGTGGCCCATGACGCCCGCCAGATCGCCGATGCCTTGGCCGCCACCGAATTGGCGCTGTCGCGCAAGGAACAGCTCTCGGCGCTCGACGGCCTCGCAGCCGCCGCCGCCCACGAATTGGGCACGCCGCTGTCCACCATTGCTCTCGCCGCCAAGGAAATGCGCAGCGAGGCCGAGCCAGGCAGCGATCTGGCCGACGATGTCGAACTGATCATCGAGCAGGCGGCGCGCTGCCGCGCCATCCTGGCCAAGCTGCGCAATCTCGGCAGCGATGGTGGCGACCCCTTTGCCGCCGTGCCGCTGACGGACCTCTTGGCCGAAGTCGCCCGTCCGCATGAAGGGCGCGGCAAGGCCATCCTGTTCTACTACGAGCGCGCCGCCGGCGAGGCGCCGGTGTTCCAGCGCAGCGTTGGCCTGCTCTATGGCCTGGGCAATCTCATCGAGAATGCCTCCGATTTCGCCCGCAGCTCTGTGCGCATCGAGGCGGCCTGGGAACGCGAGGCTATTTCGGTGTCGATCACCGATGACGGCCCCGGTTTCGCGCCCGAGCTGATCGCGCGCCTGGGCGAGCCCTATCTCACCAGCCGCCCGCGCGACCCTCAGGGCCCCGATGCCAATAAACCTGGCGGCCTGGGGCTGGGCGTGTTCATCGCCAAGACCCTCCTCGAACGCACCGGCGCACGGCTGGCCTTCGAGAATATTGCCAGCGACGGCCATGCGCGCGTGCGCATCGTCTGGCCGAGGAGTGCCGTGGAGGCTAACGCTTAACCGGCCTGCGACAGCGACACATTTTGACCTTTCTTCGGCAACCCCTTAAATGAAACCCATGAGTACAATCGAAGAACTTCTGGCCACCGACCCCAGCCTGCTTCTCGTTGACGACGACGTGGCGTTTCTGCAGCGCCTCGAGCGCGCCATGGCGCGGCGCGGTTTTGATGTCCGCATCGCCGGCTCGGTCGCCGATGGCCTCGCCGCCGTCGCTGAAAAGCCGCCCGCTTATGCGGTGGTCGATCTGCGGCTGGAAGACGGCAATGGCCTTGAAGTGGTCTCGGCCCTCCACACCAAGCGCCCCGATGCGCGCGCCGTGGTGCTGACCGGCTACGGCAATATCGCCACCGCCGTCACCGCGGTGAAGCTGGGCGCCATTGACTATCTCAGCAAGCCCGCTGACGCCGACGACGTCATCAATGCCCTGCTCGCCACCGGCGAGGACAAGCCCGAGCCGCCGGAAAACCCGATGTCGGCCGACCGCGTCCGCTGGGAACACATCCAGCGCGTCTATGAGCTCTGCGACCGCAACGTTTCGGAAACCGCCCGGCGCCTCAACATGCACCGCCGCACCCTGCAACGCATCCTGGCCAAGCGCGCACCGCGCTAGTTTCCATTCTCGATGTCATCCCGGCGCAAGCCGGGATCCATCCTGAGATTTCTCCACGTCCACTGGCCGCCTGTTCACCTCAGGTTGGATTCCGGCCTGCGCCGGAATGACCCGATGCGTTTGTCGGCCGTCAGATGTCTCGACCCGGCTTCGCGGCAATGACACAGTGTTGGCATAGTCCACGGACAACACTGCAAAAAACCAAGGAGCCCGCGCATGACCGTCACCCTTCATTTCCATGGCGCGGCGGGCACGGTGACCGGCTCCTGCTATCGGGTGGTGCATCCCGGCGGGCAATTCCTTGTCGATTGCGGCCTGTTCCAGGGCAATAAATCCGTCCGCGATCTCAACCTCAAGCCGACTCCGTTCGACCCAAAGGCGATCGACTTCCTGCTGCTCACCCATGCCCACATCGACCACGCGGGCCTCCTTCCCAAGCTCTATCGCGAAGGCTGGCGCGGACCGATGTGGATGACCGAGCCGACCTCGGGCTTGCTCGAATACTTGCTGCCCGACAGCGCCGGCATCCAGGAGAGCGAAGCCGAGCGCGAAACCAAGAAGCATAATCGCCGTGGCGACGAGCCGGCCAAGCCGCTCTACACCATGGAGGACGCCAACGAGGCGCTGGCGCATCGCAACACCTGCCAATATGGCGAGTGGATCAGCCCAGGCCCCGGCGTGCGCGCCCGCTACTGGAATGCCGGCCACATCATCGGCTCGGCCTCGATCGAGGTTGAGGTGCAGGACGGCAATGGCAAGCCGATCCGGCTGATGTTCTCGGGCGATATCGGGCCGGACGAAAAGGTGTTCTACAACGAGCCCGAAGGCCCGGCCGGCTTCGATTACATCCTCAGCGAAAGCACCTATGGCGGCCGCGAGCGCGAGGACTATACGCTGAGCCAGCGCCGCGCTGCCCTGAAGGAAGAGATCAACGCCGCCATGGCGCGCGGCGGCAACCTGGTCATTCCCGCCTTTGCCGTCGAGCGCAGCCAGGAACTGCTGCACGATATCGGCTACCTGATCAAATCAGGCGAGATCGACCCCAAGCTGGTTTTCCTCGATAGCCCGCTCGCCTCCAAGGTCACCGGCGTCTATCGCAAATATGCCCAGATGTTCGATGACGTCGAACTGGGTGCCGACGAGCTGTTCAACGATCCGCGCTTCCGCATTATCGAGGCGGTGGAAGACTCAAAGGCCATCAACACCATCCGCGGCGGCGCCATTATCATGTCGGCCTCGGGCATGGCCGATGCCGGGCGCATCAAGCATCACCTGCGCAACAACCTGATTCGCGCCAACGCCACCGTGCTGTTCGTCGGCTACCAGGCCCCGGGCACGCTGGGTCACGTGATCCTGAGCGGCGCCAAGGAAGCGCGCATCCACGGCACGCTGGTGCCCATCCGTGCCACCATCCGCTCCATGGGCAATTACTCGGCCCATGCCGACCATTCCGAGCTGATGGAATGGATCAAGGAGCGCCTGCCTGCCCACGGCGCCATCTTCCTCACCCATGGCGAAGACGAGGAGCGCAACGCCCTGCGCAGTGCGATTATGGGCCTCGGCATCGGTGGCGATCAGGTCATCCTGCCGCTGCTCGACGACTATTTCGAACTGACCACGTCAGGCATCGGCGCCAAGGTGCAGACCGCCACGCCGCGCATCGACCCAGTGCAGGTGCATGCCGACTGGCACAATGCCTTCTCGGACTTCACCATCCGCCTGAGCCAGCGGCTGCAATCGGGCACTGACGCCGAAAAGCTGGCGGTGATGCGAGCGCTGCAGAATGAGTTGTCCGCCTTGGGGGCACCGGCTTCCCCGCCAAAGGTGGCGACGCCGATTACCCCGGTGGAGAGCCAGGCTTTCGACGAGTAGGGCGTGCGTGCGGCCGGCCTGACACTTAACCCACCCACCCACCGGCGCTCCCTCGGACTTCATCCGAGGGCCTCTCGTCGCTTGTGCCGAGTTGGGAGCGGCGCTCGGGTCAAGCCCGAGGAAGCGCCAGTGATTGCGGACGCTAAGCGGTCGTATCCTTCGCTTTCGGCGCCAACCGCCCCGCCATAACCCAAGTCAGCACCAGCAACGGGAGCAGCATGGCGAAGGCCATGCGGATGCCAAAACCCTGCGCCACGGCGCCGATCAATCCCGGCGCGCCCAGGTTGACCAGCTGGAAGATCAGCGTCGTCGCCGCCACGTTCTGCGAGGCCGGGCGGTCTCCGATCCGCGCCGCGGCCGAAACCGTCAGCGGATAGAGCACGCAGATGCCCAGGCCAACGAGGCCGAAGCCGGCAAGCGCCAGGCCGGCATTGGGCGCCAGCACCACCAGCACCATGCCCGATATGGCGATGCTCGCGAGCACGCGCGCGCTCCGTACCGGTCCGAACCGGTCGATCCAGCGATCGGCGGCCAGCCGGCCCACGGCCATGGTGGCGAGCAGCGCCGGCAAGGCCATGGATTCGATCCAGGCGGCAACCTCGAAGCTGTCGCGCAGATAGATGATCGACCAGGCGCGCGCCGCGCCCTCGGTCAGCGCCGCCCCCAACCCGAAGGCGACCAGGCCCATAGTCGCCAATGTCGGCAGCGCGAAGCGCTGCTTGCCACTGCCGGCATGCTCGCGCGCCGGCGTCACCTGCATTGGCCCCACGATGAGCAGCACGAGGCCGATCACCACCGGCACCAGCAGCCACAGATGGATCGCCGGCGATACACCGAACCCGCGCAGGGCCGCCCCGAGCAGTGAGGTCAAGAGGAACCCGACGCTCCAGGCGCCGTGGCAGGTGTTCATCACCCGCGCGCCGGTCGCTGCTTCGACCCGGTCGGCCTCGACATTGATCGCGACATTGGTCAGCGAGAAGCAGACGCCGTTGAGCGCCATCAGCGCAAACATCACGGCCCCATTGGGCGCGATGGTGATCATGGCCGCGCCGATGGTCACGACAGGCATCAGCCAGAGGATGACCCGCCGGGGTCCGAAGCGCTCGATGATCTGGCTCGAAAACAGGAAGCTGCCGAGCCCGCCGATCGGTTGCCCCATCAGCACCAGCCCAAGCTGGGCCTCACTTAGCCCCAACATCAGTTGCAGGTCGGGCACGCGCGTATGCACCGCGCCCAGGGCGACGGCGTGCACGAAGAACAGCGCAATGATGCGCCAGCGCAGGGTGTTGAAGTTCACTTGGGGCCGGGGTCCATCAAGATGTGGATGCGGTCGGCGCCGAGCCTTGCGAGCTTGAGCATCAGCGCCTTGCGCCGCGCCGGGGCCATCGGCGTATCCGGACTATCGCGCAGAATGTGCCCGTCATGCCCGTCGGCCACGATCAGCCCCTCGCTCTCAGGAAAGATCGCCGCATCGAGCTCGGGTGGCTTGGCGAAGAAGAAGCGGTCGGAGAATTCGCGATATTCATGCCATTTCCGATCGACCTGGAAATCGATCAGGCTCGACTTGATCTCGACGATCCAGATCTCGCCTTTGGGACCGACGCCCAGCACATCGGCGCGCCGTCCGCTGCGCAGAGTCACCTCGGCATAGCAGGCCATGTCATAGGTCTCGCGCAAGAGCCGCATCACCCCGCGCTGCACCCGCAGGGCGGTGGCCGATTGGCGCAGATCGACAATGGGCGGCAGCTCAGCCATGCGCACCCACCAGCTTGGCCTTGCCCGGCAGCGCTTGGATCACCAGCAGTACTGCGACGAGCAGCGGCACCACGACCCAATAGGACATGCGGATGCCGAATTCCTCGGCGACGAGGCCCAGTAGCGGCGGCGCCAGGAAGAACACGACGAAGGTCATCTGTCCCAGCGAGGCCACATTGACCGAGGCCGGCCGGTCGGTGCGTTGCGCCGCCGCCGACACGGCCAGCGGATAGACGGCGCTGCAGCCGATGCCGGTCAGGGCAAAGCCGAGCAGCGCCACATATTCGTGTGGCGCCGTAGCGACCAGCACCAGTCCGGCAATGGCAATCAGCAGCAAGCTCGCCGCCACGGTCCGCGGCGACAGGCGGTCGACGACGCCATCCATGCTCAAGCGCGCGATCGCCATGAACAGCGAGAAGACGGTGACGCTGAGGCCGCCGATGAACGGCTCGACATTGAACACGTCGCGCATATAGATCGCGGACCAGTCGATGCCCGCGCCCTCGGCCAGCAGCGGCGCCGCGCCGATCAGGCAAAGGGCGGCGAGCCCGATGGTCGGAAACGCGATACGCGGCGTCTCCCCGGCATGGGAATCGGGCCGCGGCGGCGCATTCTCGATGCCTCGGAATACGAAAAGCCCTGAGATCACCACGACGAGCAGCGCAACAGCCAGATGGATAGACACCGGCACGCCGGCTTGCCGCAGGCCGGCGCTGAATAGGGCGGTGACGAAAAAGCCGAGGCTCCACATGCCGTGCGTCCGGCTCATGATACCGTAGCCGAGCTGTGCTTCGAGCCGGTCGGCCTCGAGATTGACGATGATCTCGACGGCGCCCGCACAGATGCCGGCAAGAAACAGCAGCGGGATGATCAGGAATACCGATGGCATGATTGGCACCAGCGCATAGAGCGCCGATGCGACGAATATGGTGACGAACACGCCGGTGCGCGCCGGATAGCGGGCGATTAGCGGGCCCGAAAACGTCAGGCCGACCAGCGCTCCGCACGACATGGCGATCAGCGTCAACCCAAGCTGGCCCTCGGTCAGGTCGAACTGGCGTTGCAGATCGGGCAGGCGCGACAGCATCGCGCCCATCGACAGCGCGAAAATGAAGAACACCCCGAAAATCCGGTGATGCGGACGCATGACGTTTCCTGCTGATCGTTCGGGAGCCCGACGGGCTCCATGCCGCACGTTCTGACGCGCGCGCGTCAGAACGTGTCAGTACATGATTCTGGTCGTCAGCTCAGCCGTGCGGCGGCACCGGTTCGGGCGGCAGGCCGTGTGGGTCCTCGACCTTGCGATTGCTCAGCGCGTAGCTTGATGCCCAGAACCCGGCCAGCAGCAGCGGCAGGCAGATGAGGTACGAGTTGCGGATGCCCAGATATTCGGCCACGAAGCCGAGCAGCGGCGGCGCCATGAAGAACACGACGAAGCTCACCTGGCCGAGCGCGGCGACATTGACCGCCGCCGGCCGGTCGGTGCGCTGCGCCGCGGCCGACACCGCCAGTGGATAGACTGCCGAACAGCCAATACCCATCAGCGCAAAGCCGGCCAGCGCGATTTCCGGCATTGGTGCATAGCCCACCATCAGCACGCCGACGCTGGCAAGGCTGAGCAGCACCATGGCCACATTGCGCGGCCCGAAGCGGGCCACTACCGGGTCGGCGGTCAAGCGCATCACCGCCATGAAGAAGGCGAACAGGGTCAGCCCCATGCCACCCACGAACGGCTCGGCCGAAAACACGTCGCGCATGTAGATCGCCGACCAGTCGATGCCAGCACCCTCCACGAGGAAGGCGGCAAAGCCGATAATGCAAAGCGGCAGCAGGCCCAGATGCGGGAAGGCGATGCGATGGGTATTCTCCGATTGTGTGCGCTGCGGCGCCGGTGCCGGCACGATGCCCCAGATCATGTAGCCGCCGACTACGAAGACGATCAGCGCCATCAGCCCCAGATGCGCCTCGACCGACAGGCCCGATTGCCGGATCGCCGCGCCCAGCAGCGCGGTCACGAAAAAGCCGACACTCCAGAAGCCGTGCGCCCGGTTCATGAACCGCTTGCCGGTATGCATTTCCAGCCGGTCGATCTCGACATTGAGGTTGATCTCGAGCGCGCCGGACAGGAGCCCCGTGAGGAACAGCAGGCCGAACACCGCCGGCGCGACTCCCATCCATGGGATCAGCGCGAACAACAGAGCCGGGCCGAGTACGGTGAAGAAGGCCGTGTTTCGCACGCCCACGCGCTCGATCACCGCCGCGCCGAAGGTCAGCGAGATCAGCGAGCCGATCGACATGCCGATCATGGTGAGGCCGAGCTGGCTCTCGGTCACACCAAGATGGGTCTGGATATCGGGCAGGCGCGACATCAGCGCGCCCGTCGTCAGCGCGAACAGGAAGAAGCAGGCATAGAGTCGGTATTGCGGGGCGATAATACTCATTCGGCTAGCGCCTGCCTGGCCCGGCGGTGTGTGCCGACGGCATCGGCCAGGAACAGGCCGATAATGACCAGCGGAATGCCGATGCCGAAGGCCCAGCGAATGCCGAAATGCTCGGCCACATAGCCCAGCAATGGCGGCCCCAGCAGGAACGACACGAAGGAAATCTGCGCCAGCGCCGCGACATTGACTGCCGCCGGGCGGTCGGTGCGCTGCGCCGCGGCCGACATGGCCAGCGGGAAGAGCGCGCTGGTGCCGACGCCGATCATGGCAAAGCCGACATAGGCCAGCCACCAGACCGGCGTGAAGAATACCAGCACCGCGCCCAGGCCAGAAACGGCGAGCAGCCCGCGTGCCACGACAGCGGGGCTCCAGCGATCGACGAAGCTATCGGCAAAGAAGCGCGTCACCGCTTGCGCGCCAGCGCCCAGCGCCACGGCAAAGCCGGCCCAGAACGGCGCCGCGCCGAATTCGTCGCGCATATAGATGGCCGACCAGTCGATGCCGGCGCCTTCGAGGATCATGGCCGAAAGACAGACACCCACCAGCACCATGATGGCGCCGGTCGGGCGGGCGAAGCGCGGCGCATCGTCGGTGCTGCCGCCGCTGCGATGCTCGGCCGGCTCGAAGCGGCCCAGCAGGATGAAGGATACCAGAGTCACGACCGGGATCATGATGGCCAAGTGCATTTGCGGCGAGAGGCCCGTCTGTGCCACGAAAGAGCCGACCATGCCGGCCGAGAAGAAGCCGAAGCTCCAGAACGCGTGCGCCCGGTTCATGATGCGCCGACCGATGGCATGCTCGACGCGATCGGCCTCGAGATTGATGATGATTTCGATAGCGCCAATGGTGATGCCGACCGGCACAAGCAGCAGGAAGAACATCACTGGTCCCTGCGCCCACACCGAAATGGCATAGAAGATCGACAGCAGCGGAATGGCAGTCAGGAGCGTGCGGCGGTAGCCGATGCGCTCGATGATCGGGCCGGCAAAGGTCAGCGAAATCAGCGTGCCGAAGGCGGCGCCGATCAGCGCCAGGCCAAGCGCGCCTTCGCCGACACCCATGGCCTGCTGAATGGCCGGGATACGCGGATACAGGCTGCCCATGCAGAACGAATAAATGAAAAAGGCCCCGAAGATTCTGATCTGAGGGGGCAGGTCGAGGCCGAACTTCATTGCAGTGACTCGCAAAATCAACGGCGCGAAGCTATGCGAAATCCCGATGCCGCGAAAGGCAGGCTGGAAACGATTTCCGGAGTTTATTGCAACGTTGCAATCCTGTCACAGCGGAGGTGCACAAGCACCGTGCCTACCCTGGGCGCCACCTCTCCCTTTGGGGGAGAGGTCGGCGGCGAAGCCGACGGGAGGGGGGCCTTTACAGGGTGCGATGCACGGATAGGCCCCCTCACCCGACCCAAGAGGGTCGACCTCTCCCCCCAAGGGAGAGGTGAAGAGCTTACAAAAACGCACCTTCGGCCGGCTGCATGTAGAGGTCGTCCCGCATCACATTGACGCCGGTCAGCAGGTTGCGCACGATTTCGAGGCGGCGGAACTGGCCGCCGTGCCGGGTCTCGGCCGCCCGGTTGGGCCCGGTCACCCGGTCGCGCCGGTCGGGACCGAAATAGCCCGGCGTTTCGTAATAGGTCAGCGTGTGCCCCACTTGCCGGTTGATCCGGTCCATCACCCGGGCGCGGGTGAACGGCATAGTGATGATGTCGTCGAACCCCATATTGATGCAGCGCGTGATCGCGTCCACTGACGGGCTCTCGGAAAAATAGATCAGCGGCGAAAAGCGGATGCGCCGGCTCGATGAGAACCGGATCGTGTCGGCCACGCCGCGCAGCGTGCTCACGTCTTCGACCGCCGCGAACAGGAAGAAACAGACCGGGGTCTGGTTGGCCTGGCTTTCGGCCTGCACCACGCCGGCATAGGGATGCACGGCGCCGAAGTCGAGGCACCTCGCCAGGTCCGTCAATGCCGCGCCCGGCCCGTCCACTGGCCCGACCACGAAGGCTGTGGCTTTCATCGCCCCGCCGACCTCATGCTTCCCGCGGCGCATGCTAGGGCCGGAATGCTAAAGCGGCGCTAACGCCGCCATTGCGTCGAACTGCGTAGGCTCAGTAATTCGGCGTTTCGCCGCGAAACAGTGGCGCGTATTCGCGCATCAGCGCCGCGATGCGATCGCTCACCAGGCGCACCGAAGGTTCGTGCCGCTCGTCGTGATGGCTGACCAGCCATTGATCGGTTTCGAGTTCGGCGATCGGCGGCGCCACCCGCACCAGCCGTTTGTCGCTATCGCCCACAAAGCAGGGAAAGACCGACAGACCCGCGCCATTGACCACCAGTTCGCGCACGCTCATCGCATCATTGCCGCGCACCGCGATACGGTCGCCGTGCCGCGCCTGTATCCAGCGCGCCGAATGGGTCTGCCCGCCTTCGCCGGCGACGCCGACGAAATAGCCGGCCTTGATGCCGTTGATCAGGTTGAGTCCCGAATAGATCGCATAGGCCACGGTGCCGATCAGCCGCCCTGCCAGCCACTGCTCGGTGGGCCGCTGGTTGCGAATGCCCAGATCAGCATTGCGGCGGCCGATATCGACCTTCTGATTGGCCGTCACCAGCTCGAGGCCGAAGCGGTCTTCCACCGTCCAGATCTGCCCTACATGCCCGGCGACGAAGGCCGAGGTCCATGACCCGGCTGAAAGGCGCACTACGCGCTGGCCGATCGCGCCTTCTTTCCAGCGCTTGAGCGCGGTCATCGCCGCCTCGACATCCTCGGCACGCGCCAGCAGGTCCTCGCCTGCCTGGGTCAGGCGATAGCCGGTCTGGCTGCGATGAAATAGCGGCTCGCCGACCTGCTTTTCCAGGGCCGTCACCCGCCGGCCCAGCGTCGCTGCGCTCACCCCCGTGGTTTCAGTGGCTGCGCTCAGGCCGCCAAGCCGCGCCACATCCAGAAACAGTCGCAGATCGTCCCAACCAAAATCCATTTTTCATTTCTGCAAAGGGCCTTGCGATCCCGACTATAGCGAAGGTCCCCGGAAAGGTGCAAGTAATGCCACGACGCCGCAGGGCGGCGCCGAAAGGCCAAGCCACATACCCCCAATTTTGCAATGTCGAGACAGCTGTTTCGTCAGCGTCTGCGCTTGGCCTCAAATCCAAGGAGACCGATCCATGTTTGAGCCCCTCACCCGCAAATTCATCGATTGGCGCCAGCAGCGCGTCGCCGTCAGCCGGCTGCGCCATCTCGATGACCGCCTGCTGGCCGATATCGGCACGCGCCGCGCCGATATCGAGTGCTTTGTTGCCTGCGGCGCCTGCAACTAGGAGGCCATGATGAGCTTCACCAAACACCGTCCCATCGGTCGCTCCGGCATCAAGGCCAGTGCTATCGGCCTCGGCTGCTGGGCCATTGGCGGCCCCTTCCTCTTCGACGGCAAGAACGATGGCTGGGGTGATGTCGACGATGCCCAGTCCACCCGGGCCATCGAGCTGGCGCTCGATTTGGGCGGCACCCTCTTCGATAGCGCCGATGCCTACGGCACCGGTCATAGCGAAACCGTGCTCGGCCAGGCTTTGGCCGGGCGGCGCACCGAAGCGGTGATCGCCACCAAGTTCGGCTTTACCTATGACGAAACCGCCAAGACGCTGCACACCCCTGATGTCAGCCCCGCCTATATCGACTGG
>NZ_JAIVFV010000192.1 GCF_020829445.1 Nostoc sp. CHAB 5836
TCGCTTTATTTGATGCTAAATTCGCTTTACTTGATGCCAAATCTGCTTGTTTAGATTCCACATCTGCTTGTTTAGATTCCACATCTGCTTTTGCTTGGCTAATTTGGCTTTGTAGTATGGAACCATCCAACACCGCCAACACTTGACCTTTTTTGACAAAAGCACCTTCTTTGACATTTTCGGGAATGCTTTTGATTTGTAAGCCGTTGATCTGTGGTAGTACTGGAATTAAATCACGCGCTGCTACAGTCCCAGTAGTTTTGAGGGTACGGACAACACGAGCGGTTTCTACTGTGGCGATGGTGACTGTCATCGCTGGGTTAACTTTTTTGTCTGCTACCGCGCTTTGTTGACCGGATGGCAGACGACTGAATATACTCATCCCACCAAAGGCGATCGCGATTCCTAAACCAGCACCTAAGAATAATGGCTTCAACCATGACTTAGTTGGTTTTGGATCTGATTTGCTCAAAAAGCGAATATCTTCAGAGGTTACAGGTTCTTCTACCTCAACTTCTGAAACACTTTCATCGCTCACAGTCTCACCTCCACTTTCTGGTTATACATACTAATCTTGGTATTTTATGAAGAAAACTTGAAATTTATTTACTTCATCTCAACTATGACGCATTTCATCGTAAATGCCTTTTTTGGTCAATTAGTATACAATAAAACATCATTTAGTAGTAAATTTACATAAAATTGCTGAATATTTTTCTGTAGATTATGATACAAAAAATTATCTTATATCATCTAGCAGGATAAGAGGTTGTTTGAAAAGTATAGGACTTACTACAACATTTCATTAATTCGTAGCGAATTCTCTTTGCGTTCCTTTGCGCTTCCCTTTGCGCCCCTACCCTGCGGGAAGGCGAGGCGCCTATGCGTTTAAATTTCAACCCTCAATTCGCCACGATTTTATGCAAAGCTGTACTTACGCAAGTGTCACAAAAAATGAAAAGGAACTCTTAACTCTTAACAGGGAAATAAGCCACCCAGAACGGGCAGAGGGTTTCAACCTACCTGACGATGATGCGGATTTTTTCCCTTGACTTCGGGCGAAAGCGCGTAGCGGGACGTAAGTCCGGTTTTGAACCTTTATTTTTTGCATAAAAGCTTTTAGTTTGTAGTAAGGGCTTCAGCCCTGATGAAAGAGGACTAAAGTCCTCACTACAAACTCCAAATAATATGCCAGTTGCGTAAGTCCTAAAGTATTTGGCTGTATCTTTGCACTTATTGATCCCCCCTAACCCCCCTTAAAAAGGGGGGAACCGGAATTAAAGTCCCCCTTTTGGGGAGCCATTGCGGTCTTCTCCCTTGGCGCTAGCCTCTCACGAGTGGGAGAAGGGGAGACGCCAAAGGCGATAGCGCCGGCGGCAAGCGAGTCTGCGTTCGCGCAGCGTCTCGTAGAGAGCGTCTGGGGTCTCCCCAAGTGAAGCAAATGGCGTGGATTTAGGGGGATCTAAAACGTTTTGTTAGCGAAAAGAGGACTTTTCAAACATCCTCTAAGGGTTTGAGATTCATTTTCACTCCTATGTCTAATAAAATCAAAAAATAATTGGTATTTACCAGAGTCAGCACATATGTTCAATGCCACTGAAATTTTAATTGATGCCTTTGTAGATGAAATTCGAGAAGGCTACCGTCGCACCTATGGCTGCTTCAAAAATGATTATCAAGACATTATCGCCTGGGCTGGTAACATGGCTTTGGAAAACATTGCCAATAGTGACGCCCTTTACCACAATGTTGAACACACTGTTCTAGTCACCCTGGTAGGGCAAGAAATCTTACGTGGCAAACATATCAGAGAAGGAGGTGTTTCCAGTGAAGACTGGTTGCATTGTATTATTTCCTTAGTGTGTCATGATATTGGCTATGTTAAGGGAGTTTGCCGACAAGATCGAGAAGCAGCAAACTTATATGCCACAGGTAAAAATGGCAGAATGATTTCTGTAGATGCTGGCGCTTCCGATGCCAGTCTCACGCCCTATCATGTTGATAGAGCCAAGCTTTTTATTGATGAACGTTTTGGAGGTCACAAGTTAATAGACGCCGAGGCAATTAAGAGCAATATTGAATTGACTCGATTTCCTGTGCCTGTGGCAGAAGATCATCAAGATACAAAGTGCTTTGCAGGATTAGTACGTGCTGCTGATTTGATTGGGCAATTAAG
This sequence comes from Nostoc sp. CHAB 5836, assembly GCF_020829445.1. Classification (GTDB taxonomy): domain Bacteria; phylum Cyanobacteriota; class Cyanobacteriia; order Cyanobacteriales; family Nostocaceae; genus Nostoc. The sequence goes on from NZ_JAIVFV010000192.1 coordinate 2,177, forward strand.
CGACCCGCGTTACCTGAAGAAAATTGCTTCTTTATTTTACGAGTTTGAAGAAACTGGTGTAAATAAAGTTTTGGGCTATAAAACCCCTGCCGATTTACGTAATAACTACGCTAAGTTTTACTGGAATGGGGTTTATCCTTATATTCAAGAAGGACTGCATTATCTATCACTGACACAGCAGGGAAAACAAATTCTCGCTAATCTCTACTCCAATGTGTTTGTTGTAGAACACGAAAAACAACAGCAAGAACAGCAACAGTATTTAGAGAAGTTAGGAGTTGAAAGTTAGAAGTTATTCAATTTTGGATTTGAGATTTGAGATTTTTCCAACCAAAATCTCAAATTAAAAATTGGCAGAGTTGGGAGTTTAAGAACTATTAATGATCAATTATGAATTAAAATAAAAGCTTAATAACTCCCAACTCCCAACTCCAAATTCCCAACTCCTAACTCCCAACTCCCAACTCCCAACTCCCAACTCCTAACTCCTAACTCCTAACTCCTAACTCCTATGAATTGGTGGCGACAATTAAAGAAAAATCCTTTGGCACGATTTGGAGCAATTTTGCTGTTAATTTTCTATATAGGAGTAATTGCAGCTGATTTCGTGGCTCCTTATGACCCCTATGCCTCACAACCTAATGGTTCACTGCTGCCACCAACTAAGATACACTGGGTTTCTCAATCAGGGCAGTTTATCGGCCCTTATGTTTATCCGACGACTCAGGGAGATACGAATTTAGAAACAGGCGATCGCCAACTCATTGTAAACTTGAAAAAACCCTCACCCCTGCGTATATTTGTCTCTGGGCCAGAATACCGATTGTTACAGATGAGTTTGCCATTACCCCCGACGTGGGATGAAGTGACAATCTTTCCTGGTATTCCCTTAAATTGGCATTTATTTGGCACCACAACTGAGGCAAAATTCAACATTTTGGGCACTGATGACCAAGGCCGCGACCAATTTAGTCGGCTCTTGCATGGCGGTCGCATCAGTATGTTTATCGGGATTTTTGGCATTATCATTACCTATCCCCTCGGTTTACTCATCGGAGGAATTTCCGGCTATTTCGGCGGTGTGACTGATAGCATCATTATGCGTTTAGCAGAAGTGCTAATGACTTTCCCTAGTATTTATCTTTTGGTGACTTTGGGAGCAGTCTTTCCACCTGGTTTAAGTAGTACCCAGCGCTTTTTGCTAATTGTGGTAATTACTTCGGTTATTAACTGGGCTGGTTTAGCACGGGTGATTCGAGGACAGGTACTATCAATTAAAGAGCGAGAATTTGTCCAAGCTGCACGCGCAATGGGCGCAAACCCACTTTATATCATTCTCCGCCACGTTTTGCCGCAAACGGCTAGTTATGTAGTTATCTCTGCTACTCTTGCAATTCCCAGCTTTATTGGCGCAGAGGCGATACTAAGTCTCATTGGCTTGGGAATACAACAACCAGATCCATCTTGGGGCAATATGCTTTCTTTGGCTAGCAATGCTTCCATTTTGGTACTGCAACCTTGGTTAATTTGGCCACCGGCTGTGCTGATTATTCTCACAGTGCTAGCATTCAACTTACTCGGTGATGGGCTGAGAGATGCACTTGACCCGCGCAGTTTGAGAAGATAAGCCCTCATTAAATAATTCGTAATACTTCGGCTACGCTCAGTACAAGTTCGTAATTCGTAATTCGTAATTCGTAATTAAACCCTTTTATTTACGATAATAACAAATGGTGTCAGCGAAATAACAAATGCGATCGCCGAAATAACAAATGCCATCGCCGAAATAGCAAATGCGATCGCCGAAATAGCAAATGCTGTCACCGAACAAGCAAATGCGATCGCTGAACAAGCAAATGCGATCGCTGAACAAGCAAATGCGATCGCTGAACAAGCAAATGCGATCGCTGAACAAGCAAATGCCATCGCCGAACAAGCAAATGCCATCGCCGAACAAGCAAATGCCATCGCCGAACAAGCAAATGCCATCGCCGAACAAGCAAATGCCATCGCCGAAATTAGTCCGCGAAGGCGGACTTTGCCTGTGTAGCCGCGAATTCTATTCGCCTTCTATTTGCTGCAAAACTGCAAAACCCAACGGCGAAACAGTTCTACCGTAACTCGCCAGCTTCCCTGAGTTTCCTCAACGACATCATGACGTTCCAGAGTATTCAGCGCTTCCTGTAGTTCGGCATCGTTCATACCTGTAGACTGAGCTAAGGCATCCAGACTTAGCCCTTCTGGGTGAGGTGCAAGTACTCGTACAATTGCCTGCTGACCCTCAGCACCCCGCGCCGCCTGACCCCAAACCCCATCAAAGTAGTAGCGTCCCCGCTTGAAAAACTCAGGGTCATTGATAACTGCTTCCACATCTTTTACTGTGAAAACTGGGTCACGCGATCGCCCTTGCTCAAAAACAAAGTCATTGTAGCCGCGCACTAGCTGAAAACCCAGTAGTTGCACTAAATATGGTTGACCATTTGTCAAAGCATAAATTTCATCTAAAGCTTCCGGGATGTAGTCGAGGGGGAAGTCTTCATTACCTGGGTTAGCAAGAATTTGGCGGGTAGCTGCACGTTCTTGAAAGGCTACATGAATAGGATTGACGCTGGCAAAAAAGGGTTGAAAATAATCTGCTGTCATCTCCTCTAAGGTGTGCAAACCAGCAAAAGCAAATGCGATTTTAGAACTCATTTGCACTAAACCCCGCAGAAAACCCATAAAGTCCATAGGGATTTTCTTCGCTTCAATTAAATCTTCAATTTTCTCGAACTCGTCTAAGGCAATGATTAACCCGCCGTCTAGCTTTGCTTCAACCTGTTTTAAATACCGTTCAAAAGTCCGGTAGGGAAGATTTAGTAAATCAGCGTCAGCTGGTGGCGGAAGTTTTAGAGTTTGAGCAATTTCATCACAAATTGCCATTAGCACCTCACCCACACCTTGCGGGCTATCTCCCAAACGTAGCAAGTTGACATAAGCTAGCTGTATTTGTGAGCCTAGACAGTTAGCAGCGTTAAGCAGAATAGAAGTTTTGCCCATGCGCCTGTGACCGTAGAGAACTACAGACTGGAGTTGATTACCCATCACCCAGAGTTCTTCTAACTGTCTGATGATATCTTCTCGCCCAACAAAGAGATGACTTTGAACCGGGTCGCCTACAATATAAGGATTAACCACAGGCTTGGTGATGGAAATTTCTCCCACTTCACCAGCGATTTGTAAAAGGCTTTCTTTCCAAGTTTGAGCGATATCTATGATTAACCCTTGCTCTGCTTGCGGCAAGGTGTCGGCTTGATTTAGGATTTTTGTCAGTTCGCCTAATGCTCGATTGAGAGCTAAAGACCTGGCTGAACGTGAGACGCTGCGATTAACAAACTGAACATCTTCAACAACTCGACGCAGATTAGCAAGGACTTTCCAGGTAACTGGACGTAAAAGCGGTTCCTGTGGAAAAGGAGGAACTTGGATAGCAGCAATAGAATCTGGCTTTTGAGCTTTATTAAACAGCGCTAGAGTTTGGGCAAGAGTGTACATTTCCTCACCATAAAGTAGAGAACGCACTACTGTAAAAGCCTTTACTGCTTTCGCTGGTTGTTTTTCATGTAGATGCCAAAAACCAGCCGCAGTAGCACGAGCAGGAGTATCCATATTAAAGGGAGTGTCTATATTAAAACGAGCCTGTAAACCTTCTCCCCAAAAACGAGGTAAGAAAAAGTAGAAAGACAACAAATTTCTGATAAACCTTGACTTTAGGGTTTCATCTAGAGAAACTGAAGCAAAACGTACTATATTCCAATCAAAGGGATTTGTCGCCAGTCGAGAGACAGTCCAAATAAGTTGCTCTGACGGGATTTTGGCAAGTACCCTATTGACTGCTTGGATAACAGGAATGAATTGTAGGGTATATGCCAGCAGTTCATTGATATTATGTAAGCCAGTTTCCCAATCATTTTGCAGCCAATTTTGCAAGCGCCAAACAAGATTAGGAAGGGGAAGCGGAGTGATGCGGGGGAGTAGCCAACTACCATTTCGGATGATTCGCAAGTTTAAAAGTGAGCCAATAAGCCAGGTTTCTGGACGCAGTACCGCCACGCCTACCGCCACGCCTGCCGCCACGCCTGCCGCCACTCCGAACGCCACGCCTCCCGCCACGTCGAACGCCACGCCTGCTGCCACACCTCTCACCACGCCTCCCGCCACACCGAACGCCACGACGAACGTCACGCCGAACGCCACGCCGAACGCCATGCCTACCGCCACGCAGAACGCCACGCAGAACGCCACGCCTCTCGCTACTCCGAACGCCACGCCGAACGCCACTCCGAACGCCACTCCGAACGCCACGCCGAACGCCACTCCGAACGCCACTCCGAACGCCACGCCGAACGCCACGCCGAACGCCACTCCGAACGCCACTCCGAACGCCACTCCGAACGCCACTCCGAACGCCACTCCGAACGCCACGCCGAACCAGTTAAAGGGAACATTTACACCCTGAAAAATTAAACCTATACCTACAGGGGTAATTACTGTTAAAACTAATCCTTGAAAAAGTAACTGACGTTGGATAGCATTTTGACGCAATAACTCCCATCCTTTCCGCCAATTCATTTCCCCTTCAGGAATATACCCACCTCCGAATTCATTCACATACCACCGCAAAGCTTGCGGAAAGAAAAACACCCAATACAAAAGGCGCAGATAATCTAAGGGGTTCCACAAACAGAGGCGACGCTTCAACTTGGGCGCTAAGTCTAGGCGGGGTACAGGGGTCATTATTCAACCTCCATTATTACTAATGAAGAACCTAACCCCCCAGCCCCCTTCCATATAAGGGAAGGGGGAATAGGAGTAGTCTTGCTCCCCTCCCCTTGTAGGCTACCGTGTACACACAAATCGGAGTTACTTTGAGATCCGGGTTTTACCCCCCTTAATCCCCCCTTGTGAAGGGGGGAAACAAGAAAATCTAGTTCCCTCCCCTTTCCAAGGGGAGGGTTAGGGTGGGGTAATTCGATAACTTGTGTGTACACCGTAGCCTGTTGTAGAGGAGAGGTCAAAGCGGTGTCATTCATTGCAAACTCTCCACATACTGCAAAAAAGTTCGATAACACAATTGCATCAGTTTGCGAGGATGTCCGCCACTTTCTTGGATGAGTTGAATGATTTCTTCTTCAGTAAAACTCACAGAAGTTCTAGCTAGACGGTTGGTAATAAAAGCACGCATAGTAGCTTCATCCCAAGGATGAATATGTTCCTCGTGGCAAATACCTGCCAACGGAGAAGTATTACCTTGTTCCTGACTATCGTTAAAAAGGTTGTTCAGAGGTTCGGTGGCAGCTAAAATCAGCTTCAACGGAGCATTAATTCCTTCAGCTAAACCGCGCAAATAATCCCTTGTGTTGCGAGTAAAACCTTCGCCTGTAAGTTTTCCTACATTGTCTATAGCCAGTAGTATTTTACAATTTAGCAAAATGCGCCTTAACTGATAGTCTTTACTGTCAGGTATACCAATCTCATAGCACAATTCACTATAAAATTGACTTTCATTATGAAGCCAATTCAGGTCTAAGAAAACTGGCTGACGTTTAACGTTTAGACGAGTTTCTGCTTCTTCGCAAATCATCCATAGCAGCGAAGATTTGCCGATTCCCTCTTCCCCAATTAAAACAACACTACTACCGCTATTCAACACCTCAAATATTCCCCGGATTTCGCGCTTTCGGTCAAAAAATAGATACTTTTCTTCTACTCTGCCATTAAGGGGAATGAAGGGATTTTGATTTCGCTGTAATAGATTATCTGAGTGTGATTCATCTACTTGTGCTAAATTAATTGGTTCTACAATTGCTTGTTGGGAAGGTAAAGTTGTTTCTGAATACTGTTGACAATGATATTTAATTTGATTTTTAAAATTTCTCTTATTAACTTTTATGCCTAAATCTTTTGTAATCTTTTTGCATAAATTTGCACCTGCATCTCTCAAATATTGCTCAGAGAAAACAGTCTGAGTAACAATATTTGAATAAGTCTGACCTTCCCAGATTCCTAAAAAAAGCTTTTCTTCCAATTCATTTAAGACTTGATTAGTCTTTTTAGCAAACAGCTCATTAATGAATGCTAACGCTTGTTTTGAGTCCATTAGAGAATGTTTGAAAAGTGGTTAGCTGTGACTTTAGGCACTTATTGATCCCCCCTAACCCCCCGATAAATTGGGGGAAGAGTCAAAGTCCCCCAATTTATCGGGGGATTTAGGGGGATCTAAAACGTTTTGCTACCAAGAAAAGGACTTTTGAAACATCCTCTTAGGCGTAATTGAATTGGCAGAGCGAAGTCAAAATCAGCCAGTAGTGTAATACTTTACCCTACAAACCTACATTTGCCTACTTTCCCTTATAACAATTTAAACACTTAAGCTTCCTACTAACGCCTACCTATAGAGCTTATGTCTCAAGCGATGATGGTGTTACAGAACAAAAGTTGAGGAGTTTGAGAAATGACAACTTTTAGACAACAGCTTGCACTTGCTCTTATCGCTGCCACCGCCACTATATTAGCTGCCGGAGTGCCTGTCATAATGGGGCTTGGGAACAAATCTTCTCTAGAGTCCACCTCTGTCACCGCCACTTCTACAACGTGTGATAAAGTTACTCTGGCTAAAGTATGCGTTGATAATCTTACAGTGCAGTTTAATAGCAACGAACCTCAGCAAGTAAAAAATCGCGATCGCATACCTTTAAAAGCTGGAGATACTCTAAGATTATCAAATCTAACCTATTGCATACCATCTAAAGCTCCAGTCAATCGAGTAGAAGTAAAAGTTTATCTGTTTCCAAATGGAGTTGAGAGTTATAAAAATGGAATTTTCACTCCTAGTAACTTCCCGATTAATGCTGCTTGTCATAATATTGGTAGTTTCCAAAAAACCTGGAAGCTTGAACCAGGGCAGCACCGAGTTAGCATACCTATTATCAAATATGTTGGCAGCAACAGAATTGTTGACGCTAGTTTCTACTTTGACTTGGATGTTGGACGGTAATTTCAGTCTTCTATTTAAAAGCGAAAGTGAGTAATAGTTCTATGGCTTACAGCGAGTTTAATTTAGCTAAAGCAAAACAAGAGTTTAGTTTAACCACATTAGAAAAACGCGATATTTTCGCTGCTGTTTCTGAATTAGAAGCGAGTAATTTACTTGTAGAAACACTCAATTATAACCTGGCGATCGCTTTAGGTAGTAATAGTGAAAAGGCTCGTTCTGAGTTAATTATTGCGCCAATTTTAGTTGATTTACGCAGACAATTGCGAGAACAAATTGGTTTATTTTCTGGGGTAGATTTCACTGTTGATAATAGCAAAGGATTAAACGGCACTTGCGATTTTATTATTACGAAATCTCCAGAAATTCTAATTTTAACAGCACCAGTAATTACAGTTGTAGAAGCTAAAAAAGAAAATATTAATGCGGGTTTGGGTCAGTGTGCAGCAGAAATGGTAGCAGCCCAAATTTTTAATCAGCAAGCTGCAACTGAGATTAAAACTGTTTACGGAGCAGTCACAACGGGCAGTATTTGGCAATTCCTCAAACTAGAAGAACAAACATTGACCATTGATTTAAGCGAATATTATCTCAAAGATGTGAATAAAATTCTTGGTATTTTAGCCAGTGGTATTTTTCCAGAAAATTAACAAAATGTCAAACACCTTAATACCGAATTCGTGGATCTACATAAGCATTTAAAATATCAATCAAAATGCTTGCACTCACAACGATCGCACCAAAAAAGACTAGCACTCCCTGGACTGTGGGATAATCGCGATCGGCGATCGCTTGATACAATCGATTGGCTAGCCCAGGCCAAGAAAATGTCACCTCTGTCAAAATCGCTCCACCCAACAGAGACGCAAAGGTTAATCCCAACACTGTAATCACTGGAATTAGCGCATTTTTTAAGGCGTGAGAGGCTAAAATCTTATTTTCACCAATACCTCTAGCTCTAGCGGCTTCTACATAATCTGCTTGCAAAGTTTGCTTTAAATTCACTCGCACAATTCGCTCAAAAATCCCACTGAGCAAAATTCCCAAAGTGAGACTCGGTAGAGCCAGATGGTGCAAAGATGTGAAAAACTGAGTGAAGTTTCCAGCGAGTAAGCTATCAATTGTATACAATCCAGTCACAGGAGTGGGAGCCGGAAGATTGGGCGGAAAGCGGTTGGAATTAGGAAACCAACCCAATTGCACTGAGAAAATCAACTGCAAAAGCATTCCCGCCCAAAACATGGGGAGTGCATAGGTGATGATCCCAAATAAGCGCCCGCCCACATCAAAATATGTGCCAGGACGAGAAGCCGAAAGAGTCCCAACCGCAATTCCGACGATGAGTGCAACCGTCATACTACATACTGCTAACTCCACCGTCGCCGGGAAATATTGCCCAATTATGTCCCCAACATTTTGTCCGCGACTCATTAAAGAGGTTCCCAAGTCAAAGCGCAGTATGCTTCCCAAATAGTTTAGGTATTGTAGCCACAAAGGAAGGTTTAAACCTAGTTGTTTTCGCAATTCCTCTTTAGCTGCTTCTGGCGCACGTCCCCCAAGAATTGCATCTGCTGGATCTCCTGGTGTTGCTCTGAGTAAAAGAAATACAATGGTGATGATAGTTAATAGCTGAAGTGGCGCGAGAAGCAACCGAGAAACAATGTAATATTGTAAAGCTTTAGAACGAGACATAAGTAATTTAAATTTTAAAATTCACAAAGCAGTTTTGAGAACTATTTTAGCTATCAAATAGATAAATATTGAACTAAGTAGGTTGGCGCAATTAAAGCTAACTGGCTAAGGCTGTCATTTGTAATTTGTCATTTGTCCTTCGTCATTTGTCCTTCGTCATTTGCCATTTGTAATTTGTCATTTGTCCTTCGTCCTTCGTCCTTCGTCCTTCGTCCTTCGTCATTTACAAGGGTTTTAAGCCTATTTACGTTTCGTAACATATTTAGGTTTTTTCGCGCTAACTTACTTAGAAATTTTTTCTAGAATAGTCAAAAGTCAATGGTCAACAGTTATGACCAATGACCAATGACCAATGACCAATGACCAATGACCAATGACCAATGACCAATGACTACTTTTTAATTGTCTGGTAAACCAGAATTTGGTTAGGATTAAGTTGTACGCTGCTCACACCATTTCGGGCAAATACATAGTCTTTGTTTTGCCATAAGGGAACATAAGGTACATCAGCAGTAACTTGTGTTTGAATTTCAGTAAAAATTTTCTGACGCGCTTCGGGGTTTTGTTCTTTGCGTTGCTGATCAATGAGTTGATTCATAGCTTCGCTATAGTAGAAAGAACCCTGAGTTTGACTGCCTCCATCTTCGCACCCTTTAGCAACTGAACCTTTTTCACAAAGCAAAAACGGCTGGACGTAATTATCTGGATCTAAGAAGTCTGGATACCAATCAAGTAAAGCTGCTGGATACAATCCCTTGGAAATGTCTTTGAAAAAGGCAGGCCCTTCCGCTTGACTGACTTCAAATTGCAGTATTCCATCCATTTTGGCATCCACAAGGGATTTGAGTGTCTGTGCTGCCAAACTCCGAGTAGGTGAACTAGAAGGATACCAAACTTGCACTTTTGCGGGATTTTCTTTGGAGAAACCAGCAGTAGTTAACAATTTTTTAGCTTGATCAAAGTTAGCATCGCCATATTTATCTTTAAATAATGGTTG
>NZ_JAIVFV010000193.1 GCF_020829445.1 Nostoc sp. CHAB 5836
AGCGGATAGGTTTGCTACCGGCTCTGGCTATTTTTAACAAAGTGGACTGACTCTTGGCAACAGGTGTTTTCTTAATTACCTCTTTAACTTCTGGATCAATATTTTTAGCAATTTGTTTTCCTAATTGATATGTCCGCTTGTCATAACCTACCTCTTGAGCTAGTTGTACAGTTGTTTTACCAGGGGATGAAATCGATTCACCCCCTTTTTTAGTGTATTGGTTCTCTCCAGATTGAGCCCGCAAACCTATCCGCTCTAAGATTTGGTCTCTCTCTAGCCAGAATTCAGATCGTTCTAAGGCTTCTAGTTCATTACGAATGAGGTTTTCATCGATTTCAGCCAATCTGGCATGGTCTACGTCCTCACAAGTTACAATCCGGTATTCAATCTGTTCCACCCCCAAGAGCTTGCAAGCAGTTAGACGGTGCAGCCCTGCAATCAGATTGAAATTTTGATCAATGGTTATAGGGTTCAAGAGCCCGTTCGTCTTAATAGATTGCATCAACTGGGCAACTTTTTGGTCGTTCACAGGACGCCTGTTAGGCTGAATATTAACCCTATCAATGGCAATAAAGGACATAAAAGCTACCAAAAATTAACTGGGGTTATAGAGACAGACTATGGAGACTATAAGAAATATAGCAGAACAACAACTCTAGTAATCTTTCTTGACATTTCTTGGTATTAAATTGTGAAACTCTATATTTTTATAGAACATACGTAGTATTACGTGTCACAAAATTTTCAAAATTGAAAGCCGCTCTTTGCAATTGAAGCCTATACCTTAACAAATTGCTTCTATTTCTAACATCGGTATTTATCTGAAGGGTCAAATAACCGCTTTTTATATTTAATTTTGAGATCAGAGATTGCTTGCTTAATTGCAGATTCCCGCAATAATTCTTTAAAAGCTAGTCCCAGACTTTGATTAAATTATCAAGTGAGGATTTGTACTCGTAGTGTCACAGTAGTATTTATGATGTTTGCTTGCTCGTCCTGAAAGAAAGTATTTCATGAACGAGCTTCGCTTTTCCTACCTAAAAATTTTTTGGACAACCCGTACATCTTTGCACTGTCTACAGTCAGGCATAGCGTAATTTACCACCGCAGGCATCCCAACAAGGCGGGCAGTTACGCCAGGAGCAAACTTCATTAGCGATCGCAACACTTCATCAAGGAGAATCGCCTGCCCCGTTCCGACACTTGTCAATAAGCGGGGATTAATGCGATTATTTTGGACTTTATTGACATTAAGAGGTTCTTGTTGACAAGAGGCGTTTGCCCATCGCTTCTACGATCTAGGCTCTTGTATCCACCAAGATAGCTACGCCTGGGCTAAGTAAGTCGGCAAGAATAAACCAAGCTATATTACGAAACGTAAATACACCTTAAACCCTTATAAATGACAAATGACAAATGACAGCTTTAGCCAGTTAGCTTTATTTGCGTCGCTCTACTTAACTCTGATTATTTACGTTTAAACGCTGTATACTTGCCTCCTAAACCTTCCACAATCGTGCGTGTATTGGCAATCAACATTCCTTGGTAAGTCTCGGCCTCTGTTCCTTTTTCGCCCAAACCATCAGCAAACAATTCTCGGTCTGAAACCTTAACTTTTGCCTCTTTTGCTACAGCCTCTATGAGTTTCGGGTTAATTGTCGTCTCTGCAAAAATCGTCGGTACACCCTGTTTTTTAACATACATCGCCAATGCACCCACTCGTGCAGGTGTCGGCGCTTCTTCTGTGCTAATACCCCCTAGCGCTCCTTCAATGGGAATTCTATAAGCTTTGGAATAGTAACCGAAAGCATCATGGGTTGTCACTAATTTGCGTTGCTTGGGTGGAATTGTCGCAATCTGCGATTTAATCCAGCTGTCTATCTGGCTGATTTCATTTGTGAGTTTTTGCGTGTTGCTGGTATAGGTTGCAGCGTTCTTTGGGGCTACCTTTATTAATTCTTGAGAAATCACCTGTGCGATCGCTATGCCATTCTGGGCATTTTGCCATACATGAGGGTCGGTAACAGTTTTACCATCATCCTCAAACTGCTGAGGTTTGGGGACTGCAACTTCATTTACAGCCACCTTGGGAGCAGGATTTGAGGTAGCTTTAATTAGCTGGATTAAACTAGGTTCAAAATTGTAGCCACCGTAAAGAATTAATTTAGCCCGCTCAATTGCTTTGCTATCATCAGGTTTAGGTTGATACACATGGGGATCTGAGCCTGGATCAATTAAACACTTGAGGTCAATAGTATCACCTGCAATTTCTTTAGTTAAGCCACAAGTAACGGTATTGGTAGCGACTACTAACGGGCCTTTGTCATTGGCTTTTGGCGCTGGTGAAGTCCCAGTTTGAATAGCAGACGCGTTATCACCAAGGGTGGGAGTCGATTGGCTGGTTTGGGATGTTGGACTACATCCAAATACCCCGCACGTTAAGGCAAGAGCCGCTAAGGATTTCAATCGCAGTTTGTAAGATATCATAAATCTGATGACTTAAATTATATTGATTATCATTATCATATAAAATGATAAATTTATGTTAGAAGTTAAAAATTTAGCTGTAAATTACCGGGGAGTCACGGCGGTTGAGGATGTGAGTTTCCGTTCCTTACCGGGACAAATTGTGGGTGTAATTGGCCCCAATGGTGCTGGTAAAAGCACAATGGTGAAGGCGATTTTGGGCTTAGTACCAACCACGAGTGGAGTTGTAAAATTTCGCGATCGCGCTTTGAAACAGCAATTAAATTCTGTTGCGTATGTACCACAGCGATCGCAGATTGACTGGGATTATCCCATAACAGTTTGGAATGTCGTGTTGATGGCGCGGACTGTGCATACAGGCTGGTTTCGCGCACCTTCGCGGCCATCTCAAGAAATAGTTAAAGATGCTTTGGCGAGAGTGGCGATGCTAGAATTGCGATCGCGTCAAATTGGAGAGTTATCAGGCGGACAGCAGCAGCGAGTATTTTTAGCAAGAGCTTTAGCACAACAAGCCGAATTATTATTCTTTGATGAGCCATTTGTCGGAGTTGATAAAAAGACAGAAGCCATCATGTTTGAGGTATTTGAAGAACTAAAATCCCAAGGTAAGATTTTGTTGGTAATTACTCATGATTTAGGAATAGCTTTGACAAAATGTGATCAGTTATTATTGTTGAATAAACAAATGATTGCTAATGGTTCGCTGAAACAAGTGATGACAGCAGATAATATTCAACGTGCTTATGGAGATAGTATATTTATGTTGAATAGGGAAGTAGTTTAATGTTAGATTGGCTAATTGAACCCTTAAGTTTTGAGTTCATGCAAAGAGCTATTACCACAGCAATTCTGTTGGGTATTCTTTGCGCTGTTGTCGGTACTTATCTCATAGTTCAACGCATGGGATTACTAGGAGAGGTGATTGCTCATGCAGTTTTACCAGGACTAGCGATCGCCTTTTTCTTAGGCATTGATATTTTCTTAGGTGCATTTATATCTGGAACTCTCAGCACTTTTGTCATTACTTGGATTCAATCTCAATCCCGGATCAAAGTTGATGCAGCGATGGCGTTAGTTTTTTCGGGATTTTTAGCATTGGGTATCATGTTGATTACCCTATTAAAAAGCAAATTAGACCTGCATCAGTTTTTATTTGGTGACATCTTAGGTGTAACTACAGATGATGTGAAGCGGACTGTAATGATCACAGTTATTGTTTTGATTTTAGTTAAGCTATTTTACAAAGAATTGCTATTTTATACTTTTGACCCACTTGGCGCTCAAGCAAGCGGCTTACCAATTAATTTAATTCACTTTGGTTTAACTGGTGCTATTACGCTAACGATTATTGCCAGTATGCAAACCGTGGGTGTAGTCTTAGTTGTTTCCTTGCTGATTGGCCCAGGAATTACAGCTTATTTATTAGTGAAAGAGTTACACCAAATGATGCAATTAGGAGCAGCTATTGGTGTGATTAGCAGTGTAGCTGGAATGTATATTAGCTACTATTTAAATGTCCCATCAGGTGCGGCTATAGTGTTAGTTGTTTCCGGACTATTTTTATTAGCATTATTTTTTAGCCCTACTCAAGGAATTTTGACCAGACCAGAAATGGCTCATCAAAGAGCTAGGCTTTTTAGCCAGTTCAAATCTCACAATCCGAAATGATTTCAACTGGCTCATCCAATCTCAATTACTGTGGTACTTACTATTGGCGTAATACACCGTCTTGAATTCCACCTGATTCGTTCCAGGATTATAGAGAGTGTAGGTAGCTTGACCTAGTGTGCGTCCCACATTCCCCACCCCAATTACTTGACGTAGGCTAACGGTAAAAGTTTGAGGAGATACTTGCTTATCAAGAGTGGTAAGTCCAGTAGTAATAGAACCACTTTGTAGTTGATACTGAAAAGTTAAACCAGAACGACCGCAGAATAAGTTATTCGCTTGCATCCTTGAGAGTCTATCAAGCATTTGGATTGGGCGAGTTTCTGGAGTCAGTTCGTCATCCACACTTACCGTTGAGCCGTGGATTAACAAACAATCTAATTCAAAAAAACCAAAATCGAGGTTTCTCAACCATTGTACCGTCTGACGGGAAACGCACTCCCATAACAACTTTACTGTCTCTCCTCCATATTTTGCGATCAATTCAGGAGCATCCTCAGTTGCGCCCAGACCATGCAGAATAAAACACTGTTCTTCCCACCATCCCTTACAAATCAAGGGTTCTAATTCTCCCTGGCGTGGGTTAAGCACTCGTTCTACTAACTTCTCTGCTTCTGGTTTTGGCCCTACTAAATCGCCTAAAATATATAAAGCTTCTACCTTATCACCCTGACGCTTAATGTCAGCTATTACAGCTTCATAAGCTGCCAAGTTAGCTTCAATTCCACTCAAAATTGCCCATTTATTCATATCTTTTTTTTTAACGCAGAGGAACGCAGAGGAAAGCGCAAAGGGGCGCAGAGGAAGAGGAGGAGGGGGGAGAGATTACCTTGTGCAAACATGAGTCGGGTCATCTGCACGTTCTGCATACTCCAATCCATGCGCTAAACGCCAAGCAAAAATTGCGGGTAAACCTTTTTCAATAATCGCTGCACAGGTTTTTTGGTAGTCGTAAGCTACTTCGCGTAGTTTAACTTCTTGGGTATCTGTGTCGTAAATTACATAAGTAGCATTCGGTCGCCCATGTCGGGGTTCTCCCACTGAACCTACATTCACAATCCGTTTGAGAGGAGATTTAAAGCTAATTTCCTGTGCTTTTTCTCCTCTACCAACACTAATTTGTAGCTGTCCAGCATCCAGAGTCCGGGCGTAAGGTACATGAGTATGACCACAAAATAGTACATCTGATTCTGTGGACAATACTCGCTCTAGTGCTACAAAAGCGTCGAGTTGAGGTAGTAAATATTCATGGTTGCTATGAGGACTACCGTGAACAAAAGCTAAATTTCCCTCTTTGAGACTGTGGGGTAACTTGGCTAAAAATTCGCGGTTTTCTGGGTTAATTTCTTGATTAGTCCACTCATGAGCCTGTATTCCTCTTTTTTCTGCCAATAACGAGGGATAACTGCAATCGCAAGCGTTCAATCCTTCCACAATATCTTCATCCCAACAGCCGACGCAGGTGGGAATATCTAAAGACCGAATTTGAGCAACGACTGCATTGGGATGAGGCCCATATCCTACCAAATCGCCAACACAAAAGATTTTTTCGCATGAGTGCTGGTTGATATCTAGTAATACAGCATCCAGGGCTTCGTAATTGCCATGAATACATGAAATGACGGCTATTTTCACACTTTTTTCCCTTCTAATAAAATCTCTTTTACCTGTTGTTGGTATTGCAAAATCGCAGCGTCAGATAAACAGCAATCTGATAATGTTTGCCTTAAAGCTGCTTCATCCAAGTTTTTTCCCACCACTTCTAGTCCACTGAAACGCTGGGGTCTACCTTCCAAGTAGCGCGGTAAGTCTAATTCCAGAAAATCCGTTTGGGGAACACCAGCCACAAAATCACAGTAAAGTGACCTACCATCGTTAACGTCAAAAATGCCTTTAGCACGGGTGACAATACCGTAAGCACTGTGGGTGATTTCGTACCAAAATTCTTCTAGACTGTTTTCGTCAATTACTTGACCGTTGCTTGCCGCCCGCCATAAACTTTCAACAGTGTTGGTTTTGGTTGCTGCGCCGCGTACAATCTCCTTTGCCCAAGTATGATATTCGGAGTCTTTGAGGTCAGGTGGTAAAACTGCAATGGCACGGTAAGTTAGATTATCTAATAATTGTGCGTTAGCTGCGATCGCCGTAGGCATCGCTCCCAAGTCCAGATAAAATCCCCATTCAATGAAAACCGCATCTGCTTTGGGTATTTGGTTCAGAAATTCTACTCGTTCACCATCACCAAAGACTTGCATACCAGGAAATTCAATAGCTATGCGGGTTTGGTCAATGGGAACAGTCCCAGTACCAGGGCTGTAATAAATTATTTTCTCAACATCGGCGATATCTCGCATCTGTTGACAAATCCAGGTAGTTTTCCCAGCCCCAGATGAACCAGCAACGACAATAATGTTTGGTACAGACATAAAGATAATGATAATCATTTTTATGTGATTTGAAATATATTAGCAAGAAAAAGGTCGCGGATGCTTTGAGGCTGACAAGATAATATTTTTACTGTCTAATTCCATTTGATTTGCGTTCTCTCATATCGCTTTTAGTCTAAACTCCAGTTGAAAGCCCCTAGCTCCTTTGTGTCCTCTGCGCCTCTGTGGTTCGTTAAAAAAATGACCAACATCACTCAACCATCAAACTTCCCGACAATAGACCAACCCTCTTCTCCTAGATGTGTGCGGGTTTGTCAAAATCGCACTTGTAAAAAGCAAGGCGCCCTCAAGGTGTTAGAAGCTTTTACGGCTTTGCCAATTCCTGATGTCACAATAACGGCTAGCAGTTGTTTGGGACAATGTGGCAATGGCCCAATGGTGCTGATATTACCTGATATAGTCTGGTATAGCGGCGTTCAACCCGATGAAGTATCTCTACTGGTAGAAAATCATTTACTAGGTGGTCAAATAGTCAAACAGATGCTCTATCATCGGTTTCATCTCCAGAAATCAAACTAATTAACAATATCAATGTCTGCAATTTTTTTGACTGAAGCGAAGCATCCGATGAATATCCAGCATCTGCGTCAATCCTTAAAACAAAAGTGGCTGAGTTACTACGAGCAAAATATTCCCTGGCTGGTCAAAATGCGAATTTGGCGCACTTACGATGGTCTACGGCGTCCTTTGTCCGGTTTTATTTTGGCAACACTGTCTGTTTTGGAACCCCAGTTTGATGAAGTACTTTCTTTTATGCTGGATTTGAATAACGATCCAGATAAAATAGTCGCCGCTTTAGGTCTGAACTTCAATCCTGATGAAGAGTTACGTTTAATAAAATCGGAACATTCTATGGCTATCAGCCAAGTTGAAAGGGAGTCGCCAGACGAAAAGTATTCTGAGGATAAATATGTGTCATCGGTTGTAACTGCCGACAAGATTACGCCTCATTCTCCAAGCAAGACTCTAGATTCAAGCTTGCCACGCGCCGATCAACTTGTGTCATCATTTATGACTACTGCTGAAGTAGTTCGCACAACCAAACCTGAGTTGGTAGTTGCAAATGCAACTAAAGTTGCTCCAGATACTCCGGCAAAAACGCCCACTTCTGGTTTTCTAAGCAAATATCAACCACTAAGTAGCTACTTTGCAGCTTCTCGGCAGATATCACCTCTCGAACGCCTCCCTTCAGGAATGACGACTGAAGTTAACAGCAAAGCCAAAACTATGCCATCTGTGGCATTAGCTACCGAGGTTAAGAGCAACGCGCCATCTGTGCGAATCCCTGTAGGCGCATTGCTGGCAATTACCACTGAGATTTCTAGTAATGGCAAACCAGTGCGATCGCTAGCAATTACTGCTGACGCTAAAAACAACAATCAATATCCGAATATTCAACCACAAGACATGAAAACAAAAGTAAATTTGCCAACCACTAATGCCCGTAGTCTAGCTTCTTGGGTAGATGAATTTTGTTACGGTGCTAGGAATAAAGAAGATGTTTTGTCTTAAATTACTTATGGGTAATCGTGAGAAACAAATGGGATTTCTATGACTTCACCCTCGATTTCTCCCACTTGGACTTTTAAACCTACGCCACCAGCTTTGGTGCGAATGTAACCTAGTCCAAAGTAACCATCAGCCGTTTCTGTGTAACTGGTAAGTTTGCCGACCTTTTCATCTCCAACTGCGATCGCACTTCCAACTGACGCAGGGGCACTGAGTCGTATACCCAAAAGGTGTTGTTTTACACCTTTATATGTATTTAACCGAGCAATAGTTTCCTGCCCAATATAGCAACCTTTAGTAAAAGAAATTGTTTGCCACAAGCCAACTTCCAGAGGATTGTAATCATCTGTGAGTTCTGCATCTGGGGCGGGGCGTCCTTGTAAGATTCGCAAAGCATCCCAGGCGCGATCGCTCATCTCTATCGCCCCAGCTTCTAACAATTTGTTCCACACCGAAGATTTGTCCGTATAGGGGAAAGTGAAGGTGTATCCGGGAGCCGCTAATCCACTACCCACAGCAATCCGCACCCCCTCAGCCGGAGCAATTGTGTATACTTGGTGACTACCGTAAGGTTGGCCGATGAGTTCGCCAATACCCAACTTTTCTAAAACAGCGTCGCTTCCTGGGCCAATGAGGCTGAAGGTGTTGGTGTATTGTGTAATATCAGATAATTCCACCTTATCGGCAAAGAAAATATATTTATCCAGCCATTCCATGAGATATTGGCGGCGGTTGGGTGAAACCAGCAAGATTACCGCATCTTCTCTAACGTAGGCGGTTGCTAAATCAATAGTCCTGGCTGTGGAAGTGACGAAAACCGTATCACAACCTTGTCCTGGCTTGAGTATTTGGAAATTGTTAGTACTTTGGTTGTGCAAGAAATTGAGGCGATCGTCGCCCGATACTTTGATGCGTCCCCAGGCGGTGCGATCGCATATAGCAACCCCAACTCTGGCGGCTTCGATGGCTGCTGTG
The DNA here is from genome assembly GCF_020829445.1 of Nostoc sp. CHAB 5836. Lineage (GTDB taxonomy): Bacteria > Cyanobacteriota > Cyanobacteriia > Cyanobacteriales > Nostocaceae > Nostoc. Next base: position 9,087 of record NZ_JAIVFV010000193.1, read on the forward strand.
TCTTGATCGTCAAGTGTAGATGTTGGCATGGTGATGAGAAGTTGCCCTGTTTCAATGTTGTCGCACTGAAAATCTTAGCAAATAAGCGTTTGCGGCTTCAATGGTGTAGAGCTGAGAGGGGTGAGGCGATGCCTAGGTTGGGCTGCGCCTACGCTGTTTTTCAAAATTACATTGAAATTAGCGATCGCCATAATGGTATCGTGCCTGAATAAACTCAACTCGCTCATCACTTACTACGTAAACAATCCGGTCAGTTTGAGTGATTCGGCGCGACCATATATTTGCATCATAATATCTCAATCTTTCAGGATTGCCTGTACCTTGAAAGGGATTCCGCCTAATCTCTTCAACTAAAGATAACACGCGGAGTGCAGTTTTTCTATTTGTCTCTACCCAGTAGGTAAGGTCTTCCAGAAATCTCCGGTCAAAAACGAGGTTGCGTTCTAAATTATCTTCTTGAGAAGCTTCCGATTTGGGAAGTGCTTCTGGTTCTAAATTATCCGACATTGAATTTATTTACTCTTGTTCGTAAGCTAAGTCGGCAAAAATAAACCAAACTATATTACGAAACGTAAATACACCTTAAATCCTTATAAATGACGAAGGACAAATGACAAATGACAGCCTTAGCTAGTTAGCTTTATTTGCGTCGCTCTACTTAGAGCGAGAACTCTTTACGCAACTCGTCTATAGTTTGGGGCATATTAGTCTTAGCCTTAACACGTTGTAAAGCATCTAAAAGACGTGCTGCATTCTCAGGTGATTGAAACAAGTACGCTGTCTCTATGATGCTATTAAGTTCCGAAGTAGGAATGACGGATACACTTTCTGCACCTTCACGATTAACAACTACAGGTTCACGAGTGCTAATTGCCTCTTCGTAAATTTTTTCAAAATTATTGCAAGCTTCGGTGTAGTTCGTTTTGTTAGACATTTCTTGTTCCTTAATTTATCTGTTACTCTTTGCTGGCAGGTAACTAAAGACTTGCTTCAGCTTGAATTTTTTGAATGATGGTTAAATTGTCCTCTTTCAATTGGATGTGCCTTGCTAGAACTTGAGCGGTTTATTCTAGTACCTACTCAGATCATAACTTGGCTAAATCTTGCCGCAAACACTGCCCAATATATAGGACAATACACTTGGGTTAAGCATTTCCTCCTTCTCCTTCTCTCTGTGTTCTTTGCGCCTCTGTGGTTCGTAAAAAAAAGAGTTTCAGCCCTTTTGTGAACCGTATTGATATATAGGAATCATATTTGATTTCTGAAAAAATCTCAGTAGTGATCTAGGGTGCGTTACGCTTTGCAAACGCACCATTCCAAGCGTGTAGTGCCGTACTTTCTGCGCTAAACACCCTACGTGTATTTCAAAAATCAAATACTAGTCCTATATAACTTTAGCAAGGCTTCAGGTGACATATCTTGACTGGCTGCAATTTTTTCAAGCGATCGCAATGTATCTGTTGGTATCTTCATTGATACTGTCTCTGTAGTACTGTGTCTGAAGTATAGTTCTAATTTTTCTTCAGGCTTGTTCATATAGCTTTGTTTCAGTGCGAGTAGTGTGATGATTGGTTGATTAGGATGGGGTGCGATCGCCTTTAGTGTCATAGTGCAATTACTGAGGCAAATATTTTCATTAGTAATTTAAGCTGTACGTGCTTTAGCTAAACTTTCCCTCACATAATTAATTATGTCCTCTGAACAGTTCCAAGCAGCACACGACAGCATCTACAACACTGGCACACATCTTTTACAGTACCTTCAGGAAATTCGCCAAGGCCGCCTCAGCGAAGGAGATGATACCAAAGGTTTGCAGAGTGTCGAAGATGATATTAACAAAGCCCTACATGAATTAAAAGAGAATAAATATCAGGTGGCTGTGATTGCAGCGATGAAAGCTGGCAAAAGTACCTTTTTAAATGCCGTGATTGGTGCTGATGTTCTGGCGAGTGAGACAGCAGCGTGTACAATCTGTCGTACTGATGTCCGACATATTCCATCTGAGCAAATCCCAAGACTTTTGGAGTACCGAGAGGGACAAAGACGACCTATTGTTCTTGCTGAAGGTGACGCTGGAGAAATTCAACAGAAATTTCTAGTGCGTACCCGTGAGATTCGCGAGAAAGATAATCCTGACGATACCATACGCTTTGAGATTGAGTATCCTATCGAAGCCATTAGCGGACTCTCTTCCCTTGCTGGTTTTACTTTAGTTGACACTCCTGGCCCGAATGAGTGGGAGTCTAACAATTCCAATGTCAAACTCAAGCAAACTACACTGGAAGCACTGCGAAACTGCAATGCAATTTTGTTTGTTTTAAATTACGCTTCTTACAGAGATAATGCTATTTCAGGTTTATTTAAAGATGTCATAGAAAATCGCAACGAAATTTTATCTGAGAACACAGGGAAGATTTACTTCATCCTTAACAAAGTCGATCAGAAAACAGAAAAAGACAGAGAAATTGCTGATGTTATAGAAGACTTGAAACGAGAGTTAACTACCTTTGGCTTTCCAAATCCAATTATCTATCCTGCAAGTTCTAGACAAGGACTTTTAGCAAAACTGATTGGACAAAACAAGGCGACTGAAAGCCAGACAAAGGACTTCAAAAAGTTTTTTAGTGCCAGGTACGCCATAGAAGATGAAGAAGGCAACCAAATTATACCTGCGCCACACAAAATTGCACCAAAGGCTTTACAAGATAGTGGCTTACCTACGATTCAAAAAATAGTTATTGAAACCATCACTCAAAATGCTGGTTGGAATCTTCTCAGTGATGCATTGGCAAAACTTGATAAAGCAGC
>NZ_JAIVFV010000194.1 GCF_020829445.1 Nostoc sp. CHAB 5836
AGACACTTATCAGTGCCCCGCATCAGCGATTCATGCCTGGCAAAGCCAGTCCTTCAGCCAATGCATTTCGGAGAAAAAGAAAGGCCCACCACAAACCCAATCCATCTCTCCTCCGTTCATCGCCAGAGGATATTCATCCTCTGGCGATGAACGGAGGAGAGATGGATTGGGTTTGTGGTGGGCCTTTATAATTACTAGATGCCAGAATTTCTCCGTCGGGATTAAATTTAACAGAGCTAATACCACCATCATGATTGGCCATAACCTTAATTTTATTATTTTGTGTGTTCCATGTTTTCACACTCCATTTTTCCTTAGTGTCATTTTCAGGAACTGCAAAAGCAATTAATCCTTGTTTTGGAGAAAAATCTATATTTGTAATACCCCACTTTTCTTTATGGGAAGCAATACTTTTTTTCTGTTTTATATCCCACACTATAATAGTGCCATCTAGACTACAAGAAGCTAAATGCTGTCCATTATTGGGATTAAAGCTAATATTATAAACTGCTTTTTTATGTCCATTTTTTAATATATCAGGTTGTCTATTATTTCCATTTATAGTCCACAACTTGATAGTAGTGTCAGAACTTGATGCGGCTATTTTCTTCCCATCAGGGCTGAATTGCACACTAAATAGTGTCTTCTTATTATCAGAAAAAAACGTTTCTAATAATTTCCCTTCTCTAGTCCATAATTTTACAGTTCCATCAGAACTGGCAGAAGCTATAAGTTTACCTGTTTTGTCAAAAGTTACACTCCAAATATATTTAGTATGACCTGGTAATCGATTCCTTTCATAAATTCTGAGTATTATTGATTGAAGCTCTTGTAAAAAGGCACTATTTTGGCTGCCTATATCTTTCTCTTTAACTTCTTGTAGAGCTTGTAAGCTTGCTACAAGTGCCTCAAGTTGATTACCAGTTTCAAGAAGCTGTTTGGCCTTTGAAACTATGGTTATACTAGCAAGTATTTCACGCTGTTTTACCTTTGCTATCTGTTGCTGTGCTAATAACCCCAATCCTAAACTAAATGCTGCCATCACACCAGCCAATATTGACAACTTTGTTTTTTGTGTCTCTATTTTTACTCTACCTTGTGCTGCTTCTCGCAATTGTCTTTCTCTTGTTAATTCCGCTTCTTTTTCTCTATTTATCTTATCCAAACTCTTATGCAAAAATTCTGCTTCTAGTGGCGTAAGTCTGTGCTGAGTCTTATTCACCCACTCAGAAATTACAGCCAACTTTGCACCCGATAACAGTGCATCATCGGATTTATTAAATCTTTCTTGCCATTCCTGACAATCTTCATCTAAAGAACGACTGAGACGAATATTTTCCAGATTTTCAGCAATCCAAGTATTTAATAACTTCCACTCAGATAAAAGTGCTTCATGAGCAACTTCAACCGACTTTTCATCAGTGATAATTAAACGTTGTTGAGAACCAGCCAGTAATCCCAGAACCCTTTGCAATTGTTGTGGAGAATCTGCAACTACTTCTAATCTATCCCAGCTAGCACGCCGCCGCGTTACTTCTCCACTTTCACCTAACTGCACCAACTCCATAAACAAGCGACGCACAAAGGCTTGATCTATAGTTGTTAAACTTTCATACAAAATTGTCGCTCGTTTGTCTAAAGCTCCTTTAACTCCACCAATTTCCTCATAGCCTTTGCGAGTTAAAAGCGGCTCTGGAGATTCAGGTTCTTCAATGCAAACTCGCCACAACTCTTTGAGTGCATATTGCAGTATGGGTAATGCACCCGGACGGTTGACTACATGGGCAGAAATTTGCGAAACTAAACCATGCTCAAACGTTACCCCATGTAATTTTGCTGGTTTTTCTATTGCTTCTTCTAACTCAGCAAAAGACATTGGTGTGACTATGAATGATGTGGGAGGAATGCTATTAATGAGAGTAATAATTTCTAAATAGTCAGCACATCTATTTAAGAAATCACCACGAATTGTCAAAATTATCCGCGTTTCTACCTCCCCATTTTTTACTTCTCGTGCTACTAAACGGATAAAAGCTTTGCGTTCCTCATCGTCTTGACACAGGGTAAATACTTCTTCAAATTGATCGATAAATAATAAATGTGGCTGATTTTGCTGTTGTTGTCGAGCTAAAATGTCAACAAGCTTACCTAAAGGATGTTCTCCTGGTGTAAAAGAAGCGATCGCCCATTCACTGCTTCTTGGGAGGCGATCGCCTTTCAGTTGCGGTAACAAACCTGCTTTTACTAAAGAAGATTTACCACTACCTGAATAGCCAATTACAGCCAAAAACCGACTCTCTGCTAAACGTGAAATTAGGGTGCGAACTGCTTCTTCTCGTCCACAAAAATATTGCGCTTGTTCTGATTCAAATGCATAAAGTCCCCGATAAGGATTTTCCTGATTGAAAGCAACTTTTTCACCTGTAGAAATATCTGATTGGGGATAAGTCACGAGGGTAATCGAACGTCCCCAACCCATGCGAATCGGTTCTTGTACCGAACCTTTAAGTTCGTTGCTGACAAAATCAAACAAGCGATCGCCACTAATTCGCCTACTACTACCTACATTTTCTGCCGTTAATCCCTTAATAACTGCACCTGTGAAAATACTGTATTCTTCACTTTTAATCACTCCCGCACGTTCAAAGCTTCGACAAGCTGTAATTAAGTAATAATCCTTTTGCGAACTGAAAGCGTTAAGAGTTTTTTGGATTAATTGTCTTTCTAAGAAATAGCCGCTATTACAGCAATCGAGTAGCATCACCAAACTACTCAATTGCGAAGCTCGAATTAAGTCGTTAAGGCTATCTAGAGGAATGCCATATTTTTGTTCGGCATTTTTGTTTTCCTTAAATTCAATCTGACAATCAGAACTTGCCAAAAATCCCTTTTGTTGTCCCAAGTTGTCAGAAATAGTAAAACCATGTCCGCTAAAATAAATTAGCGCTTCATTATTAGCAGCTTGCTCTAGCAGAAATGTTCTGAGTTTTTGACCGATTTCAGCGCCACTAACTTTTGACGCTGCCATTTCATAGCCATTTTTGTCTTTATTCCAACGCTGTGGTAGTCTTTGCACAGACTGGAAATCACCATACTGCTCTAAGAGTTGCGCGATCGCCTCAGCGTCATTTATAGTCTTCGACAAACGCGGTAATGATGGGCTGATATACTCGGCAATACCAATAACAAGCGCGTATCGTGCCATTTAACACACCTTGGGTTGGTAAATGCGGGATAATCTTGACAGACACAATGATAGCTGTGCTACTAAAAATAATACCATCTATTATTTTTCTCCGAGCAAACTGAAATTTTCCAGACATATAAAAATTGAACCGAGGTAGCTGATGTCAGAAGTACAGCAATTATTTTTTCAAGCAGACGGAGAGATTGAGCAGATTGAGATTAACGTCACAGCCACCGAAATAACTCAGGAAATTGAGGAGGACGACGATGGCATAGAATACAAGGATGTGCGAACAGATGCGATCGCTCGGATGCAACAAGCTAGGCAAATGATTCGCTCTTATACTATCTATGCTCTTAGTGCTTTTAAAGACTTCAATACTGCGGAGATTGAAGAGGTAAAACTTACATTTGGCATTAAGTTGGGTGGGAAAGCTGGTATTCCTTACATTACCGAAGGTTCAGCTGAAAGTAATCTGCAAATTGAGGTGAAGTGTAAGTTTCCAGAAAAACCAAAACCTGATTCACAGTAACAGCAAACTCTATCTTTCTCCTCTCTCTGCGTCCTCTGCGTCTCTGCGGTTCGTTTATTTGGATAATTTACTTATTGGAAATCCTTTAACCAAACGTAATTGGTGCGATCGCTTCAGACTAATTACCCAAGGTTGCTCTGACAACTGGGAAATGGTATTTGGTGACAGTGTTGCAGTGAAAACATCTTTCTCACTGCTAACACCACTAACGCCTAAACTTTCTAAAACAGCGATCGCAGCCGAGTCTAAAATCGGTTCAGTATGGATGAAAACCGCTAAACTAGTTTCTTGTGAATCTTGAACATCATTTAGCGCTGTAGCAAGAGCAGCATCTAATTTCTGATAATTCATCAGCAATTCCTCAGTAAAAGGGCGGGCTATTTTTAGCCCATCCTACAACTAATTTATCAATTTTATGAGTTTTCATTGCCTCTCTTTGTACAGACTTAATGCACTAATTTCTACATCCAATTACAGATTAACTGCTGTTATCTTTAGAGCAGGGTTGAAAAGTCTAATTTATGATTAGCGGGCGACTAGAAGTCGCGGCTACACGAGACTTTACCTACCTTTCCTTGCGGAACGCTACGCGAACGCAGGTTAAAAGCTCTTGATTTTTTATTAGTCCACGAAGGTGGACTTTGTTTGTGTAGAAGCGAATTCTATTCGCCCAATCTTTTCAACAGTTATCAAGTATCCGCATTACCAGTTAATTTTTCCGTTGGGAGTTAGAGTCCCCCATTTCTAAAAATGGCGTGTTTGGTGTCGTGGTCAAATCTCCGATTGAAACTGTGATAACTGATAACTGTTAATTGTTCACTGATTTAAACATCCTCTAATTACAGATTAGCAGCGTTAACCACTCCATAACCCCATTTTTCATCAAATGTGCCTGGAGGTTTTCCGGGAATTGCACTATTTTTACGTAGCAATTCTTTCACAGCAGCCGGATCAAGTTTAGGATCACGTTGCAACAGTAGTGCTATTAACCCACTGACGAAGGGTGTCGCCATACTCGTACCAGCCTGAACCACAAACTTGGAATTAATCATTGATGAGCGGTCAAAATTTGCATCAGCAGAAAGTGTGGAAACAATCATTGCTCCTGGTGCTGCTACATCCGGCTTCTGTCCATCATTCCGTAGAGGCCCTTCACTACTGAATTCTGAAATCCTATGCAATTCTAAACCCATTTCTCGCACTTGCTGATCAATATCTGTATAGTTGGTTTTAGTAGTATAGGCAGCAACTGTGATTGCACTGCTGGCGGCTCCTGGTGAACCAATTTTTAGCGCATCCTTCACACTTTTACCTGTAAAAAACACTGAGGAACTATCATCTAGTGTCCATACATTTAAACCTGTGTCAGTTGAACAATTGTTGCGGACTCGCAACTGCCAAATACCTCCCATTACTTGCGAGGGGCCAATACCACGTATTTGCACAAAGAAATTATGGTCACTGTTGGCTTTATCTGGCCCTGGTGTCGCTAATTGCACCCGTGCATCTGGTAATTGGTAATCTTGGGCGGGATTACCGTCAGTAATTATTTTTTGGAAGGGGGTGACAAAACCGTTAGGACTCCGCAGCGACACTTCCAATTCGCTGTCTTTGGAATACCAAGCGTTTAACCAAACTATACCTACTTGATTCAAAGGAACATTAAAGCGCATACCGCGAGTGCATCCACTGGGTATCGTCGTTTGTCCATGAATGTTAGCGTTTCCTTCGTTACCCGCAGCACAGCAAACAATTCTTCCAGGGCCGGTTTCAGCATCAATAACTTTGGATAAAGAATCACTACCATCATGGGCATCAGCGTGTCCACCCAAGCTGAGATTTACCACTGCTGGACGTCCCAACTCTTTAGCAATTCGGAAAATGTAACGCACACCATCAGCAATATGGGCATCTTGTAAATCTGACCTGATGACAACTAATTCCGCTTCTGGTGCGACACCGCCATAGCTAGCATCATTACCGGCAGCAATTCCAGCAACGTGAGTACCATGACCACTAGTATCCTGAGAAATTGTCAGTTGCGCTCCCGTCAATTCTGCACCATAGCCGCCTTCCGCCACTCCTGGCCCTGGGAGTGTTTGATCCCAAATGTGTAAAACTCGCCCAGCAAAAGCGGGGTGTTTCGGATCAATACCACTGTCTATAATGCCGATGATTACTCCTTTACCAGTCAGTCCGCTTTGGTTCTTGAACTCCGGTAGTTTCACTGCTCCCATTGCAGTGTCCATCCTCAAATGAAGTTTGCGTGATGGTTTAATTCGCTGAATCACATCTTCTTCAGATAAGACATCTAAACCCTCTATCGGTAAAAAAGCCGTCCGCACACTTCCAGAGTTTTGATTGACTTCAATATTATATTGTGATAGATAACTCAAGTCTGCATCATGGTCACAGTAGATAAAAACGACGCTCTTAGTCGGCTTAACTGGGCTTTTGTGGGCAATGATGCCAAGGGATTTTTTGTGTGTAACTAAAGCTTGATCTCCCTCATGATGATAGTCTTGAAATGCTAAAAGTAGTCCAGGAGAAAGTTTTTCGTGCCTCATTTTACCTCCAATTAAATTTATATTTTGAGAGAAAAATAGTAACTTAAGCAAGATAAGTCACTCTCGCATTAATGCCGAAAATTCTTACTCATAATAGCCTTGATAAATCGGTACTAGCCAATGGAAATTTTGTAAAGATTTAAATACTTTGAGTACAACTTATACAACCCACAGTAAATTCAAATCATCACTTTTAACAGCAGAGTGTCAGAGTGAATGTAATCCTTTACGGTGAGAAAGGAAGAATAAAAGTTAATGAATTTCATTACACCAATTAGTTGGGTGGAATATCATTCAATACTGCGTAGCTTTTGGCAAAAAAATAAAAAAGGTGTAGGTGTAGGTTGGGTTGAGGAACGAAACCCAACCGAAGATCGGGGTTTGTTGGGTAACGCATTGCTCAACCCAACTTACAAATATTAAAAACCTACGCAGTATTGGAATGTCATTTACTTAAGCTAGATTTAGATCGCGGACTTGTTCAAAAAGTCGGGGATCTGGGCAGCAACTTTTGCTTACAGCGATTTTCAGGTAAATGAACCACAATTATGAGACCTAACCCCCAGCCCCTTCCCTACAAGGGAAGGGGAGAAAATCAACAGTTATCAGTTATCAGTTAATTTTTCCGTTGGGAGTTAGAGTCCCCCATTTCTAAAAATGGCGTGTTTCGGTCGGGGATTTGACCCCGACCGAAACTGTGATAACTGATAACTGTTAACTGTTCACTGATTTAAAGCCTCTCTCCTCGTAGGAGAGAGGTCTATCTGTGGTTCAAATACATGAAAACTGTTGTAAGTAAGTGGCATTCATTTTTAAATAGGGTGCGTCATGCCAAAGGCGATCGCACCCTTTCACTAAAGATACGAAGCCGTCTCAGTTCAAACCGAAGCCGTCTCAGTTCAAACCGAAGCCGTCTCACTTCAAACCAAAGCCGTCTCACTTCAAACCAAAGCCGTCTCACTTCAAACCAAAGCCATCTCACTTCAAACCGAAGTCATCTCACTTCAAACCGAAGCCATCTCACTTCAAACCAAAGCCGTCTCACTTCAAACCGAAGCCATCTCACTTCAAACCGAAGCCATCTCACTTCAAACCGAAGCCATCTCACTTCAAACCGAAGTAGTCTACCTTCCTTGTCCTGACTAGTTCCCAGACTGGGAGGGCTACCGCCTCCTCTTTCTTGACCAGAGGCTTTGAGGCTTACTCCCCTTCCCTTGTAGGGAAGGGGTTGGGGGTTAGGTCTGTATTTCACGCAATTGAGAACCGCTATAGTAGTCTCTCAAATTCATGTGTAAGGGACTTCCAAATAAAAAAATACTCAACTACTTATTGTGGGGCGGGCGAGACGCCATTGGTGTCAACAAAAGCCTTGAAATAGCTTAACTGTTGCCTACATGACCCGCCTTGAACTAAAGTTCGAGGCTAATAGCTAAAGTCTACTGAAGTAGACTAAAGATTATTGGAAATATTTAGTCATCTTCAGATGACTTTTGTTATTAGCAAGGAACTTCAGTTCCTTGCGGGACATAACTTCTACGTTAAGTTGACACTAATGGCGAGACGCCCACCCCACAAGATTCGGTAATTTAATATTTGTGGGTTGGGTTGAGCGCAATGCGAAACCCAACAAACCACGCTCTTCGGTTGGGTTTAGTTCCTCAAACGCCACGTGCTACCCTGCGGGAACGCTAAAAGCGAACAAGTCTCTTAACCGCAAGGGCGCAGTGGCTCCCCAACCTACACATTTTTGATTTTTTTGCCAAAACCTGCGCAGTATTGCTACCCAACGGGGAACAGTTGTCCCAATGCCCAATTATCAATTCCCAATTCTCTATCATAAGTAAGAGCCATAAAGAAGCTAATATTTGCAACGATCGCTTCTGAACCTACAAAGAGTTATTCATGCAAATTCAAACACCAGACTGGGTGAAACACGCTGTTTTCTACCAAATCTTTCCAGACCGCTTTGCCAGAAGCAAAAAGCCCCGCAAACGGCTGTTACACCAAGCCCGTTGGGAAGATTGGGACTCTATGCCAACACTCCAAGGTTATAAAGGCGGCGATTTATGGGGAATCATGGAGGGTTTAGACTACATCCAGGATTTGGGAATTAACGCAATTTATTTCACACCCATCTTTCAATCTGCCAGCAATCACCGCTATCATACTCACGATTATTACCAAGTTGACCCAATGTTAGGGGGCAATGAGGCTTTTAAGGAATTGCTCGATGCAGCCCATCAACGGAATATCAAAGTTGTTTTGGATGGAGTCTTTAACCATTCCAGCCGTGGGTTTTTCTTTTTCCATGACGTTTTAGAGAATGGCCCCCATTCACCTTGGGTAAATTGGTTCAAAATAGAAGGCTGGCCCCTTTCAGCATACGATGGGCAATTTCCTGCCAACTACGCGGGTTGGGCGGGAAATCGCGCCTTGCCAGAATTTAACCACGATAATCCAGAAGTGCGAGAATACATTATGGAGATTGCCGAATATTGGATTAAATTCGGCATCGACGGTTGGCGATTGGATGTACCATTTGAAATAAAAACTCCTGGTTTTTGGCAAGAATTTCGCGATCGCGTTAAGGCAGTTAATCCCGAAGCTTACATTGTGGGCGAAGTGTGGGGAGATTCTCGCCAGTGGTTGGATGGAACGCAATTTGACGGCGTGATGAATTATCTATTTGCTGGGCCGACAATTGCCTTTGCAGCTGGCGATCGCGTAGTCTTAGAACAAGTGCAAAGCCGCGACTATCAACCCTACCCACCCTTATTTGCCGCCGAGTACGCCACCAAAATCCAAGAAGTACTGCAACTTTACCCTTGGGAAATTCAGCTAACTCAACTCAATTTGCTAGCAAGTCATGATACAGCTCGATTGATGACCATTGCAGGCGGCGATAAAGCTAGTGTGGAATTGTCAACTTTACTACTACTCACCTTTCCCGGTGCCCCCAGCATCTACTATGGTGATGAAGTTGGTTTACCTGGTGGAATAGATCCCGACTCACGTCGCAGCTTTCCTTTAGAAGCCAACTGGGAAAAAGAGATTTTTAACACTCACCGCCAATTAATTGCCCTGCGTCAAACTTACCCAGCCTTGCGTACAGGCGATTACCAAGTTCTCCATGCTCAAGGACAAGTTTATATCTTTGCCCGAACATTGGGCACAGAAGAACTGATAATTGCCGTCAACGCTGGCACAAGTTCAGCAACAGCGAATGCACATATCACCAATTTGCGTACTCAACCCAATCAGTTGTTGTATGGTACTGCTGAAGTTGAGTGGAATAGTGAAGGAGAAACTCAGCAGTTTTCATTGAGTCTTTCCCCCCGCAGTGGATGCATTTTGGGAGTAGGGAGTAGGGAGTAGGGAGTGAAGAGTTGAGGGGGACAAGGAGAATAACCAATAGACATCTGGTGAAATTAAATATGCCTTACTCAGAACCCTTGTAGAGACGTAGCACTGCTACGTCAAAACAATTCTCTTTCTTTGCGTCCTTGGCGTCCAACTCTTACGAGACGCACTCGCGTTTGCGGTAGCCTGCGGCAAGCCGAAGCGTCTACGTTAAAAAATTGACTTTGGCAAAGAGTTTTAGCCTTAACTGAACTGTATTGTCCGATGAATAATTTAGGGACTTCCAAATAAAAAAACACTCAACCACCTAATGCAAAAAATTTCTCGAAACTCTCATTCCTCCGTGTTCTCTGCGCCTCTGTGGTTCGTTTATTTGAGTAATTTATTTCTTGGAAGTCCCTTATATTGACTAAAACACTCTCAACCTCTATGAACAGAGAGGTTGCTAGCGATTAAATACACAACGGCAAATTTATCAGTACTGCTACACTGGGGAATGACCCCAAGAACCACTGATTATGCTAAAGCGTTCTAAGTTCGAGACAACTCAGTCTCAGATTATGCACCGTGCTGAGGATCTCATTAGTGCAGCCTCAAATCGTTACCGCATTACGGTTCAGGTGGCAAATCGTGCTAAACGTCGGCGTTATGAAGACTTTGAAAGTAACGAAGATGTGATGATGAAGCCAGTGCTAAGAGCAATTATCGAAATGTCCGATGAATTGACTCAGCCAGAAATTATTGGCGAACTATAAAAAAAGGCTTTAGAGAAGGTAGGATGAGCAAACATTTATCATTCATTCAACCTCTACTCAAGCCCTGGCAGACACTCACTGCCTTAATGGTAGTGGGTGTAATTGTTTTGGCTTCAGAGGTGGGCAAATCAATACAGACAAACTTATTTAGCATCCAACCTGCATATGCTCAGAGAATCACACCTAGCGATGTTTGGCAGCTAGTATATCAGCAGTTGCCAGATTTACCACGAGAAAATAAGTATATTAGCAAAGAAAATGGGAAAGTTGCCGAAAACAACACCTTAGTAAATCGCCTGATTAGATATCACATTTATACCAAAGGGCGGGCCCCAAATTATCGCTTGGATTGGAAGCTGACTTTAGCTGATTACCTGGGTGCGAACGAAATTATGTATGATACTACCTATCCAGGAAATGATTCATTACGGGAAAATCCGATAGAAGGCGATCGCAAAGCCATCAGCAGTCTCACCCGCAGCCAGCGAGATACCCTAGTGCAAGTCTTAGTCAATATATTTAATCCTACTTCCCAAAATACCCTATCCCCCAGCCCCAACACCCCACAACCACCCCAATAAGGAGGTACTGAACTACTGAAATGACCAAATCCAGAGTCCAAAATCTTCCTTTGCGTTCCTCTGCTTTAAACCTCTGCGTCCCTTTGCCTTTAAAAAACTAAGCTATGGAACGCCTTGTAAAAACTGGATTTGGTTGGCGTATAGGCTGGAACCCCCAAGCACCTGAATTTAAAGGTTTAGTGGGTACAGATGATTGGGCAATTGAGTTAACCGAAGCCGAGTTAAATGATTTTTGCCGTCTACTAGCACAGCTCGCAGACACCATGAAGCAAATCACAACTGAATTGATGGAAGAGGAAAAAATTGCTTGTGAAGCCGAAAGCGATTTATTGTGGATGGAGGTGGAAGGCTATCCTCATGCTTACAGTCTGCGCTTGATCTTGACTACAGGGCGATGTGTAGAGGGTAAATGGGATGCTTCTGCTGTTCCACATTTACTCCAAGCAAGTGAGATGCTTAAGGTTTTTTAAATTTGCCTCTTGATTATCCTAGAGTTTCGTTGTATGATAGTAGTTCTGACCGGGGCGTAGCGCAGCTTGGTAGCGCGCCACTTTGGGGTAGTGGAGGTCGTGGGTTCGAATCCCGCCGCTCCGATTGATGATAAGCCATGCCTGCTAGTCTTTTTAAAAGATCGGCAGGTTTTTCAATAAGGTATGCAAGAGGATACTAAATCAATACCCTTGGGTCAAGGCTTAACTCTTTGTCAAAGTTTATTATTTTTATTGGCCTTTGGACAAGAAAGAAGTGTTAGCGAATAATTTACGCGAACAAGAGACTAGGCATCAGAAGTTACCCCAGTTATTTTTTCTAACTGAGTCAAACTGAGTTAAACGCCTAAAGCCTAAGAAAATTTACGCAGCTTTTTGTTTATTAGGTGTTGATTTTGACTGCCTTTTCACAACGGGAT
>NZ_JAIVFV010000195.1 GCF_020829445.1 Nostoc sp. CHAB 5836
TGGTTCGAGATTATGAGTTATTGCCCGAAACATCAGAGACTTTTATTTATCTTGCCATGATCCGTATCATGGTGAAGCGATTAGCATAGTTTTTTACTCCTAAAAACTTTTCAAACAACCTCTTAGATATCCTGGTGCTTTAGGTCTGAAATGTAATTCACCTTTTAGATACAAATCTCTTAATTGTTTAAAAGATTTAAACGCCTCAGTAACTGACATTAAAGTTTGCTGCATTGGCGTAGAAGGCAGGGATTGAGCAAGTGCTGATTTACTGATTGATGGTTCAATTGCTAAGTCAAATTTACCGATTAATAGCTTATTTGTTTTGAAGAAAATTTGACGCGCAAAGTAAACTCCGGTATTGTAAAGTTTGCCTGATTGCTCACAGAGATATTCTAGCAGTGCTTTTGTCTCATTACTTGGGGACAACAAAACTTGTTGCACACCCATACTTTTATTAGGTTTTGCCACCCGACAACACCAAATGTTTATTAGTTGCTTTGTATATAGTAATTGACTACAGTAGATAAGTCAACACATATCTACTAATCTAGGATGCTAACTCAAGAAGATTACAATACGCATAACCATGTCAAATACTTAATTAACTATCATTTTGTTTTTATACCTAAGCGCCGCAAGAAAGTTTTAACAGGAGAGATAGCAACTAGAACTAGACAGATATTTGCGGAATTAGCTATAGAGAAAAAATGGGATATTCTAGCCTTAGAAGTAGCACCTGACCACATCCACTTATTTGTTAGCGTCAAGCCTACAGATACACCACATTTAGTAATTAAAGCTTTTAAAGGACGGAGCAGTTACCTTCTAAGAAAACAATTTCCTCTACTTTTAAAACTTCCCTCGCTATGGACAAGTAGTTATTTTGTAAGTACTGCTGGTAATATCAGCAGTGAGGCAGTTAGAAAGTATATTGAAGATCCTCACCACGCATCAAACTAAAAAGAAAATGCCACGGTGGTTAAAACCACCCGTGCCGCTTCCCTCTCAGCTTTAAAAAGCTGAGTTTCCCGCATCCCGCGTATTTCTATGAAAATGACCACGCTGCTAATTCAAACTGAAAGCACACCCCTAACGGTAAATTTCCCCTCCCTTGTGCAGATGACAAATGAGCAGTTTTACGAATTCTGCCAAGCCAATGGAGATTTGCGAATTGAGCGTACTGCTAATGGGGAAGTCATCATTATGCCACCAGCTTTTTCAGATACGGGCAACCGTAACTTTAACATTGCTGCACAGCTTGGGTATTGGACTGAACAAGATGGTACTGGCATAGGCTTTGACTCCAGTGCAGGTTTTACACTACCCAATGGAGCAATGCGTTCCCCTGATGCTTCTTGGATTGAACTAGAGCGCTGGAACGCCTTAACAGATGTCCAAAAAGCTTCATTTGCACCCATTTGTCCCAGCTTTGTGATTGAGTTACGTTCTTACAGCGATCGCCTGATAAAATTACAAGAGAAAATGCAGGAGTACATCGATAACGGTGCATCATTAGGCTGGTTAATTGATCGGCAGAATCGAAAAGTCTACATTTACCGTCCTAATCGAGAAGTTGAAATTTTGGATAATCCCGAAGCAGTTAGTGGTAATCCAGAATTACCAGGGTTTATCCTACGGATGGGCAAAATTTGGTAATTTGAGGCTTTCTAATGAGAAACTTGTGGTTTAAGAACACTAGGAATTGCCTGAAGTACTCGCTTGGCAATGTCTTCAGGTGTATCTCCCTCTCGCTCGGTGATTCGCAAATCGGCTTGAGAGTAGAGTGGTGTTCGTTGTTCGAGGAGCGATCGCAATTTACCTTGAGGATCAACATCTTGTAGCAGTGGTCTTGTGGTATCCTCAGTTAAACGGCTGTAAATTATCTTCACTGGCGTATCCAGCCACACGATCAAACCGTGGTGCAAGTAACCCCAATTTTCTTGCCGCAGCACAATGCCCCCACCAGTTGCTATAGTCAACTTTGTAAAAGCACAAACTTGTGAAAGTACGGCGCTTTCTAACTGGCGAAACTTCGCTTCACCTTCTTGGGCAAATAACTCATTGATAGATTTACCTGTTAATTGGGCAATGACATTATCGGTATCCACAAACCCATAACCCAGTTCCTTTGCTAGTAAGCGCCCTACTGTCGTCTTACCAACACCCATCATACCAATTAAGTACAGGTTGACTCCTTGTAATAAGCTGCTCACCAGTTGCTTCGCTCCAATTATGAGTTCTGAGTCACCCTTCGCCCTTGGCCCCTCTCTTTCTCCCAAGGGGAGAGGCTAGTACTGCAAGGCGGAAGTCAAAAGTCAAAAATCACCCATGCTTTAATTTTAGGCTTTCTGGCTATTTTAAATGGTAGGTTTATTTCCGCCGACCTGTACTAGCGCCAAGCAAGAAATCAGAAGTTCAGGAAGTCTGAGCCTCTGACTTCTTGCTGAGTGACAGTTTCCAATTTTGACATACCTCCTCGTCCTGAAGTCCGAGGATTCCTTGACGCTTCATAGCAACGCGCTCCGCAAGCGGTAGTCTTACCGTCGCTCCACGTCCGAAAAGAAGTCTCCCAATGCCCTATGGCGACTTACATGGATTTTAACTTAAAGCCGTCCTTTATGACGGGGTTTTTACCCTAGCACCGCATGGCGGAAGTCAAAAATCAAAAATCAAAAATATAGTGCAGACTTTTTCGACATTTGAAAAGGGTGGTTTATTTACGCCGTACTAAGTACATTCGTGCGAAAAAACCTAAGTATGTTACCAAACATAAATAAGCTTAAAACCGTTACTAATGACCAATGACCAATTGACTTAGGACACCCTTAGCCAGTTACCTTTAATTGCGCCGACTTACTTATCCTGGGATTTATGCATTGACAGGAAATACCAAGTATGAATCAAGCTTAAAAACCATATCTTTGCTAAGGGCACAGCATGGTCTATTTACGATCGCAGGATAATTAAGAAAAGCCTAAAACAACCTATTTTAGTTAATAGACATAGGACTGAAATTAAATATGCGTTACCCAGAACCCTTGTAGAGACGTAGCAGTGCTTGTAGAGACGTAGCAGTGCTACGTCAAAACAATTCTTTTTCACTCCTATGTCTAATTCACATCACGATGCATTTGTACAGTGGGTAAGTCTTAGGTATATATAATTTTCACAAATGATTTAGGACTGCTACATAACAAATTTAGTAACTTTCTCTAAATGACTTGACAGTTGCTGCTTAGATATCTTTAGAATTAACGAATAAATTAACATAGCTTGTTTGAAACTTTATCCAAACAATTTCTGTCTATCTGAATTAATAGGATTTTTATTCTGGTAGAGAATTCTAAGTATATATAATATCGTGTTTTAAACAGCACATAATCTTTTTTCTAAAAGTTCAGTTATAACAAGCTTTGCTGAATTAAATATTGATGATGAAGGTGTAAATGATGACTTATTTTCCGCGATCGCTCAAAAAAACTTGCAAAATTGAAGTTTTGACACAATAACTACTGCATATTTCACCCCAATAAGCCTGAATGAATAAAAATACTATGAATGAGGTGTCAACCATGACTCGAATTCGTGACGTTGTAGAAAGAGCTTTAGCAACTGGCTATTTGACAGTGGAAGCTGAAAATCAACTACGACAACTGTTGACTACCCACTATGAGTTGGAAGACTTGAATGCTTTCATGACTTTGCAAGAAGCTGCCATGACTGGTAAGGTCAAGCAGGAGTCTAGAGAGCGGTGTGGCATCAAATAAGTAGAGGGAGGCAAATAAAGCTAACTGGCTGTCATTTGTCATTTGTCATTTGTCATTTGTCATTTGTCATTTGTCACTTGTACTGAGCGAAGTCGAAGTATTTGTCCTTCTTCATTTATAAGGGTTTCAGGTGTATTTACGTTTCGTAATATAGTTTGGTTTATTCTTGCCGACTTACTTAGAGATATAGCAGGCTATATCTCAACGACGGGGGCGTTTACCATCATCCTCAAAATCATCATCATCCTCAAAAAATTCCCAATCATCATCATCGTCTTGATTGCTAGTCGGCGGCTGGTAAGGGGGGATAATTACCCGGTAATCAGCATCGTAAATTGATTCAGTTTTTCCCGCAGCTGTATTTTTTGGCTCGCGGTAGCTGTAGGAGTAAACTGAACCAGACCGAGAACCGCTTTTGGTTTCTGATTGACGTTCGTAAGTTGTTGAGTCTCTAGGTTGTTGAGCTTGAGGATTAGGAGTAGGTGCTTCCTGTGACTTTTCATCAAAGTTCCAATCATCTCTACTGCTATTTGTCTCCCAATCATCAAATACCTCACTGCTAGGCTCTTCTTTTTTACTAGCTGGTGGTGGAGGACTGGTAGGACGAGATGTAGGTTCTTCTGTTTGGGTTGCTTTCGCACGAGGTGAAGTTGCAGTTGCTCTGTAAGGAGTTTGGCGTTGTCCTCCCACAAAATAATTGGATACCTTAAATAAGGTAGCAATGAATATAGATGTGAAAGCACCAGTGGCAGTACTGAACAAAATCCATATCGCTAGTGGTAATGGTTGAGTTCGCACGCCCAAAAATACTAGCGATAGGGCAGGCGAGAAATTTTGGACTAACAACAGCGTTAGTCCTCCCAGTACTGCCACCAATAGAATTAAGCGAATTACAGCCATAGCAATTTTGTCAGTTGTCAGTTGTCAGTGGTCAATTGTCAGTGGTCAGTTATCGGTCTGATTATTCTTCGCTAATTACTGTTCACTGACTACTGACACTATCAGCCATCTCTATCATTACCTTTTTAGGACTATTGTGAAATTTACAATAGTCCTCTTAAGTAGGTCGGCGCAATTAAAGCTAACTGGCTAAGGCTGTCATTTGTCATTTGTCCTTCGTCATTTACAAGGGTTTTAAGCCTATTTACGTTTTGCAACATATTTATGTTTTTTCGCGCCAACTTACTTAGATAAATCAAACAATTTGAACCCCACCCCGCCAAAGCTACGCTTTGTCTCCCCTCTCCGCAAGCTCTTAGGGGTTGGGGGTGGGGTGTTAGGGACTTTTGCAAGAGGTCTAATAAATCCACTGAGGATGTTAGCGACGACCTTGCCACCGCTGAATCGGGATGCAGTCAATATCTAGTTGATCTAAAGCACGGGCAACTACAAAATCAACTAAATCCTCGATGGTTTGGGGATTGTGATACCAGGCGGGAATTGCGGGGACAACTCTCACTCCAACTTCTGCTAAAGAAGTTAAGTTACGCAGGTGGATGAGGCTAAAAGGGGTTTCACGCGGGACAATGACCAGCTTTCGCCCTTCTTTGAGTTGAACATCCGCCGCCCGTTCTAGTAAATCGGAACTCAAGCCAACTGCTAGCTTTGCCACTGTACTCATGCTGCATGGAATGATCATCATCCCCAGAGTGGCAAAGGAACCACTGGCAATTCCGGCTCCGACATCACTCCAAGGATGGCAGCGGAGTTTACCCGAAAGTGCAACACCAGCTTGCTCTCGCCAGAATTGTTCTTGCCCGGTTGGTTCTGGTGGCATCCGACTTTCCTGTTCTGACTGCCAAACCATGTAAGTTGATTTAGAGGCAACCAATTCTATGCTATACTCAGCTTCTAGCAAAAATTTGATCGCGCGAATAGCGTAAATCAGACCAGATGCGCCCGATACGCCTAAAATTAGAGGTTTAGTGTTATTTGACACGTAAATTTTAGTTGATTTTACTCATCATCAGAGTAAGAGTCTAGGTCATCAGGCTCAATGTCATTTGGTAAGTAGAGTTCTGAAAAATCCTCATTATTGGAATCATTGCCAGTTAAATTTTTGCCTGAGCCATCGCTGCCGACTGTTACCAAATCAATTTGCTGACGGTAGTAATCGACACTTTTAACTTGCACGCCGACGCGATCGCCTAATCTATAAGAAGCGCGATTTTTGCGACCAAACAGTGCTTGTTGTCTGGCGCGATATTCATACCAATCGTCTTTGAGAGAACTGACGTGTACCAATCCTTCTACCCTCAAAGGCACACCAGGATTAGTACTGGACTCCACCTCAGCCGCTGGTACTTCAATTTCCACAAAGAAACCGTAGGATTGAACCCCAGTAATCACGCCTTGAAATACCTGACCGATGCGTTGCTTCATCAGTTGGGCTTTTTGCAGTCCGGCTAAATCGGCTTCGGCTTCTTGGACTTCTTTTTCTCGGTCGTTGATTTGGACAATTACCCTAGTTAAATCGCTTTGGAGTTCTTGTTGCAATTCTGGGGGTAAAACGTTCCAGTTAATTTCCTCGTGGCTGGAGGAGTGGCGCAGGTTAACGCGTTCTCTGACACGGGTATTGCGGCGATCGCGTCCGTTTTCGAGTAGCGCGTAATACACCCTCTGCATCAGCAAATCTGGGTAACGCCGTAGGGGAGCGCTAAAGTGGACATATTGCGGTAATGCCAGACCAAAATGAGATCCTCTGGTGGTGCTGTATGCAGACGCTTTAAGTGTATCTTGTAACAAGTAAGTAAGAACTTGCTCCGAGGGAGATTCGGCAAAAGCTGTGGTCAAATGTTGGTAATCTAAGGGTTGGATATCGACTTCGGGATCTAGTGTCAAGTCAACGCCTAAATTGACTGCCAATTTCAGCATTTCCTGGACATCTTCAACATCGGGAGTACCTTGGACTCGCCAGATAGCGGGAACAGCAAGGGCGTTTAAGTGAGTTGCAAACAGTTGGTTAACTAGCAACACCAACTCCGTAAGTAGCGATCGCACTGGTAAATCATTCACCACCACAGCGCCTAAAATACCCTCATCATAATAGGCATTTTGGCTGGGCGGCAGATTCAGCTGGAGGCTACCACGAGTCAACCGTACCTGTTTTATGGCTGTTTGCAAGGCTTGGAGGTCTTGGAGTATTTGGGAAACTTGTGATGATTTATCTTGAGCTTCACCTGTGAGAATTGCTTGGGCAAGTTCAGTACTCAGTGCAGTCTCTACGTTGATCACACTGGGTTGAATTTCCCATTCCAGCACTTGCCCCGATTGGGGAGCGATGGTAATTAAAAAAGAGATGGTTAAGCGATCGCTCCCAGGTACTAAAGAACAGCGTTCTGCGACAGCTGCTGGCAATATTGGCAGCACCAATTCTCCCAGATACACTGATTTACCCCGTTTGAGTGCTTCTCTATCGAGGGGTTCATCAGGTTGGACATAGTGAGAAACATCAGTGATATGAACGCCCAAAAGCCAATTTCCGGCTAAGTTTTTTTCTAAACTAAAAGCGTTTTCTATAACTTTGGTATCACCTACCCCTTCAATGGTGAGAGTAAACAAATTACGCAAATCCAGCCGATTTTTTAGGTCTGCTTTCAGCAGCTTTTTGGGTAACCTGGCGGCTGCTTCTAGGACATTATCTGGAAAAGTCCGGGAAAGGTCGTGTTTGCACGTAACTAAATCTATATCAGCAGCAGCTTCCGCATCGCTACCGAGGATTTGCACCACTCGACCAAGAGGAGGATATTGTGCCAACGGGTAACGTAACACTTCCACATGAACCAGGTGATCGATCGCTTCTTCTAACTTGGCCTCGTTAGGTTGAATCTTCAATTCAAACAGCAATCGGTCATCTAAAGGCACAGCCCGAAAACCAGCTTCCACCTGCTTAATTCGTGCCAGTAATGTGTGGTTGGAACGTTCCAGAATCAGCTTCACCTCGCCTTCAGGAGAGCGACGGCGACTGCCTTCTTTGAGAACTCTCACCAAAACGCGATCGCCATTCCAAGCATTACTCAGATGACTTTCGCGGATGTAAATGTCCTCGGCTCCTTCCACATCTTGAATAGCAAAGCAAAAGCCTTTACTAGAACAACGGAGTTTTGCCTCGATGATTCCCTCTTCTGGGACACGGCGGTACTTGCCCCGTTCTTTTACTAAAATACCGATTTTTTCCAGAACATCTAAAGCAATGTGAAGTTTTTGTAAACTTTTTTCATCTTCACAGCCAAGTTTCTTTTCTAAAACCTTCCGAGCTACCAATTTATCATCGGTGAAATTGGCAAGGAGTGTAGCGATTGAAAATTCCATGCAGTGAACCGACCTTTGGTCAAAACATCATTTTTTTTTAATCTGGCTCTTTCCTGTATACCCTCACGGCTTACACAAACAAGCTGGAAACGAATTGCCCTGAAGTAAGGCTTCCTAAGTTCCAAGGAAAGGAAGCTAACCCAGCAAGAGCAAGAAACTACTCCCGCAGTTCCGAGCAAAGGAAGCCCACCCACGGACAACTCTGGGCGTCTACGAACTTCTCACTGCACGATGCTCTCAGAGTTCGCCTGCGTTCAAGTCTCTTCACCTAACCAAACTTAAGATTGCACGCCTGATTAAAATTTAGCCCCGCTAAGTGATCACGCGATGGGTTTTTGAGAAGCTGGGTTTAGAGAATCCATACTGTTCAAAAGCGCTATGGAGAGGAGCCACTACGGTGAGGCAGCCCCGTCTTGGCGGTTCCCATCAATAGCGCAGCCTTAGCGAGTCATCGAGCGTCTGGGAGACTGCCGAACCCGAAGGGTCTTGGGGTCTCCCCAAGTGGAGCAAGTGGCGTGGAAACTACAGGTGTTTGATTGTCTAGAGTGAAGGTAATTTTACGCCATTAGACTCTGATTTTTAACTAGGAGGAACTGCCGATGAACCCAATTTTCTCACATGTAGAATCGGTAACAATTAGGTGAGCAGCTTAATAAGCAGTGAGGGTGAACCTTATCTTCATTATTGTAGATTTAGAGCGCACTTCCAGAAAATAGTTCTAGATATGTAGTTGGGTAATCAGTATAGCATTGCAGGCAAGACTACCCAGTCAAGTTAGCACTAGCTAAAAATTTCCTCAAAAAAGACCTATTGCTACAATTGGGACACGAGGCAAAGCAAGAATAAGCTAAACCACGTCTAGTTTGCATATTCAAAATGACACGTAGTCAATAAATGCAATATTGGCAGGCATTCTGGGTATGGAGTGGATGTAAATTAAAGTAAGGGCAGCTTACATCGCTTGAGCATACAGGCGGTATCGACCCCGTTATTAAAAAGATTTAGCTTAAAAAGTAGAAGACTCTCACCTACCCGATAGGGAGGTGATGAGATGAATAGGAGTGAGTGACGAATTGACCAACTAGCGAAATTGAGCGTAGCGAAGTCAGTAATGTTGGTCGATGATATAGGACTACTATTTGATTTCTGAACAGATACGTAGGATTCGGTGCGTTACGCGAAACGCACCGAATCCTTAAGAATGGTGCGTTACGCTGTCGCTAACGCACCCTACAAATACTTAATGTTGTTCAAAAATCAAACCGGATTCCTATAGCAAAGCGTTAGCGGGTAGTCCCGCGTCGGAGTGAACATTTTCTTGATTGGTTTTTCTGCCGAATATTTGATATAATACTAGTTAAATAGGTGTAATTAAATTAAATGCTGAAAAGCAGCCTGTTAAAAAAGTTAAAAATTATCTCTAAAAGTCCCTAGGGCATAGGGCTTTAAAGCTCAGTCAATGTCCTCATAGAGGAGTCCCTGAGAAGCCCACACTCAACTGAAAGGGAGTGTGTGGAGTGCGTCACATTGGTAGCAGTATTATGTTGGCTCAATTCCAGAGCTTGTATCCCAAGGGCAGTCTAATTTCTGAATTAGTGCAAATTTTTCAAGGCAAATATATTGTCCGGGCTAGCGTGCAAATTGAAGGCGTAACCCGTGCTACGGGTATGGCAGCAGCAGAAACAGTAGAAGCAGCAGAAGACCAAGCTAGAACTAGAGCGCTGATAGTTTTGGGTATTACAAACGCGCCACAGCAATCAGTGGCATTTATCTCAAACCCAATTTCCCCGGCGCAGCCAAACCCTTCCTTAAACACCAAAGGTGGATTAAATGACCCTGCTGCCTATTCCTCTGCAAAAGATCAGGATTTTGTTAGTAGTCAGTGGCCAGTAGTCAGCGACAAAGAAATATCTATGCCGCCTTCCAGAGTACGGAACATCAAACCAGAACTAGTAACAAACAGTCACGAACAGTACGGGTACAGCAATGCTGCGCCCGTACCAAGCGATACCTATAGCCAGGATTTAGGTCAAAACTTTCCTGCAACTACCAACCGGGAGCTAGAATTTGATCCTCCAGTTGAAAACTTGGAAATAACCTTTGATAACCAGGTAGAAAATCAAACTTTTCCAGCAAGTTCTGTCAATAATGTTACACCTTTTACACCTCGGAGTTATGGCACTCAAGAGGATGTGGCCACCCCGTCAGCGACAGGAAAGAGAAAGAAGAAAGCTGAACCCGTGGATTTATCGGATGTAATCGCTAAAACCGATGTCGAACTTCAGCGTTTAGGCTGGACACCAGAACAGGGACGGGAGCATCTGATTAAAACCTACGGTAAGCGGGGGCGCACTTTGCTAACTGAGGAAGAATTGCATGGATTCCTCAAATACCTCCAATCTGAGCCAGACCCAATAGCGGGATTTTGATTTGTCATTGGTCATTTGTCATTTGTCATTTGTCATTGGTCATTGGTCATTTGTCATTGCTAAGGGTCAATGACAAATAACGTAGGCTGTTGAAGTAATTGCTCAAATAATGTCGAAATGAAGCGATTAGAGCCTATTTATAAAGTAAATATCTAAGTAGGGTGTGTTACGGCTGTGTAGAAATTTGAGGGTTTGAGAAAGTCTAATTTAGCCGCAGGGCACCATATTTACAGGTGCCGTACACGAGAGCGATAACGCACCCGACAATTTCAGGTTTACTTTATAAATGGTCTTTTAGGCTGGAGTAATTGAGGAGACCACCCATCCCAAAAATAACCCCTCTTTACTGATGAAGAGGGGTTATTTTTTCGGCTTAAGGGAATTAAAAGTGGTAAATCACCATTTACCAATTGTGACTATTAATTAACAACAGCAACTACCGGACGGCTACCAGCAGCGTGACGGTCAATCACTTGGTCGATCAAACCGTATTCCCTGGCTTCCTCTGGCGACATGAAAAAGTCACGTTCAGTATCTTCAGCAATGCGCTCAATTGGTTGACCAGTATGTTCAGCTAAATAATCGTTTAGCCGCCGCTTGTGGTACAGAATTTCCCGCGCCTGAATTTCAATATCAGTCGCCTGTCCTTGAGCGCCGCCTAAAGGTTGATGAATCATAATCCGAGAATGGGGTAGACTCATCCGTTTCCCCTTAGTACCAGCGCTTAGGAGGAAAGCGCCCATACTCGCCGCCAATCCGGTACAAATTGTACAGACATCAGGGCGAATGTGTTTCATAGTGTCAAAAATGCCCATACCAGCCGTCACCGAACCACCGGGAGAATTGATGTACATATAAATGTCTTTCTCCGGGTCTTCAGCATCCAAATACAGCAGTTGGGCAACAATCAAGTTAGCAATATTGTTGTCAACCTGTTGTCCCAAAAAGATGATGCGCTCACGTAACAGCCGTGAGTAGATGTCAAAGGCGCGTTCACCTCGACCCGATTGTTCAATAACGATAGGAATCATGGAAGCGTGTTTGTGGCTACTTTAAATACATTTTATCGTTGACACTCTGCGGTCTGAAGACACGCAGATTCTCTAAGACTCGCTTAAAAGGGATAGTCAAATATCCCCCTAGACGCTCAAAACAACTACCAGTACGAAAGGTATTGCAATTACGCTTACTTAGGATTCAATTAATGCTTTCCGAGCTCATCACAAGCCTGTTAGGTACGCTCCATGTTTTCCCATTACTTGTTTACCCAGGGCTACAACTTGTGCAGGTACG
>NZ_JAIVFV010000196.1 GCF_020829445.1 Nostoc sp. CHAB 5836
CAAATACTTTTTCCACTCTACAGGTTATCCATAAAATTCAAAAACTAAAACTACCGTTCCACAAAGGTTTCAACTTCAGCGTTCACGTAGCGAAAAAAATGGATAAAGTCGAGCTTAGAGGATGTTTATAAAGTAAATATTAAGTAGGGTGTGTTACGGCTGTGTAGGAATTTGAGGGTTTGAGAAAGTCTAATTTAGCCGCAGGGCACCATATCTCCAGGTGCCGTACACGAGAGCTTTAACGCACCCGACAATTTAAGGTTTACTTTATAATAAATGGTCTCTCAAGGCGTGAATTGTCCCAGTGCTGAAAAAAGTTATCTTTAACCAATAAATTGGCTCTGAATCTACATCATCAACGCAGAGTCAGGTGTCTTCTTGTCAGAAATCGAGTTCTTGCACTTCTAATTATCCACCATTCGTGAGATTTGAATACATTATAACTTGTCTTAACCAGTGAATTTACGCAAGTAGGTCTTGTTGAAGAAAAATTCAGGAGCGGAGCCGGAGATGCTCCACCGAGGAGTCAGAATCAATCAGTCGGGGTAATAGCCCCGTTCAGAAAATGTCTTTGTTTTTGATGATGCAATCGCTACGCATTTTGAATGAAGCGCAAAAACAGCAAAAGTATAGCTTTGCCTAGAGTCAAAAAAGAGCGTTAGACGGAGAGTTTGCGGCATGAAATTCAAATCCCTCAGCGAATTTAATACTATTGACAGATGTGGCAAAGTAAAGAATGGATTACAAGGTAGTTAGGGTGAAGAAATTAGCAATTATCTTCAGTAAAAACCCCAATTTACAATTCCGGAAGGAAAAATCTGTAAGAGGATGTTTTAAAAGTCGTTTTTTCGGGATAACAAGTTCTAGTTCTCCCCTGAAAAAGGGGGTTTCCCAATTAGCGACTGGCGTGGATTAGGGGGGAGCAATAAGTGCCGAAAATCATAGCCAAATACTTTTCAAACATCCTTTAATCAAAAACTCAGGAGAAAACAATGTCTAACATCAACAACTACGGAGTAGATATGAACAAGAAAACTTTAGCTGAATTGAACTTAAGTGCAGTGAACGAACTTAGGGATGAGGATGCTGCTGCTTTTAGTGGAGGTGCTGCAACTATATACCGGGATGCTAACTTTAAGGGAGGGGGGCTGAAGTATTCTAATGGTGATTCTAACCTCGTTAATGACAATTTCAACGACACAACCTCATCT
Organism: Nostoc sp. CHAB 5836; assembly: GCF_020829445.1. Taxonomy (GTDB): domain Bacteria; phylum Cyanobacteriota; class Cyanobacteriia; order Cyanobacteriales; family Nostocaceae; genus Nostoc. The sequence goes on from NZ_JAIVFV010000196.1 coordinate 1,212, forward strand.
ATTATTATTACAGGGAATGAAAGGTGGAGGTTTTATAGAGACGTAAACTTCCAAGGCCCGGCTGTAACTCTAGGACGAGGACGATACTCGTTTGTTGCTGATTTTGGTATTCCAAACGATTCGATTAGTTCTCTCAGACGTCTCTAAGAGGCTGTTTGAAAAGTCTAATTTATTACTCACCGGGCGACTAGAAGTCGCGGCTACACAAACAAAACCTGCCTACGCAGGTTAAAAACCTTAATTTTTCGTTAGTCCACCTTGGTGGACAACGCTAGTGTAGTAGCGAATTATATTCGCCTAATACTTTTCAAACAACCTCTAAAATATAGGAGTGAAAATGAATGTAGAGACGTTGCAATGCAACGTCTCTACAAAGGATTTGGGGCTTAACCCAACGGGATTGGGTTATAATAACTTTACTTAGTTTACATCTCCCTTGGTTTCCAACCAAGGGATTCTAAACTGATGTTGCTACGGGGTCTAAAAGATCCACTCTGGAACGTTTACGAATTGATTTGTAAGCAAATCATATCGTTGTGGCACTGTCAAAATACCCTACCCACCTCGGCTAGATTTAACCCTAGCTGTGTGGCTACTTGATTGTTAAGTGAAATGCGTAAATACGTTTTTTGTTATGGAGTTTTTCATCCTATATTTACGCTATTTAATTTGATCATGTTGTCTAATAAATTAGACAATTAGCTTTCATCCCCCGGCTTGAAGCCGGAGGTTCTCAGCATAAACACGATAGTAAAATGCCTCAGAGGATTCATGCATTTTTGAGGCATTTTACCAAGAACAGGAAAAGGGGAAGAGTGATAAAATCCTGCTCAAATTTTGCGTAACAGAGCAAGTAAACTTATTTATAAAAGAAATAAAAAGATTTTTTAAGGGGACAGGTAGTGCAAGAAAAAATACGTCATTATAGAAATCCCCCTTCGGCTAACCTCACGGAACGCTTAATTTTAATTATGGGGATTTCCCTGTTAAAAGTTGCCCGTTAAGAGTTTCCTTTTAATCATAAATTTGGAATTTTAACTGACAATTCCCAGGTTGTTGTATATCTCGATGAGATTACCATCAGGATCGCGGAAATGGGCTGTGCGAATTCCCCAGTCTGGGCGATCTTGTGGTTGAGTCACAACGATCGCATTCTGATCTTTTACTTGCTCATAGACTTCATCTACGTTATCGACTGCGAAAATCAAGACGATTTTATCTCGATTGACAACATATGAAGGCTGTTCGATTCTGGGGACTACTTCAGCCATTAATTCTTTTTTGAACAAACCCAACTTGAGATATCCGGTATTAAACTCAGCATATCCGCTATCTTCATCGCCCCAATCGACATCAAATTTCAGCAGATCCCGGTAGAACAGAAAAGAATCTTTGTAGTTGGAGACAAGCAGTCTCAGGTGTGTTAGCTGAAGCTTCATATCTGTTGGATTAGTCTACTAACTGTGAATTCTAGGTTCTGGGTGCAAAGTCGCCAACAACTCACTTTCGACGATCGCCAATTCATCAAGTCGTTGCATGACGATTTCTTTGTCGAAATAAGTAGCAGCTAAAACCCAATATATACCGTAGTGACGCGCTTCGGATGCCATTAGCCCACGATAAAATTTTGCTAGGTCTGGCTCTGGACAGTGAGCAGCTAATAATCCCAGGCGTTCGTGAGAGCGAGCTTCGATTAAACCAGTAACTAGTAAGGAATCCAGAAATCGCTCAGGTTCTTTGGGGCGGACTTGAGCCTTTAAAAGAGCGCCATAAGGAGGCGGTGGTAAGGGAGCCAGGGGAATATCCCGGCGTTCTAACCATTGGTTAACTAGCTCAAAGTGTTCTAGTTCTTCGCGGGCGATCGCAGTTAGTTCCCGCACCATTTTAGTATTGGAAGGGTAGCGAAACATCATATTCAAGGCTACGCCTGCTGCTTTGCGTTCACAGTGGGAGTGGTCGAGTAAGATGATGTCTAAGTTAGCGATGGCTTGTTCAACCCAAGCAGAGCTAGTGGGCTGTTTCAGGGCGTTGATAGTCGGTAACTGAGTCAGCACAGAGTCAAAAAACTCCAGAATGTTAATTTAGCTGATACCAATTCTCCATGAAGATGCATATAATAAGAGTCCCCTGTAGTCCCTCCAAAGCTTGGGGCGACGGCGTAGCGGAGGGGTAAATATATGCAGCTTTACAAAGAAACGGTATGAGTATCCTACCAAATTGATTTTAATAGATAAACCCAGTCCCTGGTTTGCTCCTTGGCCTGCTTCATTCCTGCTGCCGCCGTTCCTCCATGTCTTGAGTAGAAATCATACTATTGACCCTATCTATATCCACCATCATCAAAACTGCTCCTTGCATTTCAATGCCAAGTAGCGGAGTGATTGCCAGGTAACATTTTATTTGCCTACCCCGACGGTTGGTAGCATCAAGGATCATTTCTTGAAACTGTTTTTTCCCGGATAGGGAGTCGCGGATGGGCGATCGCAACTGCTCGACGGGTAGCCCAATATCTAGGCTGAAGATAGACTTTTCCATAACTTCATCAGTCCGCAAGCCCCATAAATCTTCTGCCATATAATTCCAAATAGAGATATTAAAGCTGCTGTCAATTACCACTATTCCCGTTTGTAAACTCTTGAGAATAGAGGTGAGGAAAATGTTTGTGCGATTAAGTTCTGCGGTGCGTTCGCTCAGTTCGTTATTAATTGTTTGTAATTCTTCATTAGTAGATTGTAATTCTTCATTCATCGTCTCCAATTCTTCATTAGTAGATTGCAGTTCTTCATTAGTAGTTTCTAATTCTTCATTAGTAGATTGGAGTTCTTCGTTGGTGGTTTCTAACTCTTCATTGGTAGATTGGAGTTCTTCGTTGGTGGTTTCCAATTCTTGTTGGGAGCGTTGCAAGGCATCTTGGAGTTTAATGTAACGGGTGACATCATGAAAGGAGATACTGACCCCTAAAAAACTGGTATCTGTTTCTTGTAAAGGCGTAATTTGCACATCCAGATATTGGATTTCTGTGTTAGATAAATAGCGCTCTACATTTGTCAGGGTAATGGGGCGGCGTTCACTATAAGCCCGTTCAATTAGCGATCGCAATTCAACTGGCCGATAAGAAAGTTCTAGATCCTGCAAGGGACGAGCTAAATCTTTAGGGGAAAGGGCAAACAAAGTCCGCGCCTGCTCGTTCACCATTACCAAAATGCCATTGATATCAATGATTATTTGGGCGATTGGGGCTGTGTCAAAACCCATATCTCGCAGCCGGATATGTCGAGCCAAACGGTTGCTAGATTGATCATCTGCTAAATTTGCCATAACTAAGAGGCGATCGCGTAAATTTACCGTTGATACCTTCGTAAATATCCGGTTTTTCAAGTCCAGTGGCATAAACAGACTGGAATGCATCAATAGCATCTCTGCTTTCCCCAAAAACAGATAGCCATTATCATTGAGTGCAAAATGAAACCGGGACAGAATTCGCCCTTGAGTCTCAGAATTAAAATACATTAATGTATTGCGGCTGACGAGTAAATCTAAGCGCGAAATGGGCGCATCTTGAAGCAAATCGTGGCGACCAAAAATCACTGAGCGACGCACGTCTTGGCGGAAGACATAATGGTGTCCGACAATCTCAAAGTATTTCTGCCGCACTTCATCTGGCACTGTTTGCACATCTTTAGCTGAATATACAGCAAGACGTGCTTGGTTGAGAGCATCTTCATCTACATCTGTGGCGTAGATTTTCACTCGTTGGCGAAATTCTTCTGCTCCCAATATTTCAGCCATCAACATTGCTAGGGTATAAGCTTCTTCTCCAGAAGCACACCCAGCACTCCAGATGCGAATTGGGTCAGAAGTTTTTTTATTTCTAATGAGCTTAGGCAGTATTTGATCTGCGATGTATTCCCAAGCTGATGAATCTCGGAAAAAAGCGGTGACGTTAATTAGGATGGTGTTGAAAAGATCATCGAATTCTTCTGGATAAACTTCTAGATAGTCTTGATATTCTTCAAAATTTTCTATAGTTAATGACTGCATCCGCTTGACTACCCGACGCATCAAAGTTGAGCGCTTATAGCCTGTAAAATCAAATCCCCGGTTTTGTGTGAGATAAATCAGTAGATTTTCAAATTTGGGATCTCTTTCTGCGGAAGTCATACCATTTGGGATTTTAGGTTAAAAGTATTTTTTCATGGCTATTTCATTCTAGAGATAAACCAATACGGTTCAGTTAGCGTCAAAAACCTTGTATTGCGTAGGTTGGGTTGAGGAACGAAACCCAACATTTCGCGGGGTTTGTTGGGTAACACTAAAGTTCAACCCAACCTACAATTATCCTTAACCCAAGCGTATTGAGACATAAACCACCCGGAACTGAAGTTCCTGGCTCATAGCTAAAGTCCGTTTTAACGGACTATAACCTTTTATCAGTCGTCTTTAGACCAATACGGTTCACAAAAGGGCTGAACACTCTTTTTTTTACGAACCACAGAGGCGCAGGGAACACAGAGGGAAGAGAGAAGAGAGAAGGAGGAAATGCTTAACCCATAGCCCCAGAATTCATTCTGATGATGCAATATCTCAGTTGATTTCAACATTACCCATGACCAAAGTCACCAGAGTGTTAGAAATCTCATCCAAGGGGAGAATAAAATCTATATTACCAGTTTGAATTGCGGCGGAGGGCATCCCGGAAAATTCGGCAGTTTTTACGTCTTGGACAATGACAGTACCGCCCATTTTTTTAATCGCTTCTACTCCCATCGCGCCATCGCTACCCGTTCCACTTAGCACAAGTGCGATCGCTCTGTCTTTGTAAGTCGTTGCAACCGATTCAAATAATAAATCAGCCGAAGGACGTAAAAAATGTACTAATTCTGACTGTGATAAGGAAAGGGTACCGTCACCGTTAACCAACAGGTGAAGATTGGGCGGAGCAACGTAAGCTGTTCCCGGGGTAAGACAATCTCCCTCTTGTGCCTGCTTGACGGTAATATCTGTGCGCCGACTGAGAATTTCTGCCATGAACGAGCGGTGTTCGGGCGCGAGGTGTTGCACAATAGCGATCGCGGCTGGAAATTGTGCTTTTAGAGTTGATAGCACTTTAACTAGAGCAGTCAGACCGCCTGCGGAAGCTGCGATCGCAACTATATCAAAGGCAGCATTATGAAAGTGAGGTGGATAATTTTTGGCATTTTCTGCCATCTGAATCATTATTTTTCGCCTATGACTATCTGCGTAACTTCTTTATTTATGAATAGCATTAATTAACGTGAGTTCGATGAACCTCTCCCTCCCAGCCTCCCTCTGGGAAACGGAAAGAGAGGAGCAACGAAAAATTAAGCTTTTTGCTCCCCTCTCCGCTTCCCAGAGGGGCTGGGGGAGAGGTCAAATAAGACTTGTCAAACTCACGTTAATTACAGCAATTTTCCGGTAAATAGACCACGTAGGGGCGCAAGGCCTTGCGCCCCTACAAATATACAAATAATTTTGGATAATTTATTTTTTGTCAGTCCCTAATCTTGATTTTTGCACAAAATAAAGTCCTAATTGGAGAGTAGGAAGTAAGGTAGCGATGTTGCTTTCTCATCTCCCTCATCTCCCCCATCTCCCTCATCTCCCCCATCTCCCTCATCTCCCTCATCTCCCCCATCTCCCTCATCTCCCCCATCTCCCCCATCTCCCAATTTTGAAATTATGAGTTTGAGTCTGTGCATGATTGTGAAAAATGAAGCCGCGACACTACCTAAATGCCTGAGCAGTGTCCGAAAAGTAGTGGATGAAATGGTAGTTTTGGATACAGGCTCAATCGATCGCACTCCCAATATTGCCCAACAACTCGGTGCAAAAGTCCATCATTTTAAATGGTGTAATGACTTCAGTGCTGCCCGTAATGCAGCCCTAAAATATGTCACTGGTGATTGGATTTTGGTATTAGATGCTGACGAAACTCTCACACCAGCAATTGTACCGCAGTTGCGAGAAGCGATCGCTAGAGACGAATACCTGCTGATCAACCTCGTCCGCCACGAAGTTGGTGCAGAACAATCTCCCTATTCTCTGGTTTCCAGGCTATTCCGCAATCATCCAGATATTCGTTTTGACCGTCCCTACCATGCCTTAGTCGATGATAGTGTGTCAGAAATTTTAACCAAAGAACCCCATTGGCAAGTAGGTTATTTACCGGGGGTGGCACTTGTACACACAGGATATCAAAAAAGTGCGATCGCTCAAAATAACAAATATGCCAAAGCAGCTGCGGCGATGGAAGGGTTTCTCACGACTCATCCTGATGACCCCTACGTTTGCAGTAAATTAGGAGCATTGTATGTAGAAACTGGGAAAATTTCCCCAGGTATGGAGTTGCTCAGACATGGAATCACCGTTGCTGAAGAAAACTACGATATTTTATATGAACTCCACTATCATTTAGGCATTGCCTACAGTCGGTTGCAAAAATCCCCACAGGCTATTTCTCACTATCAAGCTGCCATCAAATTGCCCATTTACCCCATGCTCAAATTAGGAGCATACAACAATTTGGGTAACTTACTCAAAGCAGCCGGAGATTTCAACGGTGCGAAAACTGCTTACGCCACAACTTTGAAAATTGACCCGACTTTTGTTGTTGGACATTATAATTTGGCGATGACATTTAAAGCTTTGGGTTTATTTACAGATGCGATCGCATATTATCAAAATGCAATCAGGTTAAATCCCAACTATGCCGAAGCTTATCAAAATTTAGGGGTAGTGTTGCTGAAAGTTGGCAATCATCAAGATAGTTTAACAGCTTTTAAAAAAGCGATCGCCCTTCATGAAAGGTATAATCCCGAAGAGGCGAAGAGACTACGCCAGGGGTTGGAGGAGATGGAGTTGATGTAGATGTGAGGGGCATTTGTCATTTGTCATTTGTATTTCAAAGGACAGATGAGCAAATAAATAAAAAAGTTGTACAATATCTCAAAAGCAAGCCTTGTAAGGGTTTAGAACTATTTATTGCAAGATTCAATGGCGATCGCATCCCAAGTGCAAAACTGATCATATTTTTAATCATTCTTCATCCTCCAAGACTATTCGATTTCATCTTCAGTGAGGGTAGATTTTATTGGTTATAATAGACACTTAGTGAGAATGAATGTAGAGACGTAGCACTGCTACGTCTCTACAAGGGTTTCAGCCAACGCATAATTAATTTCTGGAGATGTCTAATGCTGGTAATCAGTAGGGCATAAGCCAAATGTCACCAAAAACTTTTGAGATTGCTGACTTATCTGATAATTTAGCTGATTTGTTGTCAGATATTCAAAATCATGTTGAAGTTACCCTCACTCATCAGGGTGTCCCTTTGGCAAAAGTTTTGCCTTTGACTCAACCTGATCTGAAAGTTACTAAAGCTGATTTAAATGATGCCTTAAAGCCAAGAGTTGCGGGTTTTTGGCAGGGAAAAGTTAAGATTGCTGATGATTTTGATGAGACTCCAGAAGAAGTAATTGCAGCATTTTATGGGGATGAATAGTGAGTTTTTTGTTAGATACTCATATTTTGTTGTGGTTCTTAGAAAATGATTCTAAATTGTCAGATCGGGTACGAGAGGTAATTACTAATCCTGAAAATTTAATTTTCGTCAGTGCAATTAGTGCTTGGGAGATTTCAATTAAACAGTCTTTAGGAAAGTTAATTGCTCCTGGTAATTTGGAGGAAGCTTTGCGCTTCAGTCAGTTTGAGGTTTTGTGTATGACATTGGCATATGGAATAAAGGTTGCTGATTTGCCTCTACACCATAAAGATCCTTTTGATAGGATGTTAATTGCTCAAGCTTTGGTAGAAGGTTTAACAATAATTACAGTAGACCAAAAGTTTAAATCTTATGATGTGCCATTATTCTCTGATGATTTCGGGTAGCTCAAATATGCTGGGGGTTTAAGTCCCCAGCAATGTGGGCAGCGCGAATTTAACGCCTAAATCTAAATCCCCGTCACTTTCACGGAAAAAGCGTTAGCGCAGCGTTAGCGACGTAGGAGCGTCATGGGCGAAAAAGCGAACTTGTACCGAGGGAAGTCGAGGTATTGCGAATTGGTTTAAGTACATTGGTGCAAAAAAAGTCAAGTATGTTACGAAACGTAAATAAACTTAAAACCTTTACTAATGACAAATGACCAATGACAAATGACAGCCTTAGCCAGTTAACTTTAATTGCGCCAACCTACTTAATCCACCTCTATAAATAGACTATTCCACTGTTACAGACTTGGCTAAATTTCTTGGCTGATCGACATCCAAACCGCGACGGGCGGCAATATGATAAGCCAATAATTGCAAAGGAACTACTGTCAAAATCGGAGAAAGTAATTCTTCTACATGAGAAATGGGGAGCAAGTCGTTAAAGATTTCCGCAGCTTCGCCATCGTTGACGGGAGTCACCCCAATTAACCGAGAATCTCTAGCTTTGGCTTCTTGGGCATTAGAAATAACTTTTTCGTAAACACTACCAGGAACTGCGATCGCAACTACTGGTACTTTTGCATCTAAAAGTGCGATCGGGCCATGTTTCATTTCTCCAGCCGGATACCCTTCGGCGTGAATGTAACTGATTTCTTTTAATTTCAACGCCCCTTCTAAAGCAATGGGGAAGTTAATTCCTCTTCCGATAAAAATGAAATCTTGGGTTTCGGCAAATTCGTGGGCTAACTGTTCGGTTAAACGTTCTTGACTTTCTAAAGTTGCCTCAATTTCTTTGGGAATCTGCCGCAACCCATTAATAATTTTCTCTAATGTATCTTTTGAAACTGTCTGACGGCGAGCTGCTAAATCTAATGCCAAAGCATAAAATGCCATCAGTTGGGCGGTAAAAGTTTTCGTCGCCGCTACGCCAATTTCAATTCCGGCTAGGGTACTGATAATATGCGGTACCATATGACCAAGGCTACTTTCAGGTCGATTAGTAATACCCAGTAGTCGCCCTTGATATTTGGGTTCTTTCCCCTGGCGACGTTCTTTTTCCATCGCCAAAGCTGCTAGAGTATCGGCAGTTTCACCTGATTGGGTAACACCAATGATCAACGTGTTAGCTGTCACAGGTGATGGTGCATAGCGATACTCAGAAGCGTAATGTACTTGAGTTGAAATTTCTGCTAGTTGTTCAAGTAAATATTTGCCGATTAATGCTGCGTGCCAACTGGTACCACAGGCGACGATCTGAATTTGTTCTAAATCGTTGTATAAATCTCCAGGTAAACCAAGATTGATTGGCGATTCACTAGATTCGCCTGGATTAAAGTATGCTTCTAAACTAGCTCTTACTACCCCTGGTTGCTCATGAATTTCTTTGAGCATGAAGTGTTTGAATCCCTGCTTTTCTACCATCGTGGGATTGAAGTTGAGCAGGCGGGGTTGTTTTTTCAACCTGTCGCCAGCAAAATTGTAAATCTCAACGCCCAAAGGTGTGAGGCGGGCAATTTCGCCATTTTCCAGAGGTAACACTGCACGGGTGTAGGAAACGATGGCAGGTGTGTCAGACGCACAGAATAACTCCCCTTGACCAAAACCAATTACCAAAGGTGCTTGTTGGCGAACAACAATCAATTCATCGGGGTAGTCAGCAGAAATAACTGCGATCGCAAATGCCCCCTGTAAGTGGTTGACCGCTTGGCGAATTGCCTCTAGGAATGGAGATGAGGGAGATGAGGGAGATGAGGGGGGAAGATTCTTTAATAATTCGGCGATCAGATGGGGAATGACTTCGGTATCGGTTTCAGAACGAAATTCGTGTCCTTTGACTTTGAGTTCCTCGCGTAACTCGCGGTAGTTTTCGATAATCCCATTTTGCACTACCGCCACTCGCTTTGCCGTATCCATGTGGGGATGGGCGTTGTACTCTTCTGGTTTACCATGAGTTGCCCAGCGTGTGTGACCAATACCAATTTGGGCAGGGGTTTCTACTTGTTCCAGTTTAGAACGCAGGTTATGGAGTTTGCCCTTTGCCCGCACACAATTCACCTCACCTTCCCAAACAGTGGCGATTCCAGCAGAATCATAGCCCCTGTACTCTAGTTTTTCCAGCCCAGACAGTAAAATATCTGTCGCTGCTTGAGTGCCTATATATCCAACGATTCCGCACATTGCTCACACCACTTTTTTTCAGGATGATTAAATCCAGTATAGTTGGCAGCACAAAGTGGACGTTTTGCAAAGAAAAAAGGGAGTAATTTACTCCCTTTACCATAGACCTCTTGCATAAATCAAACAATTTGAACCCCAAAGAGCCAAACCTGCGCTTTGTCTCCCCGAACGATGAGCAAAGAGGGAAAATCCAGTTCCCTCCCCGATTTCGGGGAGGGTTAGAGTGGGGTTCTTTATTATCCAGCTTCATATGAAATTGGTATGAGAAAACTTTAAATAAAATATAGTCTAACATAGTCAGATATAGTCCAAAATCCCGTCTGATGAAATTGTCTGATTCTGCTAAAACTTTGGGGATTTGCTACCTGAGGGCTTGGCGACATTA
>NZ_JAIVFV010000197.1 GCF_020829445.1 Nostoc sp. CHAB 5836
ACAGCCGTGACATTGATGTCAAAGATGTTTACAGTGCTTCTTTAAAAGATTGGTATGAAAAATACTTGAAGAAAGTGGTGAATCTGACGCTAGATGCCAAGCACCAGGGGGATGAAATCTGGGCGATAGGTGGAGGCTGTCTCTTACCAGGATTTAAAAAGCTGTTGGAGAAAAACGGTTTCAAGATTCTCGACAATCCAGTGGAAGCGAATGTCTTTGGGCTTTTAGAAATAGCGAAAACCATAATCAGCAAGAATTCACCATCTACATCAGGGAAACTATAATGACAGATAAACAAGACTTGGCCCCGGAAAAGGTTCGGATCAAAGATAGCTACCGACAGCGGATATTTGCCGAATCACAGCAACTAGGTAAAAGTTACCTGGAGACGCTTTACTTTATAATTGATTGCTATTTCGCTTTCAGAAAGGGTGCATTCCCGACTCAACAAGTGGCTTTCATGCCGACTAATACTGAAGATAACAAACTCCCCTCAAAGACTCCAACTCCTATTACAAAGGAGAAAGAAGAGGATTCTGATGGGGAAACATTCAGCCTTGATTTCGATTTGTAACCAAAATCAAAGTAGCCGTTATAGGCTTCCCTGCGATCGCCTCCAAATACTCGGACTCCACCGCAAGACCGAATCGCTCCAAATGAATTTTCAATATTTAGCAACGCTCCGGTTCGGTTGGTAAGTCAAACAATTGGAGATTGGAGATTGGAGATTGCCGATTGACTGCATCTTCATAGTGGATGTAGCTTGAGTATAAGAGAAAAGAAGATTTTAGATTTATTCCGCCCAGATTCTTGCGGGGCTTGTACCAAAATCAATCTGCAAGGGAGCAATTTGCAATCTTCTCGGTCAACGAAGAAATTTTCATCCAAGCGTCCCTTGCGTTTCAGTTCACTGGGCAATGCTGACAGGTCATTGCCGGTCAGTTTGAAGTTTAGCTTCTCTTATAGCTTGGCGATGGCGAATGGGCGAAAAAGCTTTCCTTGTGCCGAAAAGCTAATCATGTCTTTCACTTTGACCGTTGGTGGAACCCAGCAGTTGAAGACCAAGCAACTGACCGGGCTTTCCGTATTGGTCAGAAAAAGAATGTCTTTGTACATAAATTTGTTGCCATTGGCACTCTAGAAGAGAGAATTGACGAAATGATTGAAGATAAGAAAAAACTCTCTGATGCTGTTGTTGGTAGTGATGAATCTTGGCTCACCGAATTAGATAATGAAGCCTTTAAGCGGTTGATTTCATTGAATAAGAGTGCAATTTTGGAGTAGATATTATGGCTAAATTTAGTCGGACTTGGTGGGGCGATCGCTTTATTCAAGCACTAGAAGCTTTTACAGATGATAACCGAGTTGCACAAAAAGCACATCAGAAACGGGATTTATTACTGGGAACTCGTGTACAACTGGATGACTTCCGAAGAACGAGCCAAGCAAGATATGAGTTAATCCCGTTCAAGAGAACGGGCGGAGGCGACACAAGATTCACCAGATGTTAGATGAAGCCACTAAGCAGAGACTATCTCCCCACATTACATCGGTACTAACTTTAATGCAGTCAGCAAACACAATTGCAGAATTACGACGATTGATACAGCGACGCTACGGAGTAGACCAGCCGAATCTATTTGATGGGTGGAATTTAGAATAGCTGAAGAAAGTTTGATTTTTTTAAAGAGTCTTAGAGGAGAATTAACAGTATTTTCTCCTCTAATAAATTAATTACTTGCTTCGCTTACGTTTACTCTTATTGCGCTCATACTCAGCAATAATATCCTTAGTCTGTTGCGGAAGGATCACACTTTTATTGTTGAATCGCATTTGGTACACCAGATAACAGAGACTTTTGATATCAGGGCAAGAAAGATTTGTTGGCAGATTAATGACTGCCACGACTGTAAAAGTTGCTCCCATTAACATAGCAGACATGAAAAAGACAATACCAGAGCGACCGGAACCAACCCACTGACCAATCCAGAAAAGAAATTCTTTGCATTTTTCAAAGCGTTGTCCCCTTAACAGCCTCTGCTCTTTCTCTGTTTCAATCCACTGCTGTAGTTTCTCAAGTTTTTCATAAGCCAGCTTAGTTGCTTTAGCGCTTGATGACTTGTCTATCTGAATATCGATAGTGCGCTCTCTAGCCGCAATTTCTTGTTTTAGCTGGTAGTCGAATCGTTCTCGGATTCTTTGGGCAATTCCATTGATTTGATGGAAGTATGGGGTAATAGATGAGTCTGTCGTTTCTCCAACAAGAGCATCATCGGGGACTTTCCCTCAAGCTTTTGGATGATCCCCTCCTCTAATTGAAGGAAAAAATCGTGAATCTCTTCAGGGGTTTCAGCTAATTTGGCTAAAGCTTTTTGGACATATAACTGTTTAACAAATCCCGGTGGAATTTTTTCAACAAGTTTATCTGTAACTTTGTCAAGTAAGTCAGTCAACTCCGTTTCTGTTGCTGTAGAAATAGCTTCAATGTTATTCAACACATTAGGTTGCTTGGATTCATTGTCTTTAGTTTTAGTTTTTTTGGATTTGGGGGTAGGCTTGGATTCATTGTCTGCAAGATTGGCAGATAAATTTCGACTCTGGAAGTGTTGTGCGACTTCTTCATAGGTCAGACCTTGCCCTATCAGAGAGCGGCATTCATTAAAAATCGTGACTTCTTCTGGAGAATACTCTTCTTTGTTTTCAAGAAAACAAGCAGCTATTGAAGCTGAAAATTCTCCTTGAGACAAATTATTCAGAAATTCTTGACGTTCACTCATTATTATTGCCTCACTTAATAGATACTACATCGCCAAAAGGAGTAAAAGTTGATTGCTCTGTTGGCTTAGAAGTTGATTGCTCTGTTAGCTTAGAAGTTGATTGCTCTGTTGGCTTAGAAGTTGATTGCTCTGTTAGCTTAGAAGTTGATTGCTCAGACACTTGATATTTCGGACAGGTCTTATAATCATTGGATGTCGGTACTTTTTCTTCGACACCGACCACTTTACGTAAGTACTGTTCTTGTAGCTTCCATAAATACGTCCCTTGACTCAGGGATGCAAGTATTTGCTCTGCTGGTTGTTTGTGATGAAATAAGGAAAGGGTTAGCCAGAATGCTTTGAGAGCAAGCAGTATCATTTGAGGTTTACTAAAGGGACGAGCAGACTCCGAATTGAGGAATTCTAAAAGCTGTTCTTCTTGACTTCCTCTCTTCACCTGCAATCGAATCACAAAAGTTTTGTATTCACTCATCTGGTCAGACTCCCCACAGTAGATATAGTGCAGACTTGCAAACGTAAAAAGTTTGATAGTCCGTAAACATCAGTTAGTCGCGCACAAAGGGATTTTGATTTTTGACCCAAGTTGAAACTGACCCGTACATCTTCTTCTAGCTCTGCACCCCAAGAAATATTGGAGTGAGAAAAATTTTGAGAATAAAAGGTTTTAAGTTCCTCACGATAATAGTCGAGACAGCCACCACCGATAATGATTTCATCGCACTGTTCACTAATATATCTGGTCAACAGTGTCCTAACTTGTCTCCAGTATTCACTGCGGCAAGCTCGAATAGCTTCAGCGAGCAACTCCGTCTCTTCTAACTTGCGAGTTGGATTCCGAGATAAGGCCAAATGTTTAAAATTTTTACTCTTGATATCCTTGCCAACTGAATGAACAGTTTCCAGCAGTAGTCTTTCTCGTTCTCTAGAATTGTAGCCAGAAATCCGATTCTGTACCATTTTGATCAGATTTAAAAATCCTAATGGCTCGGTATGCCCACTCATCACACCATTATCAAATTGAACAATGGATATATCTCGATACCCCCACATTAAAGATGCAATCTTTAATTGATTGAACTTAGACCCAAGTTTTTCCCCTCGGATCATCACATGACCCCCTCCTTCCGGCACACAGATAAAGATTTTTAAGTTAACTATTAGCGCCTTGTCACAGAAGGAGAAATTTAACAACGCCTTTGTCAGATCACGCTCAAATCTTTTTCTGTCCTCCCACTCAGTGTATGGCAGGGGCATGGCTAAGGCTAAATCAAAGGTGTCCGGTAGTGCTTCTTTTGCTGCCATCACTCCAACTGCTGCTAAGACTTTTGCGATCGCCCATTCCGATTTTGGTTCTCTAGGAAAAACACGCGCATTAAAAACATTGTGAGCCAGGAAACCCACGGCATATAAAGTTCCCTCGTATTCAACCCAAGACTCATTCTCCGGTGACGGGCGAGTAATTCGCCTGTGCTTATAAAAGTTAATCGCCTCTGGTGACACCTCTACAACTTCTGGTGACATCATCAGTAGCTCTGGCTTGAATGGTGTGACTCTCCAAATAGATTTTGTGTCTGACACACCAGGGTCAATGGTCAACATTGGGGGTGATGAATTCTCTTCCATTTTTTTGGTCAGATGGGACGCAAAAAGTTCTAAGTTGATTCGCTTTTGGTTGGCATATAGTACTAGTATACTCCAGATTTAGTCCCAAAATAGTACACAGATGATTCCCAAATAGTTTGAAAAATCCTCAGTTTTAACCTGGGAGAAAATTGGAAATTCCCAGAGTGATAAGATGCTACGCAAATGGTGATAAGATAGTTCGCAAATAGTTCTAAAATAGTTCTAAAATAGTTCGATACAATTTGGGGATTTTCTGACGCACAGTACGCCAAAGTTGGCAGAAAGTTTTCCCGGATAATTTGCTATATTTAATGACATAAGAGTTGGGGAATAAAAAATTTGTCATGGTCAAACTCTTTGCCAAAATTTTTCACTGATTCTTCAAAGCAAAGCGAGTTTGATGACGTGGATTGACTTGGATTTGAGTAACTTCAATAGTTATTTGAAGGCGAATTATCTTCCGAACAGAGAAAATAAACCGAATTTCTGTCAGTGGATTGCTCGGAGTATTAAGTTATGTTTTGCCCTTTGCGGGGGTGAGCCCGCATTTCTCACAAGCTCCCCTGCTCCCCTCGCGGGTGAAGTAATAAGTAATAAGTAATAAGTAATGAGTAAAGAATCTTACTTATTACTTATTACTTATTACTTATTACTCTTTACTTATTTAATTAATGAGATGTGGTGAGAAATCCAGGGTGAGGGATGCTAACAGCTGCTAATGTGTCATCAGAGATGGCGGTGAACTACTTCATCAAGAACTACTACCACCAGGGAAAATCTCGCTGGAGTGGTGAAGGTGCCCAGAAACTGGGATTGTCAGGGGCGGTAGATAATGAACAAGCCTTTAAAAATGTGATCTCAGGGCGATCGCCAGATGGTCGTGAGCAGTTAAATGCTAGGGTGTTGAAGCCCGATGGACGCAGAGCCGCATTAGACTGTACATTTTCTGCGCCCAAGAGTGTGAGCTTGATGGCGTTGGTGGGTGGGGATACTCGTTTAATTGATGCTCACCATCAAGCATTATTTGAAGTGCTGCAACTGATAGAGCAGCGTTACGCCTATACCAGAGTGACAGATAATAACGGCAGACATAGGATTAAAACTGGTAACTTGGTCGTCGCCCAGTTTGACCACATCGAAAGTCGGGACTTAGACCCACATCTGCACACCCATTGCTTAGTCATGAACATGACGCAAACCAACGATGGTAAGTGGATGAGTTTGGTCAATGGTGAGATATTCGCCAATAAGAAATTCTTGGGAATGGCGTATCAGAGTTATCTGGCGCGTGAAGTGCAGAAGCTGGGGTATGAAGTCGAGCAGCGTCAACACGGGCAATTTGATATCAAGGGCTTTAAAGAGTCAGATTTAGAAACCTTTTCTAAGCGACGACAGCAGATTATAGCTGCATCAGGAGCTAATTCGAGTTGGTCAGAACGTGAAAAAATCTGGGATAATACTCGACAACGTAAGCAAAAGCTGACAGAAGATGAATTAAAATCACTGTGGTTTGAAGAAGCTGCGGCGTTGGGGATTACCTTTGTCAGGGCGGCAGAACCAAGACAGGATATACCAGTTAATCACTTGAGTTTAGCAGATGCGTTAGCAGAAGCGATCGCTCATTGCAGTGAAAGAAATGTCGCCTTTAGACAAGAGGACTTAGAAAAGTTCATCCTTGAAGAACGTTTAGCTACTGATATAACAGCAACAGCAGCCCTGATTAGAGAACATCAGGAGTTAATCGCTTTACCAGGATTAACTGACCAATTTACGACGATGACAGCAGTGAGGCGGGAGTTAGCGACGATTGAGTTGATGCAGCAAGGTATTGGTAAGGTCAGCCCAATAATTAATAGAGAAGTAGTTGAAAAGAAGTTTGAGAACACCTTGCTCAATACCGGACAGCGCCAAGCGATAGAATTAGCTGCAACAACGACAGACCAATTCATTGCGTGGCAGGGGGTCGCTGGTGCTGGGAAGACTTTCGCTCTCAAGGAATTAAAAGCGATCGCTTTTTCGTCCGGATATACTATCATTGCTTTTGCCCCTTCATCAATGGCGGCAAAAGTACTAAGTTATGAACTGGGAATTCAAGGAGAGACTGTAGCCAGCTTACTTGTGTCTGAACCAGCACCAGAAGTACAAGCAAATCAATTATGGATTGTAGATGAAGCAGGTTTACTGAGTGCCTTTGATGCCCATGCACTCCTACAACGAGCGACCCACTCTGGAGCAAGATTACTATTAGTTGGGGACACCAAACAATTATCAGCCGTAGAAGCGGGGAACCCGTTCAAATCTCTACAACAAGCTGGGATTAAGACGGCGCACCTAACACAGTCCAACAGACAGCGAAACCCAGAGTTAAAAATAGCAGTAGATTTAATCGCTGATGGAAGAGTAGAAGCCGGATTCAAGCAATTAACAGCAATCGGCAGCATCCAAGAAGTATCGCCTGATACTAAGTTAGAGATGATTGCTAGTGACTACATGGCAATGTCAAAAGAAGAACGAGTGGGAACGCTGATATTGGCTGGCACAAACGTCGAGAAATTGGCACTGACTCAAGCAATTCGAGGCAAGCTCAAAGATGAGGGAACTTTAGGGGCAACTGCAAGTATCACCCAATTGCAAACTAAAAACCTCACCAAAGTCCAGATGCGTTATACCCATAACTTTGAGGTGGGTGACGTGGTGATGCCGACGCGCAACTACAAACGGCGGGGTTTAGAGAAAGGTAAGTTGTATGAGATAGTGGGAAAAAACATCGACCGATTGACATTAAAAACTCCTGATGGAACTAATTTAGAAGTAGATACAGCTTTTGATAAAGCCGTATATCAACATGCTGAGATTGAAATTGCTGTGGGCGATCGCCTTCAATGGAAGAAAAATGATCGGCAATTGTTAAGGCGAAATGGTCAGGAGTTTGTAGTTACGGCAATTGAGGGTGATTTGGCTCAAATTCAGTATATTGACAGCGATCGCACTGAATCAATCAACTTATCCCTTGCACAAAACCTAGACTATGCTCTTGTGACTACAACTTACAGCAGCCAAGGGAAAACTGCGGATCGGGTGTTAATTTCGGCAGACTTTACCATTGGCCAGGAAAGTTTTTATGTTGCAGCCAGTCGTGCAAGGCATGAATTAAAGATTTATACCTCAGACCCGACGAGGCTTTTGGAACTAGCGCAACAGTCGAAAGCCAAAGAAAATGCTTTAGAATTACTACGAAAACAGGTTCACTCTTCAACTCAACAGCAGCCGATAACTATAATATTTAGTCCCTCTGTATATGAGCCAATTATCCCAAAACAGACACTACTTGAAACCCCAGTTATTCAGCCAATTATCCCAAAACAGACACTACTTGAAAGCCCAATTATTCCGCCAATTGTCCCAAAACAGACACTACTTGAAACCCCAATTATTCCGACAATTGTCCCAAAACAGACACTGCTTGAAACCCCAATTATTCAGCCAATTTTCCAGCCAGTAGCCAAACCAGTACTGAAACTTGCTGTCCCAACAGAAGCATTTTGGATACCTAATCAAAGTGAAGAAATTCCCAATTTTCTTGAACCAAAAGACTGGCAAGAGTTATATAAGAGCGCCATTCATCCGGGTATTGCAGCGCTAAACTTTTCTTCTCTTCAATTTAACTATACCGGGGGTGAGCATGAAGCTTGGGAAAGACTCATGGTTAGCGATAAATTAAAACGCACAAATACAGGACGACTAACAGATGGATTCATCAGAGCATATTCTCATCTCGATGCTGGTGGCTGGTGGTGCGATGCTGGAGTTGACCCGCGTGAGTTTAAAGACTTGACCCCAGGAGATAAACCTCCGATTAAAAGGTGGGGATGTTATAAACCGAATGCACCTAGACCAAAAAAAGATGATGATGGTCAAATAATTTCAGGTAAATTCATCAAATATGAACACCCACCAAAAGTTGACCTGAGCATTTTTAATTTAGATGTCCCCGAAGAGATAGCTGAACGTATTTACAAAAAATATGGTGTCGAGCCAAGCAACAGCGATCGCCAATCAGGATTCTGGTACTGTGTTTGGAAATACAACATTCCAACGACGATTACGGAGGGTGCAAAAAAAGCAGCCAGTCTGTTGAGTCAGGGTTATGCTGCCATTGGGCTACCTGGAATATCGGCAGGATATCGAACGACAAAAGATGAATTTGGTAACAAAATTGGCAAGTCATATTTACATGAAGAGTTGGCAGTTTTCGCCACACCAAATAGACTTTTTAAATTCTGTTTTGACTACGAAAGCAAAAGAGAAACTCAGCAGAATATTGAGCGAGATATTTCTGTGACTGGGAGATTGCTACAACTTGCAGGAGCCAAGGTAAAAGTTGTAACCTTGCCAGGGCCAGACAAAGGAGTTGATGATTTCATCATGGCGCAAGGCCCACTAGCTTATGAAAAAGTGAACTATGAAGCGATGAATTTAAGAGATTGGCTTTCCTTCAATCAAAAACAACGTGCTACAACGATATCACCACCACGCAAGCCGATACCAGAACAGATTTTAGATGAGCTAAATAGTCCTAGTGAATCAGAATTATCAGCATCAATTCAGGAGTTATCTTCAGAAATTGCGTTGTTAGAAGAAATTGAGTTACTTGAAAAAGAAATCGAATCAGAATATCGGAGCCAAAATCCCGGATTCAGATTAAAATAATTCGTAATGGGCTACGCTACGTCCCGCATTTCTCACAAGCTCCCCTGCTCCCCTCGCGGGTGAAGTAATAAGTAATAAGTAATAAGTAATGAGTAAATAATCTTACTTATTACTTATTACTTATTACTCTTTACTTATTTAATTAATGAGATGTGGTGAGAAATCCAGCTACGTCCCTTGGGCGTCTCGTAGAGAAGACAGTAATACTCCCTTGATTAAGCGAGAAGCAAGCTACGTAATTACGAATTACGAACTTGTGCCGAGCGAAGTCGAGGTATTACGAATTACAAATTACCGACCCATTCCTCTAAATAAATTTTCATCATCAATCTCCTCAAGATTTTCCGGGTCGCTTAAGTATTCCGACTCAGCTTGAATATACTCCGACTCAGCATCAGCATATGACAAATCAGCTTCAGCGTTCAATAATTCATCAACAACAGGTTTAACCTTTTCAAGTTGGGTAATTTGTTCTGGTGTAACTGACGGGGTAATAACTCCATCTTTAATCACATTAGCCCCATCTTTAGCTTTAACATTTACGCTGTCACCAAGTTGTTGAAAATCAAAATTTTTACTCTTGAAAACTATTGAACCATCGGGTTGTTTGTCCCCTAAAGTCATGAGTAGCACTTTCACGCTATCTTCAATAGCTCTATTTTTCACCGACGATATCTTGTTGTCAACACTTTCACGAACATGATTAACACTGGTTTGGAATTGAGATTTCACACCCTCTATTTGAGTTTGCATTTCATCTTTGAGATCAGAAACCTGTTGATTTATCAGGGATTTCATCTCAGACATTTGTTGGTCAAGAGAATTGTGCAGCTTAACTATTTCAGGCGTAACAGCATCTTTAATCCGGTCGAATAAATTTTTTGATGTCTGCTTGACTTGATTTTCAATAGCACCTACCCAGTTTTGCAACTTGGTATTTTGAATCCGGGGTAAAGAATGCTGACTAAAAGCAGCTAAAGAATGCTGGGTTTTTTCAATTGCTTTTTGTTGCTTCTCCAGAGACTTGGACATTTCTTCAACTTGAGCAAACAACTCTGCAATTGCTGATGATGATTGAGATTGAGGTTGAGATTTTAGCTCATCTACAAGCTTCTGTTGTGATTGCATTTTTTTCTGCAAGACATCGACTTGTTTCTGTAACTCTTCTACACTATAGACTCGTTCTGGGATTACATTCTTTTGGGATTGTTTTTCAACTTGTGATAAACCTAATTTATCTATCGTTGTTTGACCCTTTTCTACACGGAATACATCTTCGCCACCAATCTTAATCACGACAACATTTTTCAATTGTTCTGGTTGCTGAAAGGCTTTTGATAAGTTGTCAACTAAGTCGGGTGAAATAAAAGCATTAATCTCCTTCATGTTTTCATCAGGAACTCCTCTATAAATTCTTTCATTCCCGACCTTGATAAATATTTCCTTGCTCGGGTTATATTTCTTCTCCTCAGCTTTTTGAAAAATCCTTTTCAATAAAGATTCTAAAGTTTCCAGGTAATCTCTTTGGATTTCTTTACTATCTGATGGGTCAATCATGATAAGTAATAAGTAATAAGTAATAAGTAATAAGTAATAAGTGGATTATTTTTAGGACTTACGCAAGTGTCAAAAAAAAATGTCAACTGGCACATCTACTTCAATTACAACTTAATGCTTGTAAGCTTTGATTTATCACCATTAGAACCAAATTAGTTATGTGTGACAGTTTTGAGATTAATGTGCCAGTTGCGTAAGTCCTGGATTTGTCAAAATATTAAGGGATCACATTTTGAAGTGCGGAATGTGGGTTTTCTTTTTCTTTCAACTTGTTGATTGAAGTTGTTATTATCTTAATAATTATTTCATTCTCCTCTATCAAATTTTGAAATTTTGATTTTGACACTAACTCCGATTTGATCATTATTTTTACCCAATAAAGGGTTTCATTAGCTTCCTTTAAAGCTATAGAATACTTATTGATAAAGTCTTTATTTGATTGTGCATACTTAGCTTCTGAACAGTTCGCACCTATTGATGTCCCACTTCTTAGAAATTGTTTAGACAAGATTTTACCAGCGTCGTCAAAAGGTCTTTTATTTAGCTCACAATAAGCTTTGATAACTCTGATTGCAAAATTTTCTGTTCTTTCTTGAATACTGATATTGGCATTATGATTAATCATGAATAAAAAAGAATGTGGTAATTCAATTTTACTTGATAAGTAATCAGGGTAAGCGCATCAGGGTAAGCGCATCATAAAGACAAAAATGTCAATCCCACCCCTTGGCTCAGTGTAATAATTTTGAACTTATTTGTGCTTTGGGTGAACCCCAAAACTACCGTGTCAATAGGGTTTCAGATGCGCTTACCCTGGATAATTAATGGCTATTTACTCATTACTCATTACTCATTACTTATTACTTATTACTCATTACTTATTACTCATTACTCATTACTTATTACTTATTACTCATTACTTATTACTTATTACTCATTACTTATTACTTATTACTCATTACTTATTACTTATTACTCATTACTTATTACTTATTACTCATTACTTATTACTTA
>NZ_JAIVFV010000198.1 GCF_020829445.1 Nostoc sp. CHAB 5836
GGAATTAAACCCCCAAACTTTGTTAATCAATTTCATTATTATTCTTATTATTCCTAACAGAATTTTGAATGCGTGAATTTCATTAAATGGTCATGGGCGAAAAAGCGAACTTGTACTGAGCGAAGCCAAAGTATTGCGAATTGGTTTAAGCCATCCATTCAGTCCACTGTGGGGCATCTGTCACCATTTGGGCAAACTTGTCCGGGTCAATATCCTCTCTCCTCCAGCATCACCCCACAACGCTCACCTGACAAGTTTACAATGTGGGCACAATAAGACATCAAGAACTTTCTTAAGATTTAGGTATATTTCTTGTGACACGAATCTACCAGATTTGCTTGCTCGTCTTTTTGAAAGTATTTCATGAACGAGTGAGCTTTTTCTACCTAAAAATTTTTTTGACAGCCCGTGCATTATCGCTCCATCCATGAAGCTCTGTTTGATCCGGAGGCGATCGCTCAACCTGCCCACTCACTGTTCATTCATGAAAACTTGAAATCCTTACCTCGTATAGTTTATAGCTTTTCAAGCGTGCCATTCCGCCCAGTCCGTAGTGAACCACGAGTTCGTAAACGTCGCCCCAAAATTTACCCCTTGATGACCAAGCCCCGGCATGAATTACGTAAACAATTACAAACTGCTTAAGTAAGTTGGCGCGAAAAAACCTAAATATGTTATGAAACGTAAATAGGCTTAAAACCCTTGTAAATGACGAAGGACAAATGACAAATGACAGCCTTAGCCAGTTAGCTTTAATTACGCCGACCTACTTACTCATCATTTTTTTCATTATTGTATTTCCAGTCAGTCAAGTTGGGAAAAGCAGCTTGAACTTGCTCTAAAACTTGTTGTATTTCAGGTTCTGTTAATAGCATTGTCCTCATCCTCTAAGAATTTATTTCTTAGCTTTCGCTCTTTTAATAAAACCGATTATTTCCTCTAAACTAACCCCCTCATTTTGCATAGATTGGATAAGTGCGATCGCCCCTACTGGCACCGAGCCAATACTCCGCCCCTTCCACTCACCATCCACCTTCTCTTCCCAGTTAAACCCCCAGCGCCAATGAGTAGGATTGTCGGGGTGTCTGTGACCGATTACACGGGGGTAGGATGCGATTCTTCCATCTTTCAGCTTCTTATTTTCTAAGTATTTGTAGAGAGAGCCCTTACGCTGTCTGCGTTTTGAGTGAGGCGCTCGCTTGGTATCCTCTTTTGTTTCCTCTAAGAAAATCTCTGGTGTTAGTTTATTCAGCGATTGAGTTAAGGTAGAGGATTCTTCTGAGTCCAATACTGGCAACTCTCCAGTCAAGGGCATTTCCGAGGGCTGCGCGGCGATGGCGGACGCTTCCATTTCCGCTAGCAACTCCAATGCTGATCTGTTTTCCTGTGGGTCTGTCCAGCCAAGTGGAAGATTGTAACTGCTCTCTAGAAATTCCGGGTTTACCACTTGCCCCGGCGCGATCGCACCTTTTTCCTTCAATCCACCCTCTTGCTTGGTCTGCCCAGGTGGTCGCCCCTTGCCACTGAAGCTCAATGCTCCGGGAGACGGCAACCAATAATACTCGCTCTCTAATAAAGGGAGCATCACAGTGGCCGCTTCCGAGAGTAATCCATTCCGCATCATACCCGCCGTCGGAAAGCTGCTGTAAAACATACCGGAAGTAACCGCGCTCATCTCCAATTCTTTCGGGACAAGTGAGCAAACCTGTGACGTTTTCAATAACGGCAAATCGGGGTTTGTAATTTGCAATAATTTTGAGGATTGCGGGGAAACAATCTCGCTCGTCGTCGGCTCCTTTGCGATCGCCTTCTGTGGAAAATGGAGGACAGGGCGGGGAAGCTGTGATGAGATCGATTGCTCCTGTGTAGTCAAGGGCAAGGTTTCGCACGTCTCCATAGTTGCGAATTCCTGGGAATCGTTTTGCGAGGATACCGCTACAGTAGGGGTCAATCTCTGCGGTTCCGATAAGCTTGAATCCAAGTTTTGTGCCGGCAACGGGGAAACCTGCACCAACTCCTGAGCAGAGGTCAAGTTGTGTGAGTTGCTGCATGACATGGTTTCCTCTAAGAATAAATCTGTAATATCAACGGCGATAATAAAGCGATCGCACCAGTTGCAATATCAAGTTGATTTTTATATTTTTCAAACTGTTGCTGAGTGGTGCGTTTCCAACCATCACGAGCGATCGCATCCAATTTTTTGCAGATGTAGAGGTCAAATCGTAAATCTAAGACTCCGTATTCTTTTAGATGGTAGTTGTCAAACTTATTACAGCCTTGACAAACCGGGATGCGATCGCGATTGGGATCGAAGTCGGGAATTATTAGCTCTATTAGATGCCTGTAAATTAGCCCTGTGTCCTGGCAACAGAAGCAATGCCAGGATGGTTGCCAAATTTCTTTGTCATCATTCTCGGTTTGTTCATTGATTGGCAGCCGTTCAAAGATTGGGAGGTCAGTCATGTTCACCTTCCTTCAACCAGCTAAACTGCTTGGTTTCTTTGCACCACTTTACAAACTCTATTTTTTCCTTATCAGACGCGAATTCGAGGGGGTTTGCTGTCTCCTCGATGATGGCTAGCCAGTCAGCAGTACGCGGGTCTGTTTCCCATTTGTGATTTTGCGCTGGGGAACTTTGCCCCTTGGATTTGTACCACTGACTACGCAGTTCATCAAAATTCTTCTCAATCCAACGCTGCGGGAGTTGGGGAGTATGGGGCAACTGTGCGGCTTTCTTCTTACCAAAGCGCTCCGAAAACCAGTCTCCAAGCTGGATTTATCGCCTTTTCCTGCACCCTCACGGACATTTGTGCAATTATCTTAACCTCTCACTGATGGGTGGAGGGTGATGCAGGAGTTGCCCAAAAATTTTCTGAAAATGTCCCAAAGGATTTCAAAGTTAAAGCTTATAAATATCAGCTTTGACTTTGAAATTTGTAGTATACACTAGATAGAAGTAAGCTTAAGGAGTTGATTTTGTGAACCAAACCTTGATTAAATGGAGATTAAAAGAAATTATGGCAAGGTATGACATTAGAGCTGGCGACCTTGCTAAAACAATGGGAGTTAGCCACAACTCCATAGCTAACTTGCGAAAAGCCAAAACTATGCCACGGCTAGATGGTGAATCCTTAAACAGACTATGCAATGCCCTAAATTATTTAGCCGAAGATTTACAAGGGGAAATTACTCCCACAGATTTAATTAGTTACACCAAAGATTCAGGTACACCTACTTCTGTTGAGATTCCTGGCGATAGCGGACGTAGCCTCTTGAACCAGAACAAAAATCCTCGCTCAACAGATGCTCAAACTCAGTCCTCTTTGTCCTCTGCCTAGAAAAAGCGATCGCCTTTGATCAAAGCAATGCCAAACAACTGTCCGGCTCTGGTCATATTGGAGCGATCGCCTGATTCATATTTTGATTCAGCAATGCCAATTGACTTGAGCAAACTACTATCGCAAATCTACTGAGACTGCTAATATCAATCTGGAATCCCGTTCTGTAGATTTGTAGCAAAATATAGATTTAATAGTTTTTCATCCCAGGAGCGATAGATGACTCAACAGGAATGGTTAATTGATGATGGGTTCACCAGAGGATGAACTAGAGCGCAGCGATTCAGAAAGTCCTCAGCATTTAGTAACTATTCAGAATTTTTGCATGGGTAGATATCCAGTCACTCAAGCACAGTGGAGAGCCGTAGCAGCACTACCACAAGTAAACATTGAGCTAGAAGCTGACCCATCGGATTTCAAAGGGGATCAACGACCTGTAGAGCGCGTTTCCTGGTACGATACGGTTGAGTTTTGCGATCGCCTCTCGCAACATACAAAAAGGCAGTATCGGCTACCCAGTGAAGCAGAATGGGAATATGCGTGTAGAGCGGGAACAACTACTCCATTTCACTTTGGCGAGACAATCACAACTGATCTTGCCAATTACAGGGGTACAGATAACGAAGAATATAAATGGTCGGGTTCTTATGGACGAGGACCAAAAGGTATCTATCGAGAAGAGACTACGCCTGTGAGCAGTTTTGGGGTAGCTAACGCCTTTGGATTATACGATATGCACGGAAACGTTTGGGAATGGTGTCTTGATGATTGGCACGAGAATTATGAAAGTGCGCCAACAGATGGTAGTCCGTGGTTTGATAACAAGAATAATAATCGTTCTCAATAGCAATTAAGTGCCGTGCTGCGGGGCGGTTCCTGGATCAATAATCCTGGAAACTGCCGTTCTGCGTCCCGCAACTACTACTTCAGGCGCGGCCTCCTCAACGACCCTTTTGGTTTTCGTGTTGTCTGCGCTGCCGGGAGGATTCTTTAGGAACCTTTCACCTGACAAATCCTAAAAGTCGCCTTATCTCAGCCGCACCCTATCGGGATAGGGTTGTTCATCATGCCCTGTGCAATATAGTTTCACTACCTCTCTTGTCCCCGGTGGGTGTTACGCCGAGTTCGGCAGCGATTCTTTTGAGGCGCGGGAGGTTGTAGCGTCCAAGGGCAAGGTGTGTGTGGGTTCGATGTGTCATAATGGAATCCTCAAGTAATAGAGTCAAAAGGCGATCGCTAAGTTTTCCAGACAGGGCGGTCGCTTTTTAGTTTTGGGTTGAGATCTGTTTCCCAACGCCTTACATATTTAATATACGCGAGACGTATACTGCTGTCAATACGTATCGCGTATATTTAAAGTAGTTTTGTGTAACTATATAGTATTCTTGTGTAAAATCAGGAAAAGTGATTGAGAAGAAGATTAATCGTTTTTCCAGTACGAATATTAGGATTGTGGGGTAAAGGTTATGGTTAAAACAGTGATACGCTGGAAACTTAATGAGGTAATGGCTCAAAAAAGGATTAGAAATAAGGACTTAGCGCAAGGTATTGGAATCACCGAAACCTCTGTTTATCGGCTCAGAAGAACTGATGAAATGCCTCGAATGAATCCTGAGCGGCTTAATGACATTTGTAGATTTCTCGATTGCCAACCAGGGGATTTGCTTGTCTACCAGCCAGATCCACAGGAAAGTGATTATGCTATAGCACAACAGGATAAAAGCGTTTCTGTAGATGAGAACCAACCAAAAACAAAAAAAGGTTCTTCTGAAAAGACTACTAGTAAGGTTGTTCCATTAATGCTGCCATTTGAGAGAAAAAAGGCGTAGAAGGCATCAGAAACATCTTTGCTGCTGAACTGAATTTACTCTCAGCATTGCCGTCGCTTTTGTTAGCGCGGCGCAAAGACTTCCCATAATGCTACGGTTCAAGGCTACAGGTGAGGATTAAGATCGGCAGTAGAGCGATCGCCCTTGAACATCATCGACGTAAATTCCCGTTACTGGGTCGAGTTCAAGATAATGCTGCTTGAACGTTTTCATGTAGGTTATGAGCAGATTTACCACAGCTAACAGTATTATATGAAGCTTGTATAAACTTGATTATTGCTTGATAAAAGATATCCTTAGCCAAGCTATAAAATTTACTTATGTATTTTTCATTATGAGTTCTACCACAAAACTATTTTTTCTACAAGAATAAATTGCGTTTTTGTCAAGAACAAAACAAAATTTCACAAGATATCGGATTTTTAATAAGGGAAAAAAATACATCTGTGCAAAGGATAAAATTTCGATTATAGGAAGGGAAATATGTATCAGGAATTACATAATGTTATATATTGAAGATTAAGTAAAGAAGTTTACTTGACATAGGAATAGTGAGAAAAATAACTATTATTGGGGTAATTACTAGAGATTACAAAAATCGGCGCCAAATAGAAAACTCTTCTTACAGGCGAATGATCGGACTGTCTGTGCAGAAAGGATTTTAGCTTTAGATTAGGTTTCTGTTTCAACGCTCATTTCCCCTCGGCAGACACTTTAATATAAAAGATTGTTGAAATAGCAGAGGCTAATTAATGAAGACACTTATAAGGGTATTTGTGGTATTAGTTCTGGTACTGTTCCCAAACATGACCTTGGCTGAACAAACATTGCTCTTAAATCTTAAGTATAAATCTGACAACACGGTGACAAAAGAAATTAAGTTCTATGGAAATGACATCGATCCTAATTCACGGTCAATTGATGACCAATTCTCTCTCTCTATTGATGGTCAACTCATCAAAGTACCCGAGAGTATTTACGGCAGACTAGAAGGTCTGCGGCGAAGCTTCAGTTATGACATTTTATCCGGCGGAATACAACAGAAAGAGATTGGGAAGTTTGGTTGTCTACTTGGTGGACCAGCTAAGGGTATTGTCCTCGATGCACGTTATCTAACCTACCAGAATACCAGAATAATCAGTAGTCAGATGCGGCCTGTTTTTAGCTTGGCTAGCAACTGCTTGTTCCCTGAGACCTACTCACCAATAAAATCCAATGCTCGTGAAGATGCTCGTGCGGTTGTTGAGATTCTAAACACTCTTAATCTTTTCCTTGCTAAAGAATAGCGTTCGCCACTAACGTAACAACGATACCGATTAGTATTTTCTGCTTGTTAGACTGGGACTTTTGATACTAGCTTTATTATTAAACGTGATAGGCTGTAATCACTCGGAGTTTGTCTGGAGAGTATATCGATTCTACTCTAGGAAATTGATTGTGAATCGAATGGCACTAAGAAAAGCCGAAACCCTTTTGGTTTAAGCAGTTTGCAATTGCTTGCGTAATTCATTCCTTGGTTTTGTCATTAAGGGGTAAGCTTTTGGACGACGTTTACGAACGCGTGGTTCGTTTCTAGCAGGGCGTAGTTTACCGCCGCAGGCATCGCTCACAGCCTTGTGAGCAACAACTTTAAGTTTCATTGCGATAAATTTGCTGGCGTTTTGCGTCGCTCTCAGTTAACAATTGGGGAATAAAGTTAATTAAATGATGACGAGTACCTTGCAATGATAAGCGATTTGGAGGCGTACCATAAGTAGTTCCTGCTGACCACATCAAGCTACGAAGTAGATTGTAAGCAAGCAAATAAACATAAATTTCTTTACGTACCATTGAAGGTGTTTTACATCGTAAAACATCCATACCCAAGGTAGTTTTGAGATGTCTTAAATCTAATTCAACATCCCAGCGTTGACCGTAAAGCCCAACAAGTTCTAGAATAGAATAAGTTGTTGTTTCGACTAAAGTAGTGATTAAACTGACTCTTTGAGTACGAAAACCAGGAATAACAATGTAATAGTAAATTTCTCGCACAGTTAGAGTTTGAGGTAGGGCATCAAATTCATCTTTACTCAATCCTTTGGGACATTTTCAGAAAATTTTTGGGCAACTCCTGCATCACCCTCCACCCATTTCGCTGTGTTTGATGCGGCAGCGATCGCTTGACCATTCGCTCACTATTCATTGATTAAAAGCTGTAATCTTTATCTGGCAAGTGTTTCAGCTTTTCTTAGTGCCATTCGGCTGAGAAACTTTTGGGCAGCAGCAACCATACAATTGTGTAATATATGGCTAATTTGGTCAACTTCAGTCTCTGGACATTCCAGTACAATTTCATCATGTCTTACACAGATGAGTTTTGTTCTGAATTTAGCTAAAGTCGTTGAAAGTTTTACCATAGCTAATTTGTTGATATCGGCATTTAAACCTTGTACTGGATGATTAAATAGCTCTGATAATCGGGGCTTGTTTACCCATCTCCGTCGTCTATTTGCTAGTGTACGACTTTCCTTAATGCCTTGGATGTATTTACGTTTGATGTTTTCATGCCACTTAGCTATTCCAGGATAAGCTTCAAAGAATCGTTTAGAGAAAGCTTTTGCTTGTTCTAATGTCATTGCCACCCCATATTTTACTTGGGCGTAAATTTGGAGTTTGGCAGCGCCCATACCGAAAATCAATCCAAAGTTTATTGCTTTTGCTAATCTGCGGTCTTCTTCAGTCACTTCATTGATATATTTTCCAGTTACTAGAGATGCTGTTAATCGATGTAAGTCAGCCCCCTGGCGATAGACTTGGCACATCTTTGTATCACCACTAAGCCGAGCCATAATTCGTAGTTCTATTTGGGAGTAATCGGCTTTGATAATTTTATAGCCAGGGGCAGCAATGAAGCAGCTACGAGCAGCTTCATCACGGGGAATATTTTGTAGAGGTGGTTTGCGGCAAGAAAATCTACCGGATTTTGCCCCTAATTGATAATAGTTGGGATGAATTCTCCCAGTTTTGGGGTGGATATGCTGGGGTAGTTTCTCGGTAAAAGTGCCGATAATTTTAGATAGACGGCGATAATCTAGCAATGCTTGAATTATGGGATACTGTGCAGCTAAAGAAACTAATTTACTTTGATTAGTTGAGTTGATTTTAATACCAATAGCTTGGAGAGCAGCCAAAACTTGCTGAGGTGAATTCGGGTTGACTGTATCTGTCAGTTCTGGCAGCAATGACATCTGAGAACTAGCAATACGGAGTTGCTTGAGTTGCCTTAAAGCATCTGTTTTTTCAGTTTCTAGTTTTGCACCCAGTATCTGCCATCGGGACAAGTCAAATAGCATTCCGTTAAGTTCCATTTGAGCTACAACAGGCATACACTGAAATTCCAGTCGGGCAATTTTGAGTAACTTTGCCTGCTTTAACTTGTTGAGGAGAATTGGGTAAAGGTCAAGTAATATGGCAGCATCTACGGCAGCATAGTGCAATTGAACCGATTTAAGAGGTTTACACCAATCGCTGATTTGTTGAGTTTTATCTAGTTGAATGTGTAGTAGCTTTTTAGTTATATTTTGTAAGGATGAGCTTGTTTTTAATCCTGCGGTTAGAACTTTATAAGCAAGTTGGGTATCAAAGAATTGACCAGAGGGTTGAAGTCCTGCGAGTGTGAGAAATTGCCAGTCGAACTTGGCATTATGTGCAATTTTGACAGCAGAGTTACAAAGCAGTTTTTTGAGTAGTGGGCGATCGCTTTTGGGAATAGCTGGTAAATCAATCAGCACTACTGGATGGTTTGGTGCAGCTATTTGAATCAGTCTAATAGAATCAGTTAGAGGGTCAAGTCCTGTTGTTTCACAATCTATGGCTAAAACTTCTGCCTGAAACAGAGGTTGGAGAGCTGAATTAAGAGTTGAAACATTGGAAACAATAGTATATTCTGGAGTATAAATACTGGAATTATTTGTATTTATTAAGCTTGTATTCATAATGAATTTAATTTGAATTTCTCACCTAGAAGCGATAGCTTGTATCCCACGTTCCGCACCCTGGGGTGTCACATAGTGTAATTACTAAGTTTTTGTGATTGTTGTAGTTGCAGATTATGCTCATGCATCTTCATATTTAAGTTATTTTACTGGTTTTATGTATATTCAGTAGCTTTGTTTATGTCTAAAAACCAGTAAAAACCGATTGTGACAGTTGAGGGTGCGGAATGTAGGTTGTATATGTACCAACTTCAAATTGGAGAATACAGGTCGTAGCGATCACCTACGGTGGGCGTTCCACCATCGCAGTAAGTTAGAAGGTAAGCAGTGGATTTCCGGGAAATACCAAGAAGTCGAGGGCGGACGGGGTATCCTGAAAGCAGTGAATAACGGTCGAGAACCAACAGGACGGCTACCGTTTGGTAAAGCTTTTAAGGTGGTGGTAATGGAGCCGGATGAAACTACTGATACGGTAGATACGGCTTTGTTCTTTCGGTTCTGTGCTTGGCGAATGGGTTGTACACCTTATTTTATTGGGCCTGTTCCTTTTTTCAGCTACAAGGTTAACTCTCTGATATTTGTAGGTAATTTGAGTGAACAGAGGACAAATACTACGTCTTTACCAACTGGAGCGACAAGAGAGCCTAAAGCTAGCACTACCAACCGTACTGGAGTAAGAGAGAAGATTAATCCATGCACGTTTAGTAATGGTAGTCAGTCGATAACAGGTCAATCATTGTCCGGTATTGATTTGCGATCGCTCTCAAATGCAATTGCGGAGATTGAAAGCGCTGGTAGCGGAGATTACAAAGCAGTTGGTATACATACCTGTGCGGATGGAGGTTTAAATTGTGGTCGCGCTCTCGGTCGTTACCAGTTCATGAGTTATAACCCCTATGCAGTGCAGTTAATTGCTGCCAAGCCTGGAGGTAAAGAGTTTCTGAGTCAAGTGGAGCAAGGGCATCAACCAACAGAGGCTGAACTATTTAAGTTTTTTCCTCCAGCCGACCAAGATAGGGCATTTATGGCTGATATGGCTAACAAAATTCAAGTGACACAAGAGCAAATCGATCCGGCTACAGGACAGCCATTTACGGGCGATCGCCTAATTGAACGAGTGGCTCAAAAGCATTTTGGTGGTGATTACAGCAAAGTTGATGGAAATGGCTCAGATGCCCTCGGTCGCCTCAGTCTCAAAGATTACGGCAAAACCGCTTTAGCTAGTTATCGCAACAGTAATAGCGATAATGGAACGCTGACCTGTTCTCCTAATGTAAATTCTAGCTACATCAGCACTGCTAAAAATACTGAAAATGGGAGGTAGAGTATGACAGATTTATCTAAAACCTCTATTACCTCAGCCCATGAGATAAAAGAAATACTGGATACTGATGCCAATTCAAAAATACACTTTGGACAAGCAGCGGAAGGAAAGGGAGTTTATTCTGACTCCGCCTCCCCTACTCAGTCTCAACCACTGAAGACAACTGCATATCAATTACCAGCACCGACTATGAGGGTACGCTACTGGATTCATTGGTTTCGCATTGGTTTGGGCATCTTTTTGTTGCTGTCGATTCTCATGAGCTTAGGGGGCTGTAGCTTAAATGCGGCAACCGTTACTTGGAACAAAGCTGCTAATGTTGTGCCTGCTACAGTCGTTGAACAGGTGATTGTAGAAAATACAGAGTTAAATTCCAAAGTATCTGCTAAAAATATACTGGCTTGGAGTGTGGAAGGAAAAGACGGTAGGTTCGCAGTTTTCAACTTGAATACGCCTGATGTCTGTGGTGCTTTGGGATGTCTGTATACTGGTTACTGGCTCAGAAAGGACAAACCAATTACTCAGGTATTCTTGAGTTACTTGAATCCCAATCTGCCAACAGGTAAGCATTTGTTGTCAGTGGGAGAGAACCGAGGTCAGGCATTACCATGCATTAAGGTACTGCAAACCGAGCAAGAGCAACTACGCCAATTGAATTTTTGTTTCAATGGCACTGGCTATCAACTTGCTGATAGTCAGCTTTTCACTACTGGTAAAAATTCCCAAAGGGCCTAACGTTCCCAATCACCCGCCGCAGATAGCCTTGGATTCCAACCGATAACCTCTCGGCGGTCGGTGTGCATTGGGGTTGTTAGGCTCCTTCTTCATTTTTTTATTTTGATCACCTAACTATGATTAAAGAACCCCAAGCTGGACTTTAGCGGCATTGATATGCTCATCCATTTTTGTTTTGATAGCGAAAATGGCGTAATTTAAGGGTGAAGCTGAATGGCGCTCTACAGAATGCTCAAAAATGCTTTCCCATACCTTTCCTCCAGATTTTTCATACCAATATATCCCACATTCCGCACCCCTTACTGTCATAAGCGGTTATTACGGTAATAAATGAAAATCACAAGAATAAAATAATACATAAAAGGATATTTGAGGAATAAAAGTGGCACGAATCTTATTCTCAATAA
>NZ_JAIVFV010000199.1 GCF_020829445.1 Nostoc sp. CHAB 5836
CGTTTTATGAAATATGAATGGATAGAAATAGATGCATACTCTAGTTGGTCAAATTTAGTTAACTATGTTGAAAAAGTCATTCGAGATTTTGGAGAAAAATATGTAATTAATTTTGCATAAGTACTTATTAGCTTGCTCATCCATCAACTTCTGGCTGTATTTTGCCACATTCGCATTGAGTTTAGGTAAAACCCAATACGGTTCAGTTAAGGCTAAAACTCTTTGCCAAAGTCAATTTTTTTTACGAACCGCCAAGGACGCCAAGGACGCAAAGAGAAGAAAGAAATGCTTAACTGAACTGTATTGAGGTAAAGCCTCTCAAAATCCGCCTTCATAAGGGGGATTTAAAAGGATCTACAACGATGTGCATGGTCAGAGTTTTGTTGAGGTTGCTTGCAGGTATTTCTCAATATCTGCCCCAAAGAATTGACTTGTCGCTAATTTAAAAACTAAATATAATTGATAGAAATTAATTATTGAACTGAATCGAATTAGTTTCTGATATTAGCATGGCTAAACGATCTCTCCAAGCTTCGTCTGAAGGTATTAGAAAAGCCAAATTGGCTTTTAATTATAAAGGCTGGACACAAAAATATCTTGCGAGTCAAGTTGGTTTAGACAGTCGCCAACCAATTTGGAAGTTTTTTACTGGCAAACCTGTTGCCCGTCAAATATTCCATAAAATTTGCTTGACTCTAGCACTAAATCCCGAAGATATTGTTGAAACACTGGAATTTAAATCAGATGAAGATTTAGCATCTCAGCAGATACTAGAAAGTAAAAATTATCCGCTCATTGACCTTTTAGTGACTAAGGTACGTGCTGCTCACTCCGAAAAAATTCAAAACCAATGTGGTATTATCCGGTTGCTAGATGTTGCTCGTACCGTAGAATTAGATGAATTATTTGTTGAGGTCGATGTAGTAGAAGAAATTACCAATCAAAGATGGCTGGATATTTACAAATTACAAAAAATTAATCATCAAGCTTTAGAAAGTTTTTTTTCAGAGCAAGTCACTCCTAAGAGAATTACAGGTTTACAAGCTGTTGAAAAATCTTCTAAGCTTGTCGTACTTGGAAAGCCAGGAGCAGGAAAAACTACTTTCTTGCAATCAATTGCTATACTTTGTAACCAAGGTAAATTTCAGACTCAAAGGGTTCCTATTTTTATCAGTCTGAAGGATTTTGCCGAAAATGCAAATTCTGATGACCAGAATCCTTTATTAAACTATTTAGTTCAAAAATTTAGCATTTGTAACATAACTCCAGAAGAATTAGAACATTTACTCCATGAAGGTAAAACTTTAATTTTACTAGATGGTTTGGATGAAATAGGGGATAAAAATAGTGATCTAATAAATAAAGTAATCGGCAATTTTGTCGAGACTTTTTATAAAAATATAGTAATTATTACTTGTCGGACTGCATTTAGACATCAGAAATTCAAAGGGTTTGCTGAAGTAGAAATTGCTGAGTTTAACAAATTACAAATTTTAACTTTTGTGAATAAATGGTTTGCGGCATTTTCTAAAAATAATCTCCGGTCAAGAAAAACATTAGCATCTAAATTTATTGATGAAATAACACTTCCTGAAAATCGACTGGTTCAAAACCTAGCATCCACACCTCTTTTGCTCAATTTAATCTGTTTAATTTTTCAGCATTTAGGCGATTTTCAGATTAAGCGTTCTGAAATCTATCAACAAGCATTAGAGTTATTACTAGTACGTTGGGATGAAGCAAAAGGCATAAAAAGAGATGAAGTTTACCGAAATTTCACTTTAGCCCATAAAATTAAATTGCTTAGTTATATAGCTGCTATTTCTTTTGAAAAAGGGGATTACTTTTTGGAAGAAAGCAAAATTTGTCAATTAATAGCTGACTATCTCTATTTGCTACCCAATGCACCAACTGATATAGAAGATTTACAAGTAAATAGTAAAGCGATACTTAAAGCAATTGAGTTACAGCATGGATTATTAATTGAACAAGCTAGAGGTATTTATTCTTTTTCTCATTTAACATTTTATGAATACTTCACTGCGAGGAAGTTTGTTGCTAATGACGATCAAAAAACATTAGAGCAAGTTGTCAATCATTTGTTTGATAAGCGCTGGCGTGAAGTCATTTTACTCACATCAGAAATGCTCAGATCATTTAAAAACTTATTTCAGTTAATGAAGCAGCAGATTGAGAACTTTGTTGTTGCGGATGAAACATTACAACGTTTTCTCACTTGGGTGATGCAAAAGTCTTCAACAATTACCTCAACTTACCATCCATCTGCTGTACGTGCTTTTTACTTTACCCTCGTCTTACCTCGTAATTATTGTTTATTGTATAACCAAACTCTAGCGATATCTTTAGATAATCATATTGCTGGAAAACTAGCTGATGATTTAGCATTAGATTTAGCTTTAATACATTGTGTTGCGGTTAGCCTTGCGTTGACACCAGAAACTTTTTATAAACGGATATCTGCGATAAAACTAGCTCTTGATATTGATTACTTGCTAGAAGATAATTCATCTTTATATCAATCTTTGCAAAGCCTAAAACATCAACTGCCTAGTTCACAAGAAAATAGAGAACTATTAAAAGCATGGTGGCAATCTAACGGTCAATTGTGGACTACAAAATTAAAGGAAGTGATTACAATTCATCGCCAGATAAGTTATGATTGGCAATTCAGTGAGGCACAGTTGCAGTCAATTCAGCAATACTGGGAGGCAAACAGTTTATTAGTATATTGCTTTAACACTGCTAGCAATGTAACTCCGAACTTACGAGAGATGATTGAGGAAACTTTGCTTTTACCGCCAGCTATAATTGAGGGTTGAAATTTAAACGCATAGGCGCCTCGCCTTCCCGCAGGGTAGGGGCGCAAAGGGAAGCGCGAAGGGGCGCAGAGAATTCGCTACGAATTAATGAAATATTGTACTAAGGTCAATACGCTTGAGTTAAGCATTTCCTCCTTCTCTTTCTTTCTCTCTTCTCTCTGTGTTCTCTGCGCCTCTGTGGTTCGTAAAAAAAGAGTTTCAGCCCTTTTGTGAACCGTATTGGTATTAAGGTGACTGATTGAACACCCACTTCAACCACTGCTGAAAGGAACTTACAACATTCAACCTTTGAACTCCAGGCGCACGGGCGCTGGCGAGTCCATCAATGGCGACTAATGCGGCGTACTGTAAGCCCAAGAAACTATCAACGGCTGCATAAGGGCCACCTAAAGTAATAGCCCCAGCAGCATACATTTGTCCTCTATCATTACGCATTTCTACTAATTCAAAATTGTTCGCTACGGTCAGTCGCCCTAGATGATTCACTGGGAGGTTGTAATGTTTCACCAAATCTGCTATTAAAGGATTGGCATCTACTTTGGCATCCAGTCCAGTAGCATCAACAATAAAGTCAGCTAGCAATTTCATTTCCCCAAAGCTTTGTTCTCGGATACTGGTAATAGTCCGGTTTTGGGCATCCCGCTCCACATCCAGCACCTCACCGAAGGTAATTTGATACCAGCCTTCGCTTAAGCCTTGGGCGGTAATTTGCTGCCAGTCGTGGCGATCGGCGGTGGTAGTTCCACCCCAATCTGCTAGTAAACGCTGGCGTTCATCGGGGGTGGCTTTTTCTAACATTGCCCGGAGTTCGCCGCCCCAACAGGCTTTAGGCCAGTTAAAGGGTTGAAATTCGTAATGATTTTTTACTAGGCGCGTGGCTTTTTGAAATTTGTTACCTTGGGGTTTAGGCGATCGCATTAAATGCAAAACTGCAATATTCCGATTTCGCTTTCTGGCTTCGTAAATGCGCTGCACAATCCGCGAAGCCACAATTCCCCGTCCCCGAATCAATACCGTACCACCTTGTTGCTCTAGTTGCTCATAAACATGATCGTGGGCTTCATAAGCATTGACAACAGATTTAAAATCTTGATATTTTTCCCTATAAGCTTGCAAATCTGGCAGAAACTGAATTGCTGGATACCCAGTAGCTAAATGTAAATAACGACTAACTAAAAAAGCATAATTTCCTGGGGCGCGAGAATAGGCTACGCAATATCTGCCATCATCAGTTTTGCGAATTCCCCTAACTCGCCCATAGCGGTAAATTTGATTCCAGCCAATGCGCTTCGCCTCCCTATCTATGGAATCAAAGACATTACCCGCACGGGGAGTATAAGTTTCTGCAAATGTTGGTTCAGCAAAAACTTGCCACAAATACTTGAATGCTGAGTTTATCCGTCCCTTGGTGAAATCGTGCCAAGCCTCGCGCAAGGCATAACTAGGCCAACCCCAAATATTATCAGGGCAAGAATCAGAATTAGATCGTAATCTTTCATATAAAGGAATTTGCGAATTCAGACACAGGCGCTTGTAACGGGCATAAGGTTCCGCCTCTAATCCCAAAGCCACAACTTTGTCAGCACCCACACCACTAATTCGCAGCAAATCAACCCATAAAAAGCTACCCAGTCCCGCCCCGATCGCCAGATAATCAGATTTATCCACTGGCAATCCGGTAGCATGAAGTGCTTGCACAGCGACCTTTTCCGCCTCAAACGCTAATGGCGGGAAATTACTTGCCAAAGGCGTTAGCGGCTGGACTACAGCCAACCTGGGGTCGGGGAGATTGGTATTTGGGTTGAAAAAAATTGTTGAAGGCGGACTGGTATCTGGTGCAGAGGCGCTAGCAGCAAATGTCACCGTTATTAAATAGGGGCCAATTTGCAACGTATCGCCATTAGCCAGAACACTACGCGTTTGTGGTTGACCATTGACATAGATACCATTAACACTGCCTTGGTCAATAACTACTAAATGGTCGTGTTCCCAGTCAATTAAGGCATGGTAGCGAGAAACTTCGTTACTGTTAAGCAGCATCCTAGAAACGCGCCGTCCATTGAACTCAGCAGGTAAGCGAGCGAATTCTCGACCAAAAGCGATCGGCATATTCAACCTTGGTTCTCGCCGTTCACCCGTCGCCGGTTCTTCCCAACTCAATTGGATTTGGTCATTTGTCATTTGTCATTTGTCATTTGTCATTTGTCATTTGTCATTGGTCATTTGTCATTTGTCATTTGTCATTGGTCATTTGTCATTTGTCATTTGTCATTGGTCATTGGTCATTTGTCATTGGTCATTTGTCATTTGTTATGGGACATGGTTGGTTATCTCCCTCATCCCCCTCATCCCCCTCATCCCCCTCATCCCTAACCCCCTCCTACCAACACACTCACCGCCGCAGCTAAAGATGTCCCACACCAATGACAGCCAATTTGTAGATTCTCTCCTGGGCAAACTTTATGACATTTGGGGCATTCTAAGCCATAGACTCCTGGCGGTGGTGCTGGGGGTGTTGGTGAATACTGGTGATGTCCGATATTTACTGGTGGATGTGGTGGTGGCAAAATTGTTGCTGGAATGCTACCCGTCGAAACCCTAGTAACGTTGAGTTTTATTTGCCCCAAAAAGATACTACTGCCCTCAGTTAAAGGCATTTCACCTTGGACTAAGGGACTTCCATCGACAATGGGGGGATTTTGCGATCGCAAATTCCTGATATAAAAACGTTGTTGCTGGTGATGAAAAAATATTTCAACGTGTAAACCAGAGACAGTGGGGTGACTCAGAACAATATCGCACCGGAGTGGATCACGACCGATGCGAACAGTGCCAAGATTTTGACTTGGCTGTTGTTCGTAAATGTTCTGAGTTTTATCTTGGCCTGCATCGTGCCACTGTAAAGTTAGTGCGTTCATGAGCTACTTCAACTTCTTTCTGTGCGATTCCTAACACGATTAAGTAGGAGCAAGCAAGTATTTAGAAAAAACTTCAACAAGCTTTATCTCGCCGACGCTAATTTATCAGCAATGCGCGTAGTTTCTGGTAGCCGATATTTTGGCGTGCAACGTAATACATAGTCAATTGCCGTAGGTAAACTAATTCGATGACCACTGGAGATGTACAGAGGTTTTACTCCGGTGCGCGATCGCAAAACTGCCCCAATCGTCTCACCCTTATATATCAGTGGTTGCTTGCTACCCTTGGCTTCTGGCAATTCTTCATGCTTACCAACCAACCTAGACTTTGCTACACCAATTGTTGGCATATCTATAAGTAACCCTAAATGGCAAGCTATACCTAATCTACGGGGATGAGCAATTCCCTGACCATCACACAGGATGATATTTGGTATTGTTGTAATCTTCTCTAGGGCATCAAGAACAGCTGGGATTTCTCGAAACGAGAGGAACCCAGGAATATAAGGGAAGCTCGTAGGACGGTGTGCTAGGCTGGTCTCGATTACTTGCAAATCAGGAAAGCTAAGTACAGCCACAGCTGCACGGCTAATGGTTCCATCAGCTTCAAAACCCATATCTACTCCAGCAACGTACTGGATTGGTTCTTCTAGTTGATCCTCAGTAATTACTTGATCTTGCAGCTTTTCTTGGATAACAATGGCTTCCTCCAGAGTTGAGGGCCAAGTATGCTTTTGATAAATTTTCATATTGAAAATCGGAATTAAACTGATTAATATTAATTCTGTTAATTTACCAAAGGTAAAAACAGATGTTGATCGAGGCAAAATATATTTTTTACAAAAGTATCTTAAAGACTATCTTTCTACTACATATTTTAACCTAAATTAGTTGATATTTTGCATCAGAATGTATGTTAATTAAGGCTGTTAACAGCGTATTTATAAAGTAAATATTAAGTAGGGTGTGTTACGGCTGTGTAGAAATTTGAGGATTTAAGAAAGTTCAATTTAGCCGTAACACACCATATTTCCAGGTGCGTTATGCGCTGCTTTAACGCACCCGACAATTTAAGGTTTACTTTATAAATGCTCTCTAAGAGGAAATTATAAGAATATAAGTCAATACGCTTGGGTTAAGCCCAAAAAATAAAAATGTGTAGGTTGGGTTTCGTTCCTCAACGCAACATTTTCGGGCATTTGTTGGGTTTCGTTCCTCAACCCAACCTACAATTATCCACAAAGCCAAGCGTATTGGAATATAAGTTTATTTATCTCTAGCAAAAATAAGGCATAATCTCACCTCTTTCTTAGTCTAGCTCTCTATCCACCGCGAAGCAGTCGGACTTTTATTAAGGATGTTTACCCAATCCCCTATGTGATATGTAAAATAGTCAGCGTATCAAGCTTTGCTTTGGGCGATCGCTTTATGACCATTACAAAACGGCGGCTACCAACATTTTTACAGTTTGGCAAAAGTCTCAATGTTTCCCAAAAACTCATGCTCATCGGGTTAGCCATTACCCTATTTTTCATCTTCCTGGCATTTTTCACTCCCGTATTCCAGGCTTGGGGATGGCTGCAAAACCCGAAAGATTTTCTCTCTAATCCAATTCACGAGCCACCCTCAACTAAACATTGGTTTGGTACTAGTCGTCTGGGTTATGATGTCTTCTCTCGGACATTGTTCGGCGCTCAAGCTGCTTTGCAGGTGGTAATTTTGGCAACGGCGCTGAGTATGATTATCGGTGTGCCCTTGGGGATGTTGAGTGGTTATCTCGGCGGGAAATTGGATAAGATGCTGCTGTTTATTATGGATAGCATCTACACCCTACCGGGACTACTGCTGTCTGTGACACTGGCCTTTGTGGTGGGGCGTGGGATATTAAATGCTGCGATCGCTATTAGCATTGCCTACATCCCCCAATATTACCGCGTTGTTCGCAACCACACCGTGAGCGTGAAAACTGAAGTCTTCATCGAAGCCGCTCAAGCAATGGGCGCTTCCACTTGGGTTGTGCTTTCTCGTTATCTATTTTTCAACGTCATTCAAAGCGTACCCGTCCTATTTACACTCAATGCTGCTGATGCAATTTTGGTGTTGGGCGGTTTGGGGTTTTTGGGGCTAGGACTTCCCGAAGAAGTGGCAGAATGGGGACATGATTTAAAACAAGCCCTAGAAGCTCTACCTACTGGCATCTGGTGGACTACACTTTTCCCTGGTTTAACGATGACATTTATGGTGGTAGGGTTATCATTACTTGGTGAGGGGTTAAATGAATTTGTCAATCCCCGGTTACGGAGAGAAAATAGAATCCGAAAGTAGTCATTGGTCATTAGTCATTAGTTTTGAACAAATGACAAATACAACTCTTAGAGAGGCTGCGCCAACGACAACTCTACCAGACGCACTCGCGTTCGCTCAGTACAAATGACAAATGACAAATGACAAATGACAAATGACCAATGACAAATGACAGATGAACTATAGAGAGATTTATATGAAAGATAATCTAACGTTAATTGCTGCCGCTACTGGTGGGTTTATCCTTTCCGTTGCTCTTGCTGGTATTTTACGAGGTGCGCCAATTACAGCTTGGCAGGAGCAATCGAATTTTCGTAGCACGACTTTTGCTAATTTACAGAAATCGGAATTGAAAGCTTCGCGTCTTGTTCCAAAGGAAGATGTTGCGCGAACAGATCAAGGATAGGGAATAGCTGTTCACCAATGCCCAATGACAAGTGACAAATGACAAATGACAAAATTCAAGTAATTGGCATTGATATCGGCGGAACGGCAATTAAGCTGGGGCGTTTTGCAGATGATGGTACTTGTCTCTTATCTTTGAGTGTGGCATCTCCCCAACCGACAAAGCCCGAGGCCGTGGTAGCGGTGATCGTAGATGCGATCGCTCAAATTGATCCAGATAATCAAGCTGTTGCCATTGGTGTTGGGACTCCTGGCCCATCCGATGCCGCAGGACGTATTGCCAAAATTGCCATTAACTTACCTGGATGGCGCGATGTGCCTTTAGCAGACTGGTTAGAAGCTAAAACTGGCAAACCGACTGCGATCGCTAACGATGCTAATTGCGCTCTTTTAGGAGAAGCTTGGTTGGGGGCCGGTCGCCACTTTCAAAATCTGATTCTGCTAACTTTAGGAACTGGGGTTGGTGGGGCAATTATCCTCGATGGTAAACTATTTGTTGGACATCAAGGAGCCGCCGGGGAATTGGGTTTAATTTCATTAAATCCTGATGGCCCAATTTGTAATAGTGGCAATCAAGGCTCTTTGGAACAATATGCCTGTGCTACTGCAATTCGCCGCCGCACTCTCAAGGAACCCATCGAATTGGGTTTTCTTGCCCAACAAGGAGATGCCGCAGCATTGACTTTTTGGCAAGAATATGGTATAAACTTGGGAATTGGTCTGACAAGTTTGATTTATGTACTCACACCGCAAGCGATCGTCATTGGTGGGGGTATCAGTGGCAGCTTTGAGTTTTTCTTACCAGCAGTAAAGGCAGAAATTGAGAAGCGAGTGCAGCCTTTATCACGTGTGGGTTTACAAATATTGCCAGCCGAGTTAGGCAATTTTGCTGGGATAGTAGGTGCAGCAAAGTTGGCGTGGCAATGCTATTTACAATAGACTTTGCAAGAGGTCTAATGAGTGGAAAAATGAATTACCAGAGTGAAGAAAAAACCTCTGGGGTTTCCAGAGGTTTTGGTTCCTGATTTAGTTTCTACTGGTTACTACAATTTGTCCTGAGTCATTTCCCGATAGCAAAGGAAATTATTTGAACAACGAGATCCTCGACAACTCTTAGAGGTTGTTTGAAAAGTAGTTAGCTGTGATTTTAGGCACTTGTTGATCCCCCCTAACCCCCCTTTTTAAGGGGGGAACCGGAATCAATGTCAATAGGCTTGGGTTAAGGATAATTGTAATTGTAGGTTGGGTTGAACTTTAGTGAAACCCAACAAATGCCCGAAAATGTTGGGTTTCGTTCCTCAACCCAATCTACACATTTTTTATTTTTTTGCCAAAACCTGCGCAGTATTGGAACAGGACTTTTCAAACATCCTCTAAGCCACGTCTGTAGACTTGCATAAGTTCATCTAGTTGACGAACTTCTGCATCATTAAGCTGTCCCTCTCGGTGACGCGCTTGCAAGTCACTGAAAACCTCTTGCTGCTGAGTTTCCATCTGCATATCACACATAGGCAAAACCTGTTCATCTGGTAATGACTCCAGAGGTAGTTCGGTAATGGCGCTCTCAATCCATTCTAGTAATACATCTTCAAGTCGCCGATGTGTGAAAGCAGCGATTTCCTTTGCTTTTTGTGCCAGTGTTTCAGGGAGTTGAAGGGTGACAATTTCAGCCATTTTCTACCAGCTTGCCTTTTACTTATGATTGTATCTGCGATCGCTGTACATTTTTTAACCAAAAAATAGCGATCGCTTGAACTAAAATATTTTCTAGGGATCAAAGCGATGTCTACGACGGGCTACGCCTACACCTAAAACATTCTCAATCAGTAGGGATTAATGCGATTATTTTGGGCTTTATTGAGATTGAGGTTTTGCTATTGACAAGATGCGCTGACCCTGTGATTTGATCGCTTTTCAATCAACTTAGTGAAAATCAATCAAGCAATTACAAAGAGGCAACATTATGGCAAACTTACGTGTGAAAAAAATTTCTGCAATTCTTGTTAGTTTAACTTTAGTGACAGGGTTTGGAGCTTACGTTCCCGCCTATGCTCTACCTAACTGCGACGCAAACCCAGATGCACCTAGATGTGGTGGTGGGGGTGATCCGAAACCAAAACCTACTCCGCGCCCTAAACCAAATCCTGTCCCAACTTCACCCATTGTTCTAGCATTGCTTGAGAAGGCCAATGTCATTCAACAGGTCATTGATATCTCTTGGACAGAATTCGGCAAAGGCATTGCAGCGCAGCAAATTAAGGACGAACTGAGCGGTAAACAAGTTGGCAAAATCTTGTTTTCAAAGTTGCGCTTAAAGAATGTGAATGTAAACTTGAGAGACCTCTCCGTTAAGCAAGTCACGGCTGGCCCTGGACCCAATCAGATCAGCGTAAGACT
Organism: Nostoc sp. CHAB 5836; assembly: GCF_020829445.1. Lineage (GTDB taxonomy): Bacteria > Cyanobacteriota > Cyanobacteriia > Cyanobacteriales > Nostocaceae > Nostoc. The sequence continues at coordinate 10,865 of NZ_JAIVFV010000199.1, forward strand.
TGTGGCTCCTAATAACAATGTCAACGCATCGGTTTCTGTTCCTCTGTCACCAGACCCGTCCTACAGAGTCTTTTTTGATATAGAGGTCGATTTGAAGCTGACGATCAATAATTCCAGTAATCCGATAAAACTTGATGAACTATCAGCTCGATCAACGAATGCATTCGTCCAAGGATCAAATTTAGTCGGCACAATCACCAAATTCTTTGGGGACTTCTTTACCGGAGGAGGCTTTAGTAAAAGTATTACGAACCGCGCCAATCAAAACATCTCTAAAGACGAATTAGCTGCAAGCATTCAGTCGATCACGGATCGTTTTAGACTTTTTGCTGGCATTTAATCGGTTTGCGTCTAGCCTTAAGAATGGGTTTAGCGATCGCTGACTACGAATCTACTCTAAAAGGATGTTTGAAAAGTCCTCTTGTCGGTAGCAAAACGTTCTAGATCCTCCTAAATCTCCTTAAAAAGGGGGACTTTGATTCTTCCGCGTTTTTAAGGCTTGATCGGGGGGATCAATAAGTGCAAAGATACAGGCAACCACTTTTCAAACATCCTCTAAGCTCGACTTTATCCAAAATTAAGAACTCGGTTTTCTTTATGCGGCAAAAACCCTGGCTTTTTAGCAAATACTTTTTCCACTCTACAGGTTATCCATAAAATTCAAAA
>NZ_JAIVFV010000019.1 GCF_020829445.1 Nostoc sp. CHAB 5836
ACAAAGCTACTGAATATACATAAAACCAGTAAAATAACTTAAATATGAAGATGCACGAGCATAATCTGCAACTACAACAATCACAAAAACTTAGTAATTACACTATGTGACACCCCAGGGTGCGGAAGGTGGGTTCTATGACTCTGGAGAGAGAATAATCCAAGGCATTAGAAATCGCGGCTACACAAATTCTCGTCCGCCTGCGCGGACTAACGCCAAAATAGGGTTTCAAATTTAGTCTGACGAGAGTAATAAAAGAGCGTTAGTTAATAAACTGTGGGCTGTAGACTATTGACTAATAAGCAGACCTAGCTAACCAATAGATGGTTATACCCAAAGCCGATCCAGCGATTACCTGAACTGGTGTATGTCCGAGTAATTCTTTCAGACGGTCTTGGCTAAAGTCTGGTTTTTCATGAAATAATTCATCAATCATTTGATTGAGAATACGAGCTTGTTTACCAGCCGCTTGGCGAACTCCGGCTGCATCATACATGACGATGATGGCAAAAACGATCGCAACGGCAAAATCAGGAGATGCCCAACCCAGTGTTTGCCCTACACCAGCGGCTAGAGCCGTAACCAGAGCCGAATGGGCACTGGGCATACCTCCGGTTGTCACCAAAACACGCACATTCAGTTTACGATTTTTAACGAGCTCGACTACGAGCTTTAATGCTTGAGCAATTAAACAAGCTACCAGAGCAACCAGCAGCACCCGGTTGTCTAAAATGTTGCCTATGTCCTGCATGGTATTTTGGTTAGGTTAGTAAATATTAGCAGCAGTTGTTGGTTGAGGAAACATTTAGATTCAACCCAAAATCCCAAATTAACCTACTACATCACCACGGAAACAGACCAATTATTCAAAATCGCCCAAAAGCTTATCAAGTAAGCTTTTTGAATTTTGAATTCTGCTAGGCGGTGTAGTACAGCATAGCGTCAATAAACCACCCATTCCAAATCAATCAAACGCTTGCGGTATAGGAATTACGTTAGCGTCACGCAAAGGGAGTCCGCGTACCCCTCCTCTTAAGCAAGCTACGCTTTTAGCGTCTCGTAGAGAGCGTCATTACTTTCCTTGTGCCGACTTGTACTGCCCTTCGACTACGCAGTTCGACTGCGGTTCCATCTCTTCTTAGGCTACGCCAACGAGCGGAGTCGAGATGCTCACCGTAAACTCACCAAGCGCGCAGATGAAGTAGCGCAGTCGTTCGCGTAGCATCCCGCTCTTAAGGGAGTCGAGGTATTACGAATTCCCCAAGCGTAACTAATTCTTGCGGCTGGTAATAAAATGAGCGATCGCTTGGAGTTGCTTGGCTTTGTCTCCAAATGGTTCTAATTCCACACAAGCTGCTTTAACTAGCTCTTGAGCTTTTGAGCGCGATTCCTCAAGTCCCCAAAGGCTAGGATAGGTCACTTTCTTCGCTTTTTGGTCTTTACCAGCAGTTTTACCTAATTGCTCTTGGGTAGAAGTGATATCCAGAATATCATCGATGATTTGGAATGCTAGCCCAATATTTTGAGCATAACGGGTCAGTCGCTGCACATCTTCAGGTGATGCCCCAGTTATGATCCCGCCACAAACTACGCAAGCTTCCAAAAGGGCGGCTGTTTTGTGTTTATGAATAAAATTTAGGGTTTCTAGGGAAATATCGGATTTACCTTCCGACTCTAAATCGACAACTTGACCGCCGACCAAACCAGCTGCCCCCAGCGCCTTGCCAAGACGGGCAATTACCTGCAAAACTAGCTCTCTGTTAACGCTTTGGGGGGTTTTAATGGCAACAAACTCAAAAGCTAGAGCCAACAAGCCATCCCCGGCCAAAATTGCCACATCTTCGCCATAGACTTTATGATTCGTCAGCTTCCCACGACGGTAATCGTCATTATCCATCGCTGGCAGGTCGTCATGAATCAACGACATTGTGTGGATCATCTCCACAGCACAAGCGGTTGGCATGGCCATTTCGATAGTTCCACCCATCATTTCACAGGTAGCAAGGCAAAGAATGGGACGTACACGCTTGCCTCCAGCTAATAACGAGTAGCGCATCGCCTCATAAATCTTTTCTGGATAAATGATGGGGATAGCCTGATCTAAAGCAGTATCACAAAGCTTTTGTCGCTCTTTCAGATAGGCTGCTAAGTTAAACGTAGCTTGCTCTGGTGGTGTCTTTTGAACGTTATCAGTTGCTACCATTCTTCAATTCCTGACACTTTGGGATTTTTGTCTTATACGTCACAATTTTAAGGTGCTGTGGGGCTGAAAAAATGAAGAGTTAGGAATTAGGAGTTAGGAGTTAGGAGTTAGGAGTTAGGAGTTAGGAGTTAGGAGTTGGGAGTTAGGAGTTAAGTAAGTCGGCAAGAATAAATCAAGCTATATTACGAAACGTAAATACACCTCAAACCCTTATAAATGACGAAGGACAAATGACAAATGACAGCTTTAGCCAGTTAGCTTTATTTGCGTCGCTCTACTTAGAAATAATAATTCTTAACTTTTAACTCATCACTCCTCACTCTTCACTGTTTTAACGCCCTGGAATAGCTGGCAAATGTATTTTGCAACAATATGGCGACAGTCATCGGGCCGACACCGCCAGGAACGGGGGTGATAAATCCTGCTACAGCAGCAGTTGATTTCAAGTGGACATCGCCAATTAAGCGACTGTTGCCACTGGCATCGGTGACGCGGTTCATCCCCACATCTACCACAACAGCGCCCGGTTTCACCATATCAGCAGTAATCAGTCCGGGACGACCTACTGCTGCAATTAGAATATCGGCATTTTGGGTGATGGTTTTGAGGTCATGCGATCGCGAGTGAGCGATCGTGACTGTGGCATCAGCTTCTAATAACATCAACGCCATCGGTTTACCCACCAAAATACTGCGTCCCACTACTACTGCCTGTTTTCCCTGCAAGTGGATATCATATTCTTGTAAAAGCCGCATCACACCAGCTGGAGTGCAGCTGCGTAAACCCTTTTCTCCCCGTACTAGTCGCCCCAAATTTACTGGATGCAGTCCATCAGCATCTTTATCGGGATCAATTTGATGTAGCAGAGTCACAGCATCCAAGTGGTGAGGTAGGGGCAATTGCACAAGAATGCCATCCACTCTTTCATCGTGGTTAAGTGCAGCAATTACCTCTTCTAACTCCTCAAGGGTAGTTTGGGCGGCAAAATGCTTACCAAAAGAGGCGATACCAACTTGAGCGCAAGCTTTTTCTTTATTACGTACATAAGCGGCTGACGCTGGGTTATCACCAACCATCAACACAGCTAAACCAGGGGGGCGACCAATTTTTGGTTCTAATTGTGTAATGGCAACAGAAAGTTCTTGCTGAATTTTTGCTGCTATTGCTTTACCATCGAGGAGTTTGGCAGTTTTTGTTTCCATGAAAATTTCCAGCTATATTCGTCTTTGGTCGAAAGTTCAAAGTGAAAATATTTATTCTTTATTCTTGACTTTCGACTATTATTGTGTTGCTGTTTGATGTCGTAGCGTTTCTCTCGCAGTAAATCCATAGTTTTTATTTTCTCAGATCAAGCCATCATCTGAAGAATAAAGAATTAGGGGGATGAGGGGGATGAGGGGGATGAGGGGGATGAGGGAGATGAGGGGGATGAGGGGGATGAGGGAGATGAGGGAGATGAGGGAGTGAGGAGGATAACCAATGCCCAATGACCACTTGCCCTGAGGGAACGCGAGTGCGATCGCACCAGAAGGGATACCCAATACCCAATGAATGCCCAATACCTAAAATAAATAAATAAATTGGTGGCTTTCATGCAACAAACAAGAAATTTATCCCTTTTGTATTTATACAGGCATAGTATTATTCCTTACCGCCTGGGGTTGACTTTTTTCCTGGTAGCGGGACTTTGTAGTTGTGGTAACTTGACATCGCCTAGCTTGAGTAGGGCTGGCTTAAAATTTGGCACAAATGTCACTCCAATTGGAGAAATTAAACTAAAACAAGACAATCAGGCAATAGTTTACATCCAAGGTCAGGTAGAAAAGCAAGCTCCCCTGATGAAACAATGGGCTTATCAAATTAATGACTCAACTGGCAAAATTTGGGTTGTTACCAATCAAAAGAATCTAGGTCAGGATTCACAAGTGGTGATTAAGGGTAAAGTTCGCTACCGAAGTATTCCCTTAGCTGGCAAAGAATTAGGGGAAGTTTATTTAGAAGAAGAGTAATCAGCAATTAAAAATGAATATATGAACAATCAACAGGTGCATATAGCGATCGCAATTCTCTACCAAAAAAACAAGTTTCTCATGCAGCTGCGCGACAACATCCCTGGTATTCTCTACCCTGGTTACTGGGCACTATTTGGCGGTCACATCGAACCAGGTGAAACGCCGGATGTCGCTCTCAAGCGAGAAATTTTAGAAGAAATCGGCTATGACTTACCACCCTTTATTGAATTTGGCTGTTATCGTGACGAAAGAGTTGTCCGTCATGTCTTTCATGCACCACTCTTGGTGGAATTAAATCAACTGGTTCTGAATGAGGGCTGGGATATGGGGCTATTAGCACCAGAAGATATTCACCAAGGTAACTGTTATTCACAAAACGCAGGTGAAGTCCGACCTTTGGGGGCAATGCATCAGAAAATTATGTTGGATTTTATTGAGAAAAATTCAACATAATTTGGGCCATTGAACATTGGGCACTGAGCATTGGGCATTGGTTATCATCCAATACGCTTGGGTTAAGGCTAAAACTCTTTGCCAAAGTCAATTTTTTTTACGTAGACGCTTCTCTACGAGACGCTACGCGAACGGCTTGCCGCAGGCTACCGCAAACGCGAGTGCGTCTCCCCTTCTCCCAAAGGGAGAGGCTAGCGCCAAGGGAGAAGGACACCAACGCGAGTGCGTCTCGTAAGAGTTGGACGCAAAGAGAAGAAAGAAATGCTTAACTGAACTGTATTGGGTTATCATCCTCATCTCCCCCATCTCCCTCATCTCCCCCATCTCCCCCATCTCCCCCATCTCCCCCATCTCCCCCACTCCCGACTTCCTAAAAGCCAAAATAAAGTTATAACTCTTATGGGGTAATCACTAATGCAATCAGCAAACAAATTGCCGCGATGGTTAACTATCGGATTGGCATTTCCCATTGCCATTCTCAACGGCTGGCTATTGCTCCAGGTTGTACAGTATTTTCAACCCTTGGTTAGCATTATTGCCGCCGCCATCCTACTGGCTTTTGTCTTGAACTATCCAATCCAGTTTCTTCAGGAACAAGGGGTAAAACCGAACTTGGCGATCGGGGGAGTGCTGCTTTTGACTGTAGTCGTTTTAGTAGCTTTAGGCATCACCTTGGTTCCCTTAATTCTCCAACAGCTCAACGAGCTAGCTAATATTTTGCCCAGTTGGATTGATTCTGGTACTCAGCAGCTGCAAGCTTTCCAAGATTGGGCATTAAGTCAACAACAACTTCCCATTAATTTAAGTGGTTTGTTTACCCAAATTCTGGAACGATTATCTAACCAACTTCAGTCCTTCACTGGTAGAATTCTTGGTTTTGCTGTTGATACCATTGGTATTGTCCTCAACGTGCTGCTGGCGGTAGTGCTGACTATCTACCTAATATTGAACGGCGAACGTCTTTGGGACGGAATTTTTCAGTGGTTTCCCCCTAACATTGGTTCAAGAATGCGGGAATTGCTACGAGAAGATTTCCACAATTACTTCATCGGTCAAGCAACATTGGGAGCTGTGTTAGGGGTGACAATTACACTGGCATTTTTGGCGCTGCAAGTTCCCTTAGCTCTACTTTTTGGTATTGGTATTGGCTTGTTTTCACTCTTCCCCTTTGGTACGGGAGTCGGCATCGCCATAGTAAGTTTGTTGGTAGCACTGCAAAATTTTTGGTTAGGAGTGGAAGTCTTAGGTGTAGCTGTTGCTATCGACCAAGTTAATTCTAATTTTGTTGCACCTCGAATTCTTGGTAATTTGACTGGACTAAATCCTGTGTGGGTGGTAATTTCTTTGCTACTAGGGGCAAAGTTAGGAGGAGTGCTGGGTTTGTTAATTGCGATCCCTATAGCCAGTTTTATCAAGGATATAACAGATAGTTGGCGGGCTGGAGAGTTTAATAAGATAGATGATATTGAGTCAGAACCTATTGCGGTAACAACTCAAAGAGCAGGAACTTATAGCTAAAATTCAATCATTCACTCTTCTAAAATCTGGATTTCATCAAGTTGATTAATCACTACATCCGCACCTCGAACATTATCTGACTTACCTACCCAAGTGATACCAATACAACCTGCGGCTTTAGCATTACGCGCCATCTGCATATCACCAACTGAATCACCCACCATCAATGTAGCGCCTGGTTCAACTCCCAAGGCTTGGCAAGCTTGCAAAAATAGCACTGGATCTGGTTTACTCAGGCCCTCATCCACTCCCATTTTTAGCTGAATATAATCACTTAATTGGTGATTAGCGACAAAATTACGTACTTCTTCAGTTGTCGCAGCTGAGAGAATGCCAAGTTTTAGTCCACCTTTTTGCAGGTATTTCAAAATTTCTAGGCTACCTACAAACAATGGTGAAGGAGTTTGTCCAATGTATTTCTCAGCTTCATCCAAAGCTTGACGGGCTATTTTTAAGCACTCAAACCATCCTTTTCCAGTTTCAGCAATATATGCCGCAGCCGCAACTTCTGTTTCATGGCGGCTTGCTACTGATATTAAACCTGCGGGATCTAGAAGATTGCCATTGATGCCAAATGCCATTAATAAAGGTTCCCCTGTTCCAGGGATTTGAGCATCTATTAATCTTGCTGCCTTTTGTGCAAGCGATCGCAAATACGTTTCTGAATCCTCTAGAGTACCGTTTTTGTCAAATAAAATTGCCTGGATATTATTAAAAGTGATATTTCTACATTTAATGGTTGCCACAATATTTCACCTCACTTAAGTAAGTCGGCAAGAATAAATCAAACTATATTACGAAACGTAAATACACCTGAAACCCTTATAAATGACGAAGGACAAGTGACAAATGACAGCCTTAGCCAGTTAGCTTTATTTGCGTCGCTCTACTTACGTAAAAAAAGAGTTTCAGCCCTTTTGTGAACCCTATTGTCTGATAAACTTTCGTGGATTCAGAGAAACAACATCTGCTCTCAAGGCAAGGGTGCGATTTGGTATGCAAAATCAAACTCTACTCAACCACTCATTTTCCTCTGGGTCTTTGAACAGTGAGGTACTGAGGTATCGTTCGCCAAAGCTAGGCTGGATCATGACAATTAGGCGACCGGCATTTTCTGGCCGTTGTGCCACTTGAATAGCCGCGTATAAAGCAGCGCCAGTAGAAATTCCCGATAGCAATCCTTCTTCTTTTGCTAGGCGACGACTATAAGCGATCGCTTGCTCATCGGCTACCTGAATCACTTCATCTACCAGTTCTTTCCGGTAAATTGCTGGGACAAAACCTGCGCCAATACCCTGGATTTTGTGAGGGCCTGATTTACCACCTGTTAATACCGGACTCTTGCTTGGTTCAACTGCGATCGCCTGAAAACTCGGCTTCCGTCCTTTAATAACTTCTGAAACTCCGGTAATTGTTCCACCAGTACCGACTCCCGCCACGAGAATATCCACCTCTCCATCGGTATCATCCCAAATTTCTTCGGCTGTGGTTTCGGCGTGAACTTTTGGGTTAGCAGGGTTGCAAAACTGCTGCAACATATAAGCATTGGGCGTTTTCGCTACAATCTCCTCTGCATGAGCGATCGCTCCTCGCATCCCTTCCATCCCTGGCGTTAATTCTAGTTGAGCGCCGTAAGCTTTGAGCATGGATCGTCTTTCGTGGCTCATTGTGTCAGGCATTGTTAGAATAAGATGGTAACCCTTGGCGGCTGCTACCATCGCCAGCGCAATGCCTGTATTTCCAGAAGTTGGTTCTACTAAAACGGTTTTTCCAGGGTGAATTAAGCCTGCTTCCTCTGCCGCTTCCACCATGCTCGCACCAATCCTGTCTTTCACAGAAGATGCTGGGTTCATGCTTTCTAGCTTCACCACAATCTGAGCAACCGCTCCTGAACCTTGGGGAATCTTGTTTAATTGAACTAAAGGAGTTCGTCCGATTAACTCTGTGATATTTTTCGCTATCCGCATATGAGTACTCCGTCGTGTCTAAATATAATACATCGGGCTTTGCTGTGCGCGAGTTTCTCTTTCCTGGCACAAGTCTTGGAGTGTATAACGACCCAAAACTTCAATTGAGGCAGCGTTAGCTTGCTCCCAAATTTCATAAACCAGAGTCTTTTCCAGAGTCGGAGAGTCAGAGGTATGTTTCTCTTTGCGCTCGCCTTCGACCAAAGTGACAATTTCAAGTATTGTAATCTGCCAAGGTTCACGAACTAAAACGAAACCTCCTTTAGAGCCGCGTAGACTCTGCACCACACCAACACGCCGGAGGTTGGTCAAAATTTGTTCCAGATAACGTTCAGGTATGGGTTGCTTGGCACTGATCTCGCTCATGGTTAGAGGAAGTTTTTTCCTGTGGTGGCTTGCTAGTTCTAAGAGTGCCAGCAGCGCGTATTCCACTTTGGAAGACAGATCCAAGAGAGCGTAGTTTTGGCTATTCAAGACTATACTCAATATACTACGGTGAATTGAGGGACTTATCGCAGTTTATGCGAAATTAATTTTTCTCAAAGTGTGGAATGTGATCGCATCCCACTTACTACCAACAAAAAATTATACTCTATCGGCTTACCGTAGTTTATCTTCTGAGATAATTCTCATCAAGAACTTTAGGACTTACGCAAGTGTCACAAAAAATAAAAGCTTTTAGTTTGTAGTCAGGGCTACCCTACGGGAACGCTCCGCGAACAGCCCTGATGAAATCCGGGTAAAGTCCTGACTACAAACTCCAAATAATATGCCAGTTGCGTAAGTCCTAAACTTGATCTTTTAGTGGAAATGATCCTGAGTTTCTGTTTTCAGAGCCTCACTTACCAACGAAAATTTCAACAGATTATGCTACTAACTGATTGGCAAACCATTTTTGAGCGTGACCCAGCAGCCCGTAACTGGCTAGAAGTATTGTTCTGTTACCCTGGACTCCAAGCTCTAGTGTTTCATCGATTGGCGCACTGGCTGTATAAAATTGGAATTCCCTTTGTACCTCGATTTATCTCTCATCTTAGTAGGTTTTTAACCGGGATTGAAATTCATCCTGGGGCATTAATTGGCCAGGGAGTGTTTATAGACCACGGAATGGGAGTAGTGATTGGCGAGACTGCGATCGTGGGTGACTATGCCCTAATTTATCAAGGTGTCACCCTTGGCGGGACTGGCAAAGAAAGCGGCAAACGCCATCCAACTTTAGGCTCTCATGTAGTTGTAGGAGCAGGTGCAAAGGTATTGGGAAATATTCAAATTGGCGATCGCGTCCGGATTGGAGCCGGTTCTGTGGTGCTACGAGATGTGCCCAGTAACACTACTGTAGTTGGGATTCCAGGGCGTGTGACTCGTCAGAACAACTTAACTACCAATGTTTTGGATCATGATCAACTACGCGACGTAGAAGCTGAGGTAATCCGTGCTTTATTTGAACGTGTCAAGGCTCTAGAGAAACAGTTAGAGCAGTTGTCAGATAAATCAAGTTTGTCCACAATTGAGGTTGGCGACGAACTAACGAACAAACCTAAAAGTAAAAATTCTGATGGTATGATTGAAGATTTTCTTGATGGTGCGGGAATTTAGGAATTAGTTCACTAAGTAAGTCGGCAAAAATAAACCAAACTATATTACGAAACGTAAATACACCTTAAACCCTTATAAATGACGAAGGACAAATGACAAATGACAGCCTTAGCTAGTTAGCTTTATTTGCGTCGCTCTACTTAACTCCCAACATTGTTGAGCGATCGCCCAATTTTCTTGAGTATAAATAACTAATACCCGCACTGCTGAATCGGGTGTAGCAATATCCTCATCCACAGGCTGCTGCTGATTTTTCTCAAGGTCAAGTTTCAGTCCCAAAAAACCAAAGGCTTCACAGGCGCCTTGGCGAATTTGCCAAGAGTGTTCACCCACACCTGCTGTGAACACTAAAGCATCTAATCCCCCCAAACTAGTAAGCATTGCGCCGATACCAGAACGCAAGCGATGTACGTAGATATCCCACGCCAGTTGAGCGCGGGAATTGCCTTGAGCGTAGGCGTAGCCCGTCGTAGACATTGCTTCTCTCACCTCACGCAAATCGCTAGATATACCCGAAATTCCCTCTAAGCCAGAAGCTTTATTTAATACATAATCCAACCTTTCGACTGAGTAATTGCAGTACTGCAACAGGTAAATCAAAATCCCCGGATCAACTGAACCAGAACGACTACCCATCATCAACCCTTCTACAGGCGTGAATCCCATAGTGGTATCAACACTGTGACCATTTTTAATCGCCGCTAAAGAGCAGCCATTGCCCAGATGGCAAGTAATTAACCGCTCACAAGCAACATCTCGACCGAGAATTTGGGCAGCACGTTGAGAACAGTATTGGTGGCTGATACCATGAAAGCCGTAGCGACGGATGCCTTGCTCTACCCACTCATAGGGGCCGGGATAGATTGCTGCGGCATCGGGTAAAGTGGCATGAAATGCGGTATCAAATACTGCTATTTGGGTGACATCTCCTAAGATTTTTTCGATTGCTTCTATACCTGACAAGGCGGCTGGATTATGTGCTGGAGCAAGCTTAGACAGACTAGCGATCGCCTTTTTGACTTCCTCCGTAATTAGCACACTATCGCGATAATACTGTCCACCATGTACTATTCGATGCCCCACCACATCAATTTCTGACAACTGATCAATTACCTTGGTAGCACCATCACTAAGTTTATGGAGTATATAGTTGAGGTGTGCCTGTGGGGAATCACCAGAGATTGATTCTTGCAGCGTTGCACCCGTAGCAGTTTTCACCTCAATTTCTGCCACACCCCGATCTTGAATCCAGTTGATTTTCCCTTCCCAAAGGGGTTCGGGTGCTTGGCTGGGTAGAGCTTCATCTACAATTTCATACAGACAACTCTTTTGGCTGCTCGATCCGGCATTCAGCACCAATATCTTCATATGACAAGATAAAAACATGATTACCTTTGATCATGTCACTAAGTCTAGCCTCATACTTAGTTTTCTCAACCAATGTACTCATAAGGTGGGGATAGGAAGCGGGGGATAAGGATTGCATCTGAGGAAAGATTTTTTGCAAGAGCAAAAACAAATATCAGATGTATGACGAATCCCCAGAATTTTCTGATAAGATTATTTGGTCTTGACCATCAATGCCATAAGCGAAAACCAAGCTAAGAGGTATATGTTGCAAGAGAAAGATTTGGGTCTTGGGAACCAGGACTCCTGCCCTTGGAGGGAATGTCAGACTAACTGGAGCTATGGAGTTCTGGAAGCTATTCCCGATGAATTGGGAAGCTCCGTCCGTCTTACGGCGGAGTGGTTCACATCGTTATACTAACTGTGGGAGGCTGTTTATCTATGCAGCCAGATTCCATAGTTGTGTTTTTTTATAGCTTGCTGCACTATGTCCTTCTTCAAAACCCCTCTGATTGGTTTAAAAGCTGACTCATTTCGTCATCCATTAGACCTGGAAGCTACCAGAGCGCTCAAGCAGATACCGGGCATAGATATGTTGGTGCGAAATTGGCTTGGGCCAATGGCAGAGCAGGTTTTCTATGTGGAAAATATTGCCTCCAGCGTTCTGGTGGGTGAAAAGCAACTTCCCGATTTGCACAAGCTGTTGTTAGACGCTTGTAATGTTCTGGATATAGATCCTCCCCAGTTGTACGTTCGGCAACACCCGGCTCCCAACGCCTATACTTTTGCTGTGCGGGGTAAGCAGCCCTTTGTTGTGCTACACACTTCCCTGATTGATATGCTCACACCAGAAGAAATACAGGCAGTAATTGCTCATGAGTTGGGGCATCTCAAGTGTGATCATAGTGTTTACTTGACTCCTGTAAATTTACTCATATTAGCTGCGGCGATTGTGCCCAATGTCGGCACTTTCGTTGCCCAAGCCATACAGGCACAACTTTTAGAATGGGTACGATGTGCTGAGTTTACCTGCGATCGCGCCGCATTACTAGCAACCCAAGACCCGAAAGTTGTCATGTCAGTGTTGATGAAGTTGGCAGGTGGTTCCCCCACCTTAGCGCCACAACTGAATCTTGATGCCTTTATTGCCCAAGCCCGCGCTTACGATGATATTAGCAAGACAGAATTAGGCGAAATGGTCAAAGCTGCCCGCACAGCCCAATTAACCCATCCAGTACCAGTGCTAAGGGCGCGAGAAATTGACCGGTGGGCAAGCACCACAGAATATCAAACTCTGTTGCAAGCTCATGGACTTAAGTCTATTATTAATGATGATGTTGCACCCAAAGGCGGGTGGCGCAATTGGTAGAGCGATACTAACTTAGATATTAGTCATAGGAGTGAAAAAGAGTGTAGAGACGTAGCAGTGCTACGTCTCTACAAGGGTTATGGGTAAAGCATATTTAATTTCTACCAGATGTCTATTGTAGTGGTAATAATTTTTGGTAAAGCATCAAATACTTTCCTTAATGCAGTAACTCATATCTTGCACCTCTACGTACAACCCCAGGTAAAGTAAAAAGATATGCGATAAAGCTACCTCATTTTTATGGGTTTTTATCGCTAAATCAAGAGTTATGCTTTTTTACTGAGTAATAAAATTACATCAACTTTTCTTGGTGCAAGACGTGAGGTAAGGTTAAGTAAGTCGGCAAGAATAAACCAAACTATATTACGAAACGTAAATACACCTTAAACCCTTATAAATGACGAAGGACAAATGACAAATGACAAATGACAAATGACAGCCTTAGCCAGTTAGCTTTATTTGCGTCGCTCTACTTAACTTTGCAGAGAGTTTGGCTGCTACCGAATGTATTGGAAATGGGGCTTTAGACTATTAATTGTATTCTTGGGACTGTGGCTACTGTTGGATCTGGGTTCCCGCCTCGGGGCAGAGATTTTTTGGTTTCGGGAAGTCGGCTACCTCCAAGCATTTCTGTTGAGGGTGGTCACTCGTGGTCTTTTGTGGGTAGTTGTGGCTGGGATAACTGCTACATATTTACTGCTAAACCTGGCTCTAGCACAACGGCTAAAATATCCCCAGTCTTTGAAGATTGAGGAAGCAGAACAAAGCCGTGAATTAACAAATTTTCTTAGTCCTGATTATCGAAGACCTAACGAAACCCGGATAATTCCGCCGCAACGGTTTCAACCATTAAAATTGCGCTGGTTATTACCCCTAACTCTGGTACTGAGCTTGTTAGTTGGGTTGATGCTGGCTCACTATGGTAAGATTGCTCTTTTATACTGGAATACTCCAGTTAATCAGGGTATTCTACCTATTCCCGCCCTATTTCGACCAGAGACAATCTGGCAACTCTTAAGGCAGATTGTCTCTCAAGTCTGGGATCTGGGCTTAATTGGGGGAGTGGCGATCGCAATTTTAATCTATCCGCAATTTTTATTAACTGCGATCGCACTTTTCTTCAGTCCCATTTTTGGGTTCATTCTATTCCGACACTGGCCAAAGATGCTGCAATATTTGCACCCCACCCTTTTCAACAGCACTGAGCCTTTATTTGGTCGAGATATCAGCTTTTACGTATTTTCCTTACCCTTTTGGCAACTGCTAGAACTCTGGCTGATGGGATTGTGTTTGTATGGCTTCGTCGCCGTTACTCTCACTTATCTTCTGTCAGGAGACAGTTTAAGTCAGGGAATTTTCCCTGGTTTTTCGCCCCAGCAGCAGCGTCATTTATCCGGTATGGGTGGCTTATTAATGCTGGTAGTGGCTCTGAGTTATTGGCTGAGTCGCTATGAACTCGTGTATTCTACCCGTGGAGTAAGTTATGGTGCCAGCTATACCGATGTGACAACGCAGTTGCCAGTTTACACACTCTTGTGCTTCCTGGCAGTAGCGATCGCCTTTTACCTACTTTGCCGAAGGTTTTTCTGGAAACCCAAATCTCCGTATCGCCCATTGGTGTTTTACGGGTTAGGGGTTTATCTGGTAATGGTTGCAGCTGCTGACGTTGTTGTGCCGACTGTGGTGCAATATTTAATTGTCCAACCCAATGAGTTGCAACGAGAGCAACCCTACATTCAGCGTACTATTGCCTTAACTCGCCAAGCATTCGATTTAGAGGCGATCGATGCTAGAGGCTTCAACCCTCAAGGAGGGCTGACTGAAGCTGACATTCAAAAGAATGACTTGACAATTCGCAATATTCGCCTTTGGGATCAGCGACCACTGTTAGAAACTAACCGTCAGCTGCAACAAATTCGGCCCTATTATCGGTTCCCCGATGCCGATATTGATCGATATACTTTGAAAAAAGATGTAACTTCACGCCGACCATCTGCCCCTCAAAAGCCACCAGAATTTAAGCAGGAACTAGTTGAATCTACAGAACGGCGGCAGGTACTGATTGCAGCACGAGAATTAGACTACACTGGCGTACCACAGGAAGCTCAAACATGGGTTAACCGCCATTTAATTTATACTCACGGTTTCGGGTTTACTGTTAGCCCAGTTAATACAGTTGGGCCAGGTGGGCTACCAGAATATTTTGTTAAAGATATTAGCGGTGATAGTAGCGCTCTGACAACCTCCAGTGAAGCCATTCGTGAAAGTATTCCCATTGGACAACCCCGGATTTATTACGGTGAAATAGCTAATACTTACGTAATGACTGGCACAAGAGTTAGAGAGCTAGACTACTCCAGTGGTAGTGATAATATTTACAACTCTTACAATGGTCTGGGTGGCGTTCAAATCGGTTCAGTATGGCGACGGTGGTTATTTGCCATGTACTTGAAAGATTGGCAGATGGTGCTGACGCGGGACTTTTTGCCAGAGACAAAGGTGCTATTCCGGCGAAATGTCAAGCAAAGAATTCGAGCGATCGCACCTTTCCTCAAGTTTGACAGCGACCCCTATTTAGTTGCTGCTACCGCTAATCAAGATTATCCAAGTAATCCTAGCTATCTTTACTGGATTGTTGATGCCTACACAACGAGCGATCGCTATCCTTACTCAGACACTGGTAGTGATGGTATCAACTACATTCGCAACTCGATCAAGGTAGTGATTGATGCCTACAATGGCAGCGTTAATTTTTATATTGCCGATCAGAGCGATCCGATCATTGCCACTTGGTCAAAGATATTTCCCAACACCTTTAAACCGCTCAGTGCTATGCCACTGAATCTCCGCAGTCATATCCGGTATCCGGTAGACTTCTTCAAAATTCAATCTGAGCGGTTGATGACCTACCACATGACCGATCCCCAGGTATTTTATAACCGGGAAGACCAGTGGCAGATTCCTAACGAAATCTATGGCAGTGAAACCCGTCCGGTAGAGCCGTATTATTTAATTACTAGTCTACCCACTGTACCTTTTGTTGGCGCAGCCCCTCCTAGAGAAGAATTTATCCTGCTTTTACCCTACACTCCCAGACAACGGAGTAATTTAATCGCTTGGTTAGCGGCGCGATCGGATGGTGACAACTACGGTAAGTTATTATTATATACTTTTCCCAAAGAAAGACTGGTCTACGGCACAGAGCAAATAGAGGCGCGGATTAACCAAGATCCAGTAATTTCTCAACAAATTTCCCTATGGAATCGCCAGGGTTCAAGAGCCATTCAAGGCAATCTATTGGTAATTCCCATTGAGCAATCGCTGCTGTATGTCGAGCCAATCTATTTAGAAGCCACACAAAATAGTTTGCCAACTTTGGTGCAGGTAGTAGTAGCTTACGAAAACCGGATTGTCATGGCACAAACCTTAGAACAAGCATTGGAGGGAATTTTTAAACCAGAAGTGACACCAGCCCCGGCGATTATCCGCCCCTTTGAAGAAGCAGCCCCGCCAGGTTAAGGGATTTATTAGACATAGGAGTGAAAATGAATTGTTTTGACGTAGCAGTGCTACGTCTCTACAAGGGTTTCAGGCAACGCATAATTAATTTCTACCAGATGTCTATTGATTGAAGAAAAACTTTCCAGAGATTGGGTCTTGTTTGAGGGATTGAATAAAATCCCTCAAAGTCATCATGCTACCCGTTAAGGTGAATTTGGGAGTGCCATTTTGAGCAACAATTCTCACTTCACCGTCTTGGATCTGAATCTTATTTTTAATGCTATCCCATAGAGTCTCAAAGCTCTCATCGTCTTTGCAACCATTAGCTTCAAGGAATCTTTGGCGTACTTCTGTTTTTAGTGCTAGTGCTTCTGCTGCTTGAGTCCGCGCCTCAAAGTGCTTAATTACATCTTCATAAGCACTCTCCCTCAGAGTTTTGTTTTCAGCCTGAACTTGCTCTAACTGAGTTTTTATGCTTTGCAGTTGGGATGCTAAAGCGGCTGATTTCTGGTATTCAATTTTTAAGGCTTGCTTGGCATTGGCTAGCAAGGTTTTATAATCTGGCTGATCTTGATCTTGATTTTTTTCTGATTGCATTTTTATCTCTTGATCAACAGATTTTCGGTGGTCAACTCTCGTCAGTTAGATTGTAATACTGGCAAGAGCGTATTAGCCATTTTCAATCTGGTGAGGCACAGGTATGCAAATAGACCTAACACCCTAACCCCTTCCCGAAGCGGTAAGAAGGAACAATTTCATTGCCTCTCTCCTAAAAGGAGAGAGGCAATGAAATTGTACTTCACTAGACCGAGAACCGCTATAGTAAATATTTTCTGTTTTATCTAAGTATTAGTTATTTCACCAATATATAGACATCTCCAAAAATGAATCTACAACCCTTGTGCAGCTTGGTCTGATCCCTAATTTATGGAGATATCTAATGGTGATTCAGAGCTAGGATTCTCCTGAATACTACTTAGACTAGAACTAATATGGGAGCGGATAGCTCGCTCATAAACTCCAGTCTGCTGAGTGCGTACCCCTACAGCCTGATATATTAAGTTAACTTCTGGGAATTCAGACCAGTACATCAAGAAAATATCTTTAGCTGGAGTAACAATTTCATAATTATTCTCTTGTCTTTTCTTTCTCAGCTTACAATTATTTAGTTGCAATTTTTGTCTGAATAGTTTTTCAAATTCTGGAATTAAATCTGAAGTAGTTTTCATGTTTTATCCACGTTAAAACGCGTTAATAATGCAAAGACTATCTGCTGATATTACTTAAGTATGACACTTCAGATACCTCTTACAATATAGTCTATCAGTTATCGGGTATTTGAGAAGGGGATTCAAACGCAGGGGAACTCCTTGGCGCACCCTCTGATTGAGAAGCGCTTGCCATCAGGCACGTCTCTACATTCTTTTGCACTCCTATGTCTATTGTTGTGCGCCTACGGCGTGAACTGAACACTCATCCTAAGACTTAGTTTCCTGTGTCTGTGCGTCGATAATTACACTCCAGTCATCGTTTTTCACAGCAGCTTCAAGTTGGCGCTGACGTTCGGCTTCACTCACATCTATTGTTTCTGACTCTTTAGAAAGGGTTGTGTCAGCCATTGCTTTCCGCAGTTTGAGCTTTTTCTCCTCGTAGGCTTGACGTTCCGCCTCTGACATTATCGCTTTTGCAGCTTCCCCTACCGCGCTAGCCCACATTCCCCTTTCGGAAGCATTACCAGGTGGTATGCTTTCGAGTTCTGCTATCCACGCATCTCGCAAATCTTCCATTTCTTGACGCTTGGGGAACTTGAACGCTTGCACACGCACAAAAGCACACTTTTGCTTACCATTTTGGGTGACATGGCCGTTTAGGGAAAGCAACACATTCCGAGAATAACCAATGTGTTGCGTGCGGCGTTCTGCGTCCAATACTGCGTAAACACCTGCAATTTTTGCGTTTTCAGCAGCCGCACACCAAGCCTCAAGGGGCATAATTTCAGCGCTATTGTTTGTCAATTCAGGCGTTATACTCACCTCAGTAGCGACGTGTTCATCATCGGAACTATACAAAAAGTCATGAAGTCCACGGTGGTTTATGGGGACATTTTGATGTTCAATTGGCGGATTGTGCTGAGTTTCCATTGCAGTTTATCTCTAAGTTATTAATTAGCGATGCCAACGGTAAGGGCAAAGCGCTACGCAAATATATGCTCTTAAAATATTGAAGCTTAAATCTACTCACATCTCCAAATCCTTGTTATGACAATACAAAAACAACTAAGTAGGTTGGCGCAATTAAAGTTAACTGGCTAAGGCTGTCATTTGTCCTTTGTCATTGGTCATTAGTAAAGGCTTTAAGCTTGTTTACGTTTCGTAACATACTTGACTTTTTTCGTGCCAACGTACTTATTAAACTTCCTATGAATCAATTGAGACCTAAAAATTGGATATTAATCAAACAGCAGCTGACCCCTTATTTATTTTTACTACCCGCCTTAGTTCTTTTGGGATTAACTGTCTTTTGGCCTGCACTGCAAGCGTTTTACCTCAGCTTTACTAACTATGAAGATATTGCCCAACCGCCACAATGGATAGGTTTCGCCAACTTCCTCAAGCTTTGGAAGGATGCAGTTTTTTGGAAAACCTTAGAAAACACTTTTTTATATCTTCTGGGTGTAGTTCCAATTTTAGTAATTGCTCCCTTAGTGTTGGCAATTTTGGTAAATCAGAAACTGCGGGGGATGAATTGGTTTAGAGCAGCGTACTACACCCCAGTAGTAATTTCAATGGTGGTTGCGGGAATAGCTTGGAAATGGATGTATGCAGAAAACGGATTACTTAATCAGTTATTTAAAGGTTTAGGGATTTTTCCAGAAGGCATTCCTTGGCTAACTAGCCCAGCAAAAATTTTTGGCATTGTACCAATTTCTCTTGCCAGCGTCATGGCTGTCACCGTGTGGAAGGGGCTAGGCTATTACATGGTGATTTATTTAGCGGGGTTGCAATCAATTCCGGCTGATGTGTACGAAGCTGCTGCGATCGATGGCTCTGATGGAATCAGCAAACATTGGGATATTACCATACCTTTGATGAAGCCGTATCTAGCACTAGTGGCGGTGATTTCGGCTATTTCGGCAACGAAAGTGTTTGAAGAAGTATACATTATGACTCAAGGGGGGCCACTCAGTAGCTCAAAAACGATTGTTTATTATCTATATGAGCAAGCCTTCAACAATTTGGAAATTAGCTATGGTTGTACAATTGGGCTAGTGCTATTTTTGATAATTTTGGGCTTATCGATTTTGCGACTAGTTATTAATCAGCAAGGGGACGATAATATCACAATTTAATTCAAAGATATTAAATTTATAAAAATAATTCTTGATCAGCAATGACAATCTGAAAATATTCAAATATCCAGAGTGCATGAAAACAGATACGATTTTTTACACCTTATTTCAAACTCTTCCAGGTGTCTTATTTGAACTTTTAGAACAATCCCAATCCCTGGCGTTACACTACCAATTTACCTCAGTAGAAATCAAAGAACTAGCACGTCGCATCGATGGTTTATTCTTACCCAAACCTGACTTTCCAGAAGACACAATTTATTTTGTTGAGGTACAGTTTCAGCGCGATGATGATATTTACTGGCGAATAATCACAGAAGCTTTCCTGTATATAAATCAATATAAACCTCAACGTCGCTGGCAAGCAGTATTGCTTTTTGCTCAACGCAGTCTCGACCCAGGTGTGCCATTCATTTATCAAACATCATTAGTTCAACAGCAAATTCGTATAATTTATTTAGACGAATTAGATGATGTACCATCATCTTCAATTGGGCTAGGCGTGATTAAGTTAGTAGTTGCAGCAGAAGATAAAGCAGTACAGCAAGCGAAAAACTTGATAAATCAAGTACAACAAACGGATGACGCTAACCGTAGCAATCTTTTAGAATTAGTAGAGAGAATGCTTATCTATAAATTTGTAAACAAAAGTCAACAGGAGTTAGAAGCGATGTTTGGATTAACCGATTGGAGACAAACTAAATTTTACCAGGAAGTAAAGGAAGAAACAAAGCAGGAAGTAAAAAATGAGGTTCGAGAAGAAACAAAGCTCGATACTATACCCCGTCTGGTTAAGTTTGGTTTAAGTATAGAGCAAATCGCCGAAGCATTAGAATTGGATGTTAAACAGGTACGACAAGTTATTGATAAGCAAGGAGAAGGAGGAACAGGAAGTAACTCGTAATTTAAAATTGAAGAGATTTCTTTAAAACCGCGTTTGATACTCTAATACTGCACGGCTATCATCGGTTAAATTAGTGGAAGCACGCACACGAAATTCGTCGTTGATCCGGTAATTAACACCCCATTGGAAGGGGTCATTTGTTGTCAAAATTTTGATACTGGAAACGGATATCTTAGAAGAAATATCAACCCCAGCTTCTGCTGCTAATTCCAATGTTGAATTACTTCTTCCTGCCTCGGGATTCTCAGAAATAACCGTAGGAAATATCCGCAATTCATTTAAGCCAAAGGTATTACCAATCTGGTTAAAAGCTGACTGAAAATTATTGAACACAGCCGATCCTGCGATGTTAATCAGACCCAAAGTACTGTCAGCACGTCCTTGAGTGTCTACAAATCCACCTCCTAAAAGAGCCACAATTTCGGTTTGACTACGTGATGGACTACTTGTTAGTTCTAAACTTTCATTCAGTTTGCTAGCTAAACCATTGATAGTAGCTTCGACGCGAACACTTTCTAAGGCTGATAAACCTGTGGAATTTACCCGACCGAAGTCATTACTTTGAGTTACATCCAGTACTTTGGCAAATAGCCGAATATCTAAGTTGGGGTCGCGGGGTTGAGAGGGACTAAAAGTTGCAGTGTGTGTATAGCCACGAGCAAGGTTAAATTGGGTAGTAAATAAATTCACTCCACCTTGTTCTAACCGGATAGTGCCATTGGGTATCGGCTGATTGATTGAGCCGTTAACTATGAGATTACCAGTTGCGCGGAAGCTGAGAATAGGGGCACGGGTAATTTGGACGTTTTTACCTAGTTCTAAATCTAGATTATTAAATCTAGCGATGCCTAATGCCGTCAATTCATTTCTCATCTCATTCTCAATTTCAGGTTCACTCTGCTTATTGGCTTTGGTAGGTGATACGTCAATACTACTATTTTCAGATGAAGTGGCATTGCTAGATTCTGCCAGCAATACTTGACCATCAAATAAATTTATTTTACCGCCAATTATGGGGTTAAGGGCAGAACCAGTAATCTGCAAATTGCCGCTAGCGCCTCCCTGATAAAGTCCCTTGAGAATCAACGCTAGCGGATCGAGATTAACGGTTAGGGGATTGTTGATAGTCACGTTCTCATTGTTGAAAATGGGAATTTCTCCAGCAGCTTCTACCTTGCCATCGCTAAATCTACCCTGAAGATTTTCTACTAAAATGCTGTCAAAATTAAACAGTACTCTACCTGTGACATCTTTGAGCTTACCTGGCAAAGCCTGGGCTGAAAAAGTAGCATTATTGACAGTAGCAATTCCATTTACTTCGGGTTTTTGCAATGTTCCCCGCACCTTGAGGTCTATTTCTCCTTCACCTTTTTCAAATAGTACTTGATTAGTGAGTGCGTTTAACAGTGCCAATCCCTCGTTTTCCAACTTCATATCTAAACTGATTTGCTCACTGTCTGATGCCACGGAAGCAAAAGGCAATTTATAAGGTATGCTGCCAGTAATATCAACAGGTTTTGGCCCAGTAACGGCTACAGTACTACCAAAGTTTAAGCGTCCGTTGGCATAGCTGAAACTTGCGATCGCTGACTCTATTTTGTTCTGATTGAGTTTTCCTTCTGTGATTTGCAATGCCCCTCTAGCTTGGGGATTAGCAATGCTGCCTGCTAAAGCTGCTGTACCGTTAAGATTACCTGTGATTCCAACTGGTAGTTTGACAAAATTATTTAATACTTGTACCGGAAAATTATTCACCCGCAGCTGGCCAGATTGTTCATCACCGCCAACGTTACCCGTGAAGGCAATCAACCTGTTTTGAGACGCGATTCGCAAAGGTCGCAAACTCAAAACACCGTTTTCAAAGTTGCCTTCGGCAATCACGTTGTCGGCAGTATAAAAACGGTTTCGTTCTTCCTTTTTACCCCAGGCAAAGTTTTGTCCATTGAAATTAAATTCTACTGACAATCCATTAGCTGTAGCTGTATTTACACTTACTTCCCCGTTAAAAGTCCCTTTTAAGTCTGCTATGTCCGGTATGGGAGTGGAATCAAATCGCTGTTGTTCCTGTTCTGCCACTAGGGCTTGAATTTCAGAAAACCGTTGGATTTGGGTCAATAAGGGTTGATTTGGCGCTCCTTGGGGCGTGGTGCTGAGATCCTCTGCTGTGCCGTAGATTTCTGCTGAACCACCTGGCAAATTTTGTAAATCAAATACCTGTGCTATGGCTAGAACATCTTGGATCTCACCCTGCTTAACGTTCAGTTTACCTTGTAGTTGAGGGACTTTAGGGGTTTGATCTAAAGTACCAACAAGAGCGTAGCTACTTTTGCCTTTGACAAATTCGCTACTGGTTAGTGTGCCTTTGCCGTTACCGTAGCGGAATTGAGCCGTTAAACGATCGCCTGTAACCCGGCCAATTTGCGGATTAGCGATCGCTAAATTTCCTGTTGCTGCCAATGTCTGCTGATTAAACAGCAAATCCCCAGTTAACAACCCAGTTATTTTACCACTACCAAGGCGAGTAATTGGTGGCGGAGTCAAATTCAATATTTGTAAGGGGAAATTGGCAACTTTGAGCGCCCAATCATTCCCTTGAATATTACCTGTTGCTGATGCTTGCTGCCATTTGACCAAGAAAGATTTCGGGCGATTATTAGCATCTAAATTGAAGGATAGGCGATCTCTATTTCCTGCCAAGTTCAAATTTAAACCGCGTCCTTGCGCTGAATCGATGTTTCCAGTTAACAACGGCTCAAAAGCAATATCTTGAACAACTAAGTCTCGTAAGTTGATTTGTCCTGCTACATTTGGTAAGGGCAGCTTACCAGTGATTTGACCATTAAAATCTGCTCTCCCCGCCACAGCAACCTGATTAGGAAGATTTATGGGTAACTGTTTTAAGTTGTAATTCTGCGCCTGGACGTTGAGATTTAGGGCAGTAATTTCCGGTATACCTGCCTTGGTTGCATTGGCTAATATGTTACCAGTAACATTTAATCCGGGAGCAGTTGCTCGCTCAATGGTCAGCCTTTCACCACTCCAAGCGATCGCAGCCGTCAGGGGTTGCTCAAAACCAGGGATACCTTGGGATAATTGCACCTGTCCAGCAGCACGTACATCAGCTAATTTGGATGATCCTAGGGTGCCAACTAATTGCAACTGACCGCCAAATTGACCATGCAATTGTTGATTTAACCGATTTAATTCCACACCGTCAGCATTAACTACAGCTTGATAGCGACCATTGCCTAATTGGATATTAGAAGCTGCGATCGTTCCACCTGCAACATCCACCCGTCCCTGACCGCTAGCTTCGATAGTTTGCGGTTGGAAGGACTCCACAGAACCTGCCACCTTTCCTTGACCAGTTAACCTCCCTCGGAACTGCGGGGGTACTGCTACCAACTGCTGCAACGGAACATTATTTGCTTGAACTTGCGCCTGATATGCACCATTACCGACTTGGATATTAGAGGCTGTAATAGTTCCACCTGCAACATTTACCCGCCCTTGACCGTTGGCTTGAATAGTTTGCGGTTTAAAAGAATCAACAGAACCCGCGACATTGAACTGACCAGTTAACCCTCCCTGGAACTGCTTTGGTACTGTTGCTAACTCTTGCACAGGCACATTATTTGCTTGAACTTGCGCCTGATATACACCATTAGCCACTTGAATATTAGAGGCTGTAATAGTTCCACCGCTAATAGCAAGGCGACCTTCACCACTGCCACGTAGAGTTTTCAGGCTGAAATTATCTCTCTCACCTGCGATTTGGAACGTACCCGCCAATGGATTATTGAAAGCTGGGGGAGACTGTTTTAATATTTGCCCCAACCGCACACCATTAGCTTCGAGTTTAGCAGAGAAGTTTTGGTCTTGCAGTTGAATATGAGAAACTGCAACTGTGCCCCCACCAATTTGAACTCCTGCACCATCAGTGCGAATCGTGGCAATTTTGAATGGTGCTGTGTTGCCTGAAAGAATGAGACGACCATTGAACTGTGCCCCCGCCAAAGAGACATTTTGCAGTTGATTTGTGTTTACAAAAGGTTGTAACTGCACCCCAGAGGCAACAGCCACCGCTTGCCAACGCTGATTGGCGTAACTACCAGTTGCCCGTACAGTGCCACCACCGACATTCAGAGCTACATTGCGGAAAGAGACGGTGCGATTTGGAGCGATAGCAACTTCGCCAGTTCCGGGGTAAGTTCCATTAGGAGCTTGAAATTGTACCACCGTTTGGACATTGGTAGGAGGGCCTGTTAGTTGGGCAGTACCTAAGACATTACCGATTTGGAAATTGGGTGTTGTTTCGTAAACTCTGGCGATCGCATCCCCTGGAACATTCTTGGCAGCAAAATTTAAATCCAGTCGCGGGGTTTTACCGAGTTGAATGGTTCCAGCGCCCGTAATTTCACCACCAACTTGAGCTTTACCTTGAATATCTCTCAGGGTAATTAAAGAGGAACTAGTAGCAAGCTCAAACTTACTGCTGATACTATTAAAATCAACTTTGTCAATCCGAGCAGTTTGGATTGTGGCAACTGTACCTGAGAGAATTGGTTCAGTAGTTGATCCGGTAATCTGCAAATCAGCTTGTACTTGTCCAGCGATCGGCACAGGTAGTTTGACCTTAAGAGTCTCCTGGGCATTAGCCAAACTCACCGCATTTACACGCCCTGCCAACTTAAAGCCTGCTTGAGTATCAATGATTCCCGTAGCCACTAGGGGAATTTTGCCGTAGTTGCTAGTAACGTTGTTTAACTGCAACTCCGTTCCCCGGAAACCGAGGTTTCCTTGGGTATTGCTCAACAGTTGCGGCACTTTAGGTATTTGAACTGTTACACCTTGCACAGCAGCGCTACCAAACAATAAAGTTCGCTGTCCTGGTATCAACTGAACTAACAAGTCACCATTAGCTCGACCCGCCTGTAAGTTCACTGGTAACTTAATCAACCGAGCAATATTCTCAGCCAGTAAATCTTGCGATCGCACCTGAAAGTCACCTGCTAGCACCCTGGAACGTGTCTTTCCCTGAATGGAAACACTGCCACCACTGTCTGCTTGGCCGCCCGCTTCAAAGGTGATCAGCTGGTTGTTTGCTAAAAGTTGGGCAAATCCATTGATTTGAGAAAATGTTACAGGGGATGAGGGGGATGAGGGGGATGAGGGGGATGAGGGAGATGAGGAGGATGTTGCTCCCCCATCTCCCCCTGCTCCCCCATCTCCCCCCTGCGGCATCAACGCCAGCTTGGCATTGCGAAACCACAATTTGTCCAAATCGGTTTTAATGACACCGCTTTCGCCAGATGGCGCGATGTTAGTGGAAACCCAGCGCCCTTGGTTATCCTGTTCAATGTAAATATCTGGGTTGACTAAGGTAACATCTAACTTTAAGTGGCGGTTAAAGATTAGTTGTAACAGGTCAAAACCCACCTCTACAGCTTCGACTGCGGCCCGATCCGGATCTGTGGGTGTCGCTGGGATAGCTGAAACCCCAAACTGCACTCCTGTCAACGAAAATTGTGTGACTCTTCCCAGTTTTACTGGACGGTTGAGTGTAGTCGTGAGACTTTTTTGTGCCAAGGGTGTTAACTCTGTTTGGACAAAAGTCCACAACCGCCAAATGCCGACGACAACTCCGAACAGTAAAAGTCCACCCAAAGCAATGCTACCCCGACTCAACACCAGCAACCACAGACGCTTGCGGATAGGGGACGGCGAGAGAATATCTTGATTGGGAGATTTAGTCATTTGCTTTCACTGCATTCATTGCCGGATGTCGCTGGCACACAAGCATTAACTGGCACATTGGTTCAGTATGCCATTTCCAGGATACGCCAACTAAACTCAAGACCTGACTGGTTGAGTGACGGTATTTGCTTAATCCACTACTTATGCTTCATAATATTGGCGTTTTCAGGTAAATCTGATCTCAATTATGATCGGGTTTAGTCCCGAACTCCTAGAAATAGGAATACTTAACGTGGCAACGGCGGATGAGACGGCAAATCCCAAAGACGAATAAGACCGCCCCTGAGTTCAATGATGTTGGAGACCTTCCAACCTCAGCGAAACAGGTTGGGGTACTTCACTATGAATAGACCTTAAAAAAGACAAATGATTACACCAATGCGTGTTTTTGTGTTGATTTTTAATGCTAGAACGGAAAATGAGGGGATTCACACGATTCGGGAGGGCGATCGCAATAAAATTCTGATGTTCGAGTCAGAAGACGACGCGACGCGCTTTGCCCTGATGTTAGAAGCTCAGGATTTCCCCTCACCTACACCAGAGCCAATCGATGCTGAGGAAATCAAGGAATTTTGCGAAAGTGCTGGATATGAATGGGAAATCATCCCAGAAAACAGCAATTTAGTTGTCACTCCCCCACAACTGAACGTGGAAGAAACTGACTGGCAAGCAGATGCCCAGAAGGAGGATACTGTTGAAGATACCTTCCCTGTAAACCAACAGCCATTAGAAGAACCAGAATTGTCTGATTCTGAACTAGAGAAGATGCGGCGCAAATTGGAAGGATTGTTGTAATTAGTCATTAGTCATTAGTCCTTGGTCATTGGTAAAAAGTCATTAGCCACTGGTCGCTAACTGACTAATGACAATGGACATAGCGCTCAAAAGGTGGCTTCCCGTAGGGTAGGACAAAGGATCAAAGGACAAATGACAAACTTTCAGGAACGCGGACATCTTTTAACCGAACTGGTAAATCCTAACAGTCTGAACTTAGATCAGCTTAGTTCTCTGGAATTGGTGGAACTGTTTAATAACGAAGACCAAAAGGCTGTCGCAGCAGTTGCGGCGGCGAAAATTCAGTTAGCAGAGGCAATTGATATCACCGCAGAGCGTTTACGCCACGGAGGACACCTATTTTATATCGGCGCAGGGACAAGCGGTCGGTTAGGGGTGTTAGATGCTGCTGAGTGTCCGCCGACTTTTTGTACACCCCCAGAGTTGGTACAGGGGATTATTGCTGGTGGTGCTGGCGCACTGGTACGCAGTTCTGAAGATTTAGAAGACAGTATTGAAGATGGCGAGGCTGCGATCGCTGGGCGACACATTACCCAGCTAGATGTAGTAGTTGGCATTACGGCTGGTGGTACAACGCCATTTGTCCACGGTGCGCTTCATGCTGCCCGTCAGCGAGGAGCCACAACTATTTTTATCGCCTGTGTTCCGGCTGAACAAGTTAGCTTTGATGCTGATGTTGACATTCGCCTATTGACAGGGGCAGAGATCATCGCCGGCTCAACTCGTTTAAAAGCTGGTACAGCCACGAAGTTAGCTTTAAATATCCTTTCCACTGGAGTAATGGTGAAGCTAGGCAAAGTGTATGGCAATCGCATGGTGGATGTGGCGGTAACAAATCAAAAATTACGCGATCGCGCTTTGCGAATTTTGCAAGACCTCACAGGTTTAAGTCGGGAAACTGCTGGTTTTTTACTAGAACGTAGTGGTAAGTGGGTCAAGCTAGCCCTATTGATGCACTGGACTGGTTTGGAAAAAGACGAGGGCGATCGGCTTCTTTCAGAACACCAAAGTAATCTCAGGGCAGCCGTTGTGAGTTATCAAAATCAAAAGCAACTTGAATAAGTACAATATTTCATAAATTCGTAGCGAATTCTCTTTGCGTTCCTACCCTACGGGAAGGCGAAGCGCCTATGCGCTTCCCTTTGCGCCCCTACCCTGCGGGAAGGCGAGGCGCCTATGCGTTTAAATTTCAACCCTCAATTCACCACGATTTTATGCTGCATCTGTACTTAGTCCGCGCAGGCGGACGAAAGCCTGTATAGCCAGGAATTCCATTCGCCAAGGCTTAAGTTGACACCTATGAGCATTGCTGTGCCCCTAGGGCGTAGTCTATTTACCCGAAAATAGTTGGAAATAAAAATCCGGGCTTCTACGGAGATAATTGTCCGTAAAGATTATTAAAATAATATATCAATACTGAATTCATTTTAATGATGTGGACTATACCCAACTACATGAGTTACGAAATATTAGCAGAAAAACAAAGCCATACATAAGCCTTACTTTTAATAATCTTGATTTAGGCTGCTATAGGACTCCTCCTTGATTTTTGAACAAAACTTAGTACACCTTTATTCTTTTTTCCCTGTTGCCTATTCCCTATTCCCTCTCTCTACGAGTAATTTAAAAAATATAGAACTTACGCCTAAAAATAATATGCCAGTTGCGTAAGTCCTAAATTAAATCGGATTGCTATCCAAATGCATTTACACTTATTGATATGTCTGCTGACCACTATATAGCTAGTGTGGGTTTTTCAAAAGCTGGCTTTTTTATCAAAGGAACAAAGTATGACCCACCCGGAACTTATTTTTTCAGATAACCTAATTAATGAATTTAAAACTTGTACTCAACTACAATTCAATGGCGAATTAAACATTAAAAGTTCAAAGGGTAGCCAATGGACTTTTTACTATCGACTGGGACGGATAGTTTGGGCAACAGGAGGAACTCATCCCTTCCGGCGCTGGCGTAGACATATAGCCCAAAATTGCCCCCAAATTGATGTTGATAAGTTGCATTTGTGTTTACAAGACGTATCAATTGATTGCTGGGATTACCGCCTTCTAGAAAAATTTTATAAAACACAGAAAATTCAGAGAGAACAAATTAACTCTATTACAGAAAATACCATAGTAGAACTATTATTTGATCTAGCTCTGCAAGGAAATTTTGGTTCCATAAGTTACAATCGCAGCCAAAAAGTTATCTTAGAAACACCGATGAGCTTTACAAGTGCAGAAACCTCTGTAAAGCAAATGCAAGAGTCGTGGAAAATTTGGTCAGAAGCTGGTTTAGCAAGTTTTTCTCCTGACTTGGCACCTATTTTGCGACGACCAACGCAACTCCAGGAGATGGTAAGTCCATTTGTCTACAAAAACTTTGTGACTTTAATCAACGGCAAATTTACTCTGCGAGATTTAGCCGTCAAAATGAATCAGAGTGTACTAACACTCACGCGTTCATTGCTTCCCTATATTCTGAAAGGAATCATCGAATTGGTGGAAGTACCTGACATTCCCTTAGTAGTGACTGAGGTCAACAACAAGTCTATTACTGAACAAGCAAAGAAACCCATAGCTCCATTAATAGCCTGCGTGGATGATAGCCCTCAAGTTTGTAAAATGCTAGAAGATATTATCACTTCCAATGGACTGAGATTTGTCAAGATTCAAGATGCTGTACAAGCTCTCCCAACCCTTATTCAGGATAAACCAGACCTGATTTTTTTAGATTTGATTATGCCAGTCGCCAGTGGTTACGAAATTTGCACTCAGTTGCGACGAATACCTGCCTTTGCCAAGACACCAATAATTATATTAACAGGTAGTGATGGTCTTTTAGATAGAGTTCGTGCCAAAGTAGTTGGTTCTACAGATTTCCTCACTAAACCTGTAGTAGCTGATAAGGTAATGGCTATACTACGTAAGTATTTACCTACGCCGAGTATATCCATCAACAACGGTACATCCAACTTAGAGGTTTGTAATTAGGCAATTAAAAGTCATCAGATAATTGGATTAACTTGAAAACTTTATTCCTAAACATTAGAGGTTGTTTGAAAAGTCCTCTTGTTGCTAGCAAAACGTTCTGGCGTGGGTTAGGGAGGATCAATAAGTGCCTCAAGTCAGAGTGAAATACTTTTCAAACATCCTCTTAGAGACCATTTATAAACTAAACCTTAAATTGTCGGGTGCGTTACGCGCTGCTTTAACGCACCTGGAGATATAGTGCCCTGCGGCTAAATTAGACTTTCTCAAACCCTCAAATTCCTACACAGCCGTAACACACCCTACTTAATATTTACTTTATAAATCAATACACTTGGGTTAAGCATTTCCTCCTTCTCTTTCTCTCTTCTCTCTGTGTTCTCTGCGCCTCTGTGGTTCGTAAAAAAAAAGAGTTCCAGCCCTTTTGTGAACTGTATTACTTTATAAATAGGCTCTTAGGCTATCGCTCAATAACAGCTATAACAAAAATTTTATAATCTATCGAATTTTCCACCTCAGTAAAAATTAAATGTTTGAGGTGATAAAACTACTTTTTTTTACAAAAAAATGGATTAACTTCTATTTGTTAGGTACTTTTTCTGAGGTTAATACATCAAGATGGAATCAAAATTAGACAAATACAATTTTTGTATTTATAGCAGCCCTATTTGACTTGTGAAATAGTGTTTATGGCAAAGAGTTTAGGGGCTAGCGAAGTCGAGGTATTACGAATTACGCGAAGCGGTATTAGGGCGTGTTTTCAAACTACTCCTTTAGCTTCCTAACTTTTGAATCCTCCTAAATCTCCCTTAAAAGGGGGAGATTGGGGGGTTCTAAGACTTGGCAAACAGTCCCTAGTTTCTTCCATATCTTTGTTCAGGAATCATTTAGAATTTGTATGTCCAATTTGTTTACATTCTGAGAAAAGTTTAACGAGTAATTGCCATGAATACAGTTTTAGTTGTTGAAGATGGCTTAACCGATATGGAAATAATCAGCTGTTACTTGCAACAGGCAGGTTATTCTGTGATTAGCGCCACAAGTAGTGAAGAGGTTCAAGACAAAATAGATAAAAATAAGCCAGACCTAATATTTCTCGACGTAATTTTACCGGGTAAAAGTGGTTTTGAAATTTGCCGAGAATTAAAAAATGACCCCAAAACTAGCAAAATACCTGTAGTTTTTTGCTCTACAAAAAACAGTGATGTAGATAAAATATGGGGTAATATGTTGGGCGCTGATGGTTATTTATCAAAACCAATTGTTCGAGAAGAATTAGTGGTAATTTTGAAGGAGTTGATTAATAAGTAGTAATGCAATAAATAGTCAATAAAAGTCACTACTTCAAAATCAAATACTAATTGGAATTAGTGGCTAAAAATAAATAATCAAGAGCAAAGGATCAATAACTTTGGAAACCAAAGAAAAGTTTTTAAGTTTTAATTTGGGAGTAAGGGATACAGCCGTAATTTCGTTACAACACATCACAGAAGTTTTGCAAGTATCATTACCAGAAATATGTGGCGTTCCTCAAATGCCTAGTAGCGTCTTAGGTATTTATAACTGGCGCGGTGAGATGCTTTGGTTGGTAGATTTAGAGGCAATGTTAGGTTATCCTCCAATTTCCCCAGGATCAAATTTACTTTCAATAATGATGGCGATTGTTCTGGAAAATAAAGGTAAGTATTTAGGACTATTGGTACGACAGCTTATAGATATTGAATGGCTGGATACTAAGCAAATTAAATCTGCAACTCCTGAATTAGTCTATCCTAAAATATCGCCTTTTTTACGGGGATACTTTATTAATGATTCAGAGGATATGATTTTTAATTTGGATGCAATAAAGATTGTTGAAGCTCCCATATGGGAGATGAATAATCGAATATTTGTTAATGGTTGATTAGGCATAATATTGTGACAACCACTAATACTTTATGACCAAACACTAGTTAATTATTAGCTGCTAAATATCAAATTCCTACCCCTAAAAAACTTTGAGGTTAATTAAATGACAATCGTGAATAAAAAGACGAATGTAAATGAACATCTAATTTCTGAGTTAGAAAATCAGAATGTTAACGCTAATATAACAAATATTGCTAGCAATGAAATATCTTTATCAAATGCGATCGCAGAGGAATTTAAACTTTGGCGAGGACGGTTGCGAGATATCACAACTCATATGCGCCAAGCTCCAGATATTAATACTCTACTCCAAGTCACTGTAACGCAAATTAGAGAAAAGATTAGCTGCGATCGCGCCTTAATTTATCAGTTTACTTCTCTAGAATCAGGTAATATTTTAGCAGAATCCAAAACACTAGGTTGGACACCGACTTTAGGCGAAAATATTCCCGGAATTATTTTTGGTTTATATACTAATCAAGACTATATAGAATCTGTAGTTATTGACGATATCAATCAGATACAACTTACACCTTATCAAAAGCAACTGCTAGAGAAATTTCAAATTCAAGCTAGTTTGAGTTTACCGATTGTAGCAGAAGGTAAAATATGGGGGTTACTGTCAGTAAATAATTGCTGCTCAACGCGGCATTGGCAAGAGGTAGAAATTACTTTATTATCTCAAATTACGACAGAGTTAACTTACAAATTACAGAGCTTTGAATTTCACAAAGAGCTGCAAAATCAAACACAGGCAAAGAAATCAGTAGCTAAAGTTATTGGAAAAATTATTCACGGATCAAATCTTGATAAGATATTCCAAACAACCACTCAAGAAATCCGCCAATTCCTACGATGCGATCGCGTGGGTATTTATCGCTTCAAATCAGACTGGAGTGGCGAATTTGTGGCTGAGTCAGTGGGTAATGGTTTGATAAAAATGGTCAGCCCTGATTTTAAAATGATCTGGGAAGATAGTCACTTGCAAGATACTCAAGGAGGACGTTTTGCCAAAGGTGAAAGTCTTGTGGTCAAAGACATCTATAAAATGCGTCATGCTCAATGCTACCTTGATATTTTAGAACAGTATGAAATGAAGGCTTACATCATTGCGCCTATATTCATTGGTGAGAAATTATGGGGCTTGCTGGCAGCTTATCAAAGTTCTGGGGCGCGTGACTGGCAACCTTGGGAAGAAAGTTTTTTGACTCAGATTTGCTTGCAATTTAGTGTCGCTATCTCACGAGGAGAATATCTAGAACAAGTGCAAACAAAATCTGATCAACTAACTCAGATAGTTGAACAAGAGAAAGCTTTTACTAAGATAGTCAACCGCATCCGCCAATCTTTAGATGTAGATAGCGTCTTCAAAACAACCACTCAAGAAGTGCGTCAATCACTACGATGCGATCGCGTCGCAGTCTATCGCTTTAACCCTGACTGGGGTGGCGAATTTGTGGCTGAGTCTGTAAGTACCGGTTGGACAAAACTGGTAGGCCCTGATATTAAAACCGTTTTAGACGATACCTACTTGCAAGAAACTAAGGGAGGTAGGTATATCAGAGGTGAAAACTTTATTGTTAATGACATCTATGAAGTAGGGCTTACTCCCTGCCACATTGAGATTTTAGAGCAGTTTGAAGCCAAAGCTTACATAATTGTTCCTATATTCTTTGGGGATAAATTGTGGGGTTTGCTGGCAGCTTATCAAAATTCTGGCCCCCGTGAATGGCAAACCTGGGAAGTTAACTTTTTGGTTCAGATTAGCTTGCAATTTACCCTAGCTAAATCACAGATAGATTATTTGGAATTAGTGCAGGTGAAATCTGAGAAACTAGCTCAGATAGCGGAACAAGAGAAAGCTGTCACCAAAATCAGTAACCGCATCCGGCAATCTTTAGATGTAGAAGAAATCTTCAAAACAACCACTCAAGAAGTAAGGCAATTACTGCGATGCGATCGCGTCGCAATTTATCGTTTCAACCCTGACTGGGGTGGCGAATTTGTGTCTGAGTCTGTGGGTAATAGTTGGACAAAACTGGTAGGCCCTGGTATTAAAACCGTTTTAGACGATACCTACTTGCAAGAAACTCAGGGAGGTAGATATGTCCGAGGTGAAAACTTTATTGTTAATGACATCTATGAAGTAGGGCTTAGTCCCTGCCACATTGAAATTTTAGAGCAGTTTGAAGCCAAAGCTTACATAATTGTTCCTGTATTCGCTGGGGAACAATTGTGGGGATTGCTGGCAGCTTATCAAAATTCTGGAACTCGTGATTGGGAAGAATCGCAAGCCACTTTGCTAGCACGTATTGGTAGCCAGTTAGGACTGGCATTACAACAGACCGAATATTTGCAACAAGTAGAAGCGCAGTCAGCAAAATTAGCAGAAGCAGCAAGACGAGAAAAGGCAGCCAAAGAGCTACTACAACAACGGTCTATCCAACTCCTAACAGCCGTTAGACCCGCCCTTAACGGCGACTTAACAGTACGCGCACCAATTACAGAAGACGAGCTAGGCACGATCGCCGACGCTTATAATAATACCCTGCAAGCATTGCGGCAAATCGTTATTCAGGTACAGTCCGCTGCTCAACAAGTTGCCCAAACTTCCAGCAATAGCGACGCTTCACTAGCGGGACTGACCAATTTGGCACAACACCAATTTGAGGAAATTACGGCAGCTTTAGGTGACATTCAACAGATGCAGGACTCTACTCAAGCTGTAGTAGCGAATGCTGAGTTAGTTCAAGTAGCAGTCAAACAAGCCAATCAAACCGTAGAGTCTGGCGATATCGCCATGAACCAGACTGTAAAAGCAATCCAAGGAATTCGTGAAACCGTTGCTCAAACTAGCAAAAAGATTAAACGCCTCAGCGAATCCTCGCAAAAAATCTCCAAAGTGGTGAATTTGATTGGTAATTTTGCCACACAGACAAACGTCCTCGCTCTGAATGCAGCCATTGAAGCCACGCGCGCGGGTGAATATGGTAAAGGCTTTGCAGTTGTAGCTGATGAAGTCCGTTCTTTATCTCGCCAGTCAGCAGCAGCAACCATCGAAATCGAAAAATTAGTCCAGGAGATTCAAGCAGAAACCGGAGAAGTTGCAGTAGCGATGGAAACTGGCATTCAACAAGTGGTAGAAGGCACAAATCTTGTCAATCACACTCGCCAAAACTTAAATGCGATCGTTTCTGCAACTGCCGAAATTACTCAGCTAATCGAGCGAATTACCGCAGCGACTCAGAAACAAATGACCCAATCTGTAACAGTAACAAAATCAATGCAAGATGTAGCAGAAATTGCTAATAAAACTTTTGGTGAATCTCAAGAAATTGCTACTGTATTCCAAGATTTATCAGGAATGGCCTATGAGTTATTAACAACTGCTAGTAACTTTAAGACGAGTTAGGAGTTAGGAGTTAGGAGTTAGGAGTTAGGAGTTAGGAGTTATGATTACAGATAACGAAATTCGCGAACAAGGATACATCTACTTTCTGGCTGAAGCCCCGGAATTAGTCCAAATTATTGAACAAGAACTATTTAGCTTGTCGGAAGGTTATAGCATTGCTAAAGTTCATAACTTAATGCGGGCTACTCATACACTTAAAGGTGGTGCTGCTAATGTTGGTCTAGAAGTAATTAAGATAATCGCCCATTTTTTAGAAGATGTATTTAAGGCTCTCTATAGCCCAAATGTGGTATTTGATGCCGAATTACAAACACTTTTACTACAAGCTCATGAGTGTCTTAGTATAGCATTAAATACCGAGCTAATAGGCAATACTGTTAATGATGAAGAACTGCTTAATCGAGCCAGTTCAGTGTTTGCACATTTGCAAGAAAAACTGGGTGATGACTTTGGTGCTGACTTTCATATTCCAACTTCTGAAGAATTGGGATTTGATATTGTGCAGTCCGTTTTTGAATTAGGTGTAGAGCAACGTCTAAACACTATTGTTGAAGCTGTTAACAATCCACCAAATAGTCACGAATTCATCGAGTTATTACACTCTCAAGCTGAAGTGTTTGTCGGCTTGGCAGAATCTCTAAATTTACCTGGTTTGGGAGAAATTTCCCAAACCATTCTATCAGCGCTGCAAGCAAATCCCAGCCAAGTGCAGCAAATTGCAGAAATTGGTCTTGCAGATTTACAACAAGCACAAAAATTGGTATTACAAGGCGATCGCACATCTGGTGGAGAACCTTCTTTGCGTTTACGAAAACTCACAACGGTGGCAAATAATGAGTTATCTGAAGAACTGCAAAATAATTCATCTGCTACCACATTTCTCTTCAACGAAGAACCATTTTACCAATTTCTCACTACATCTGATCACAATAAAAATGAATCAGTCAACCCAACAACTGCCAAGTTTTATTTAAAAGTAATTCGTTACATTTTTGGTTGGTTTAATCACCAGATGGAAACACCAGGGCCAGAAATAAATTTGTCTTTACTGGTTCCCAAATTAGAAAGGCAAAATCTAGTTAATTATATCGGAACCTGGCTGAAAGAGTTTCTCGATTTTGTCCAAGATGAACAAGATAGTCAAAGTCTTTGTATTTATCGACATGGTATTATCTTAATCATCCTATTTGCAGTTGCAAAATTTCAATATTATATTAAACCATCTGACAGCTATCTCTCGGTAATTAAGATATTAAAAAGCCAAATTAGTACATTAGCAAAAGAATATAAAAATCATCCTCCTATTACTGGTGAAGAGAAAAATTGGCTTGATAGTCCCAAGCTACAAACACTCTTAGTTTTTAAAGAAATATCTAAATCTGTGTCTTCTCAAGCAACTGATAACTTACTAGAAGCAATATGGGGAAAAGAACCTAGCCAAAATCTTGCTACTGAAGTCGTGACTACCCAGACTGATAATTCTTCAACAAAGCTTGATTCATTAATTGTTAATGAGCAGGTAGTTATAGATATTTCTGAAACAGCTATTAAAGTCATGCCTGAGTTAGCTACACAAATCAAGAATGAAATAGAAGATAAATCACAGTATATTCAAACTAAAAATTCTCGCCAATCTTCATTTATTCGAGTAGATACAGATAGACTGCAACACCTAAATTATCTAGCTGGGGAATTGTTGATTTACCAAAAACAGCGTAACTTGCAAGATAAAAAAGTCAAAGAAGTAATTGAGCAACTAACACAGCAACTCACTAGACATCAAAAAAAAATCGACGAATTACGTTATTTACCATTACAAATACAAAACATTTCCTCACAACAAACGCCAGATTTTAGAGTGAAATTTGACTCTCTAGAAATGGATGTATATACAGAATTTCATATGACATTGCATGAAGCAACAGAAGAGACACTACAACTACAAGAAACTACAGAGTCTCTTGACTTGCTGATGACGCAAGCTGCTCAATTTAGTGAGAAAAAAGAGAATTTAATTCTTAATATTATTGATAGCTTAGTAGAAGCACGAACGTTACCTTTGGGCAATATATTGAATCGGTTCCCCCATATGGTAAATAAGTTTGGAAATATTTGTGGCAAACTTGTAGAATTAAAACTTGCTGGTACTGAAGTACTAGTAGATAAAGCGATCGCAGAAAAGCTTTACGATCCTTTATTACACTTGGTGCGTAATGCTTTTGACCACGGGATTGAAGCTCCGCAAGTTCGCCGAGAGCTTGGTAAACCAGAACAAGGTTTAATCGAAATCTGCGCCTATCATCAGGGTAGCCAAACTGTTATTGAAGTTCGGGATGATGGTGAGGGATTAAATTTAGACAGAATTCGCCAAAAAGCTGTTGAACTTTATCCCATGCAAACTGAACAAAAAACTATAAAATATGCTTATAATCTGACTGATCATGAACTTTTAGATTTGATATTTTCACCTGGATTCACTACTGCTGGTAAAGTGACTGAAATCTCTGGGCGCGGTATGGGTTTAGATATTGTGCGTACTCAAATGCACGCACTCAACGGCTCAATTTCAGTTCAATCCTTACCCAAAAAAGGAACAATATTCATCCTCAAAATTCCTTTTTCTATGACTACAGAAAAATTAATGTTAGTTCAATCAAAAGGTGTTGTTTATGCCCTGATTTTGGACAATATCGAAAAAATATTGATTCCTTCTGAACAACAGATTAAAGAAATTGATGGCAAAAAAGTCTTACATTGCAATATAGACAATGATGAGACTATGGTCAGCCTCCATCAACTTTCAAAGTTGATTGATTATAATGATTTATTCTTTAATAGTCCTATTCCATGCAACAGATCAAATACTTATGACCCAAGCATCGCCAAAAATCCGGTGCTTTTGCTACGAAAAAATCAGGGAAAGGTTGCTTTAGAAGTTGACCAAATAATTGGTGAACAAGAGCTGGTAATTAGACCTTTAGGAAATGCGATCGCACCGCCAAAATACATTTATGGTTGTAGTAGTTTAGCCAACGGTAATCTCATCTTAGTGATTGATGCTTCATTGCTGGTGGAGTCTAGGGAGATTCAACAAACAACACTTGATATCATGGCGTTACCAATAGCTTCTTCCTCAAATCAAAAAGCCTTATCGATATCGGGAAATACTTTTTCACCCACACCATTACCTGCTGCACCTATTCCCACAATAACTATAGAAACCCAACCCAGTTATTCTCCAGAGGTAGGTAATAAATCACCAAAAGTTATTTTAGTAGTAGATGACGCAATTAGTCTCCGACAAACTATCTCTCTGACTTTGCAAAAATCTGGCTATCAAGTAATACAAGCTCAAAATGGTGTAGAAGCTTTTGATAAGTTACAGTTACATCCTGAAGTTCAAGTTGTAGTCTCCGATTTAGAAATGCCACGAATGAATGGGTTTGAGTTATTGAGCAATTGTCGTCTAGACCCAACTTTAGCAAAAATAC
The DNA here is from genome assembly GCF_020829445.1 of Nostoc sp. CHAB 5836. Lineage (GTDB taxonomy): Bacteria > Cyanobacteriota > Cyanobacteriia > Cyanobacteriales > Nostocaceae > Nostoc. The sequence goes on from NZ_JAIVFV010000019.1 coordinate 38,573, forward strand.
CTATAATTATTCTCACATCTCGCAGTGCTGAAAAACATCGTCAGCTTGCTCATGAATTGGGTGCAAAGGCATACTTAACTAAGCCTTATTTAGAGTATGAGTTTCTCTCTATTATTGAAGGGTTAATTAACAGTAATATAGGTAATTTGAAAAATTCACTTATGGTGACAAATCATTGATAGTTTGGGAAATGTCATCGCCTTAATTACCTGGTAGATTATTTTGGTCTAAGTAGAGCGACGCAAATAAAGCTAACTGGCTAAGGCTGTCATTTGTCCTTCGTCATTTGTCCTTCGTCATTTGTCATTTGTCATTTGTCATTTGTCATTTGTCCTTCGTCATTTATAAGGCAATACGGTTCACAAAAGGGCTGAAACTCTTTTTTTTACGTAGACGCAAACGCGAGTACGTCTGGTAAGAGTTGCGGCTTGCCGCAGGCTACCACAGAGGCGCAGAGAACACAGAGAGAAAGAGAAGGAGGAAATGCTTAACCCAAGTGTATTGATTTATAAGGGTTTAAGGTCTATTTATGTTTCGTAATATAGTTTGGTTTATTCTTACCAACTTACTTACACCTAGAGAAAGTAAATACTGTGCTAATCGTTCAAAAGTTTAGCGTTTGGGTGTAGCGTCACCAAACTTAATCAAAAGTGCGATCGCAATACTAACAAGCAAAATTAACGTTACACTCAAGGCTGAACCAAATCCCCAATTTTGTGTTGCTCCAAGAAACTGGTTATAAACTAATCGCGCCGCCGTCATACTAGAAGCACCACCAAGTAATTCAGGATCGACAAAATCCCCCAAGCCTGTGATGAATACAAGCATAGAAGCAGCTGCAATTCCAGGCAAAATTTGCGGTACAGTTACTTGGCAAAAAGTTTCCATAGGATTTGCACCTAAATCAGCCGCAGCTTCTAGTAACCGCTTGTCTAGCTTTTCGAGAGAAGCATATAAAATCAAAACCATATAGGGTAACAAGCTGTAACTCATGCCAATAAATACAGCTTGACTATTGTTAAGTAATTCCAATGTAGGCAAGCCTAAATTACTTAGCAAACTGTTCAATAAACCAGTAGGACGAAGAATTGTAATCCAAGCATAGGAGCGAAGTAAAGAGGAAGTCCACAAAGGTAAGACAAAGCCTAATAGCAGCAAATTTCGCCAACGCTTTGGCGCTATCTGAGTAATCCAATAGGCAACAGGGAAGCCCAAAATTAAACAAATTATGGTGGTGCCAAACGCAAAAAATAGCGATCGCACGATTACTTGCACATAAAGAGGGTCAAATACTCGGATGTAGTTTTTGAATCCATTGGGATTAACTATATCCCCCGGTCGGATATCTGCAACTAAACTTAACTCGAAAATTATCAAAGTTGGCAGCACCAAGAAAAGCAATAACCAAACCCCAGATGGTGCCAGCAATACCAAGGGTTGGAGCCAATTTACTCCTGAACGATGCAATTTTTCTATTTTAGAAATATCATTTTTTTCAAAACTCATCACTCCTAACTCCTAACTCCTAACTCCCAACTCTTTTATTTAGCTACTAGTTAATTGAGTCCAATAGCGATCGTAAACTTCTTCAAATTCTGCTACAGGAGTAACACGTTCACAGTTTTTTAAAAGTGACTCTGGCGGAAACAAATTAACGTTGTTTTGTATTGTTTTTGGCAATTGTTCAAATCCGGCGCTATTAGGCGTAGAAATATTCAGGCGTTGACTGATTTGGGCTGCTATTTCTGGTTGCAAAATCATGTTAATCCAAGCATAAGCTCCAGCTTGGTTGGGGGCTGTTTTGGGAATTACAATAGTGTCTGTCCATAATGAAGAACCACTGCGAGGAATTACATATTTGAGTTTAGGGTTTTCTTGAGAAATTTTCACTGCATCTGCTGAATAACACATTGCCAATAGTAAATCTCCCGCCAGAATTTGATTTTGCCAAGCGTCGGTGTCAAAACGTGCGATCGCAGGTTTTAGCACCTTCAACTTTTCATAAGCTTGTTTGATTTCTTGTTCATTTTTGGAGTTGTAAGAATAACCTAGCATTCGTAACGTCGCGCCCATCACTTCTCGAACATCATTAAGCAAAGTCATCCGTTGATTAAGTTGCTCTTGATTTTGCCAAAGGTAATCCCAGTCTTGTGGTGCATCTTTGATTTTTTCAGAATTGTAAACTAAACCTGTTGTCCCCCAGTTAAAAGGGATACTGTAGCGGTTATTGAGGTCATAGCTAGGATTCTGAAAACGGGGGAATAAATTCTCTAAACCGATTAAGCGATCGTGATTTATTTCTGTTAATAAACCTTTGTCTACCATTTTCTGCACCATGTAATCAGATGGGTTTATGATGCTGTAAGTACCACCGCCTCCAGCTTGCAACTTAGCCAGCATGACATCATTGGAATCATACACATCTGCTACCACTTTCATGCCAGTTTGAGTGCTAAAAGTTTTCAGTAATTGGTTGTCGGTATATTGCGTCCACGTGAAGATATAAAGTTGATCAAGTTGACCAGAAGTATTAGAATTAGTACGTACTTCAGCCAGTCTCCAGCCACAACTAGTTAAAGATAAGCTAGAAAGCGCTGTCATCCCTTTTAAAAATTGGCGTCTGTTGGTCATAAGGCAATACGGTTCACAAAAGGGCTGAAACTCTTTTTTTTACGAACCACAGAGGCGCAGAGAACACAGAGAGAAGAGAGAAGAGAGAAGGAGGAAATGCTTAACCCAAGTGTATTGAGTCATAAGGTAGATTATTTATAATAATTCGTAATACCTCGGCTTACTTCGACTACGCTCAGTACAAGTCCCTCGGCACAAGTTCGTAATTCGTAATTACTAATTATTATTGACTAATAGCTAAACAATCATTTTTTGCCCACCAAGCGTAGATGGGCGTGTCCCGGTCTGGTAAAGCGCCAAAAGTATTAGGTTGCAACACATTGATCCTAATACCATTTGTTAATTCCATAACATAATTAACGTGTGTTCCCAAATACATAACATTGACAAGCCGGCCTTCAAAGCAGTTAGCTGGCAAATTGGGTGGATAAAGCGAAAGTTGTATTTTTTCGGGGCGCACACTCACTACCACAGCTTGTGATAATTCAGATGGTGTATCTTCAGCGCGGCTAATAACAATTAAGAGTCCCGTTTTCGTCGAAATTTGCACATTATACGAGTCTACCGCGACAATTTCACCGCTAAAAAAATTAGTATCGCCAATAAAATCAGCAACAAAGGATGTTTGGGGACGTTCGTAAATTTGGCTGGGAGTACCAACCTGTTCAATTTTGCCTTGGTTCATCACAGCAATGCGATCGCTCAAAGATAACGCTTCTTCCTGGTCGTGCGTTACCATCACAAAGGTCAATCCCAAATCGTTGTGTAAATTTGATAACTCAACCTGCATTTCCTTACGTAGTTTTAAATCTAACGCCCCTAAAGGTTCATCCAGTAGTACGACGGTAGGACGATTAACTAGGGCCCTTGCTAAAGCGACTCGCTGCTGTTGACCACCAGAAAGTTGATTGGGAAAGCGCGATCGTAAACTTTCCATTTTCACGAGTTTTAAAGCTTCTTGGACTCTAGCTTCAATTTTTGATTTGGGTATTTTTTTTAACCTCAGTCCAAAGGCGATATTATCCCAGATATTTAGGTGGTTAAATAGAGCGTAACTTTGAAATACAGTATTGACGGGTCGGCGGTAAGGCGGCACATTAGTCATAGACTGACCCTGAATCAACACTTTGCCAGCGTCAGCGATTTCAAACCCAGCAATTAGGCGCAGTGTTGTTGTTTTACCACAACCAGAGGGGCCTAAAATACTAAAAAATTCTCCTTGTCTGACATCCAAGTCGATTCCATTTACTGCTGGTTCTTGGTTAAAAAACTTAAACACATTACGCAATTCAACATCAAGTGGCTGAAAAGTTGTTATCCCCCTTTGATTCTGCATGACAATTTGAGCCATAATCTTCAGTAGAATGCCGTGATCTTACGTTATTTTGTCAACTGATGTAGTCTCTTGGGCAGACTAGATTTGACACTTTGGTTTATTGTATCCGCCAAAAACAGTTGTTCAAGAATATACTCGCCCGACTCTTTAGTAATTGCTAAAAGGCTGGCTACGGTTGCATTTATTAATTTTTAATTTTGAATCGCTTATGTTCCCATCACTTGGTAGCAAAAAAGATACACGTACCGTTGGACGTGGTTTCCAACCAATATTTTTAATCGTATTTACTCTATTAATGACCTCTGGGATTGGGGCGCGTTTGGCATATTTGCAAATTGTTGAAGGGCCAAAACTCCGGAAGCGAGCTGAAGCGAACCGAATTCGGATGATTCTCAAACAACCGGAACGGGGCAATATTTTTGACCGAAATGGCAAGCTTTTAGCCAGTACTCGCTATCCTAGCTCTGTATATTTGTGGCCGATGGCACATACTAAGCCTTCCTGGTCTGTAGTTGGCCCGCGTTTAGCGCAAATTCTCAACATTCCCCAAGATGAGATGGAAAAGAAATTAGAATTAGCCGGTGCTAATTCTTCTTCACTCATCCGGGTTGCTCGTGATCTAAATGAGGCAGAAATTACGGCATTAAAGGAGTATAAAAATGAACTCCCAGATGTGGAAATTAATACAGATTCTGTACGTTATTATCCCCACGGCAAGGAATTTGCTCATGTACTAGGTTATACGCGGGAGTTGACCGCCGATCAGTTAAAGGACAAGAAGGAGGAAGGCTACCGCCTGGGAGATGTCATCGGTCAGATGGGGGTGGAAAAGGCTTATGAGAAAGTGTTGCGGGGTGAATGGGGGGGTCAGCAGGTAGAAGTAGATGGTGCGGGTAGACCAATTCGGGTGTTGGGAGAGAAACAGGCAAAAGCTGGTAACGATTTACACCTGACCATAGATTTGAATGTGCAAAAGGCAGCCCAAAAAGCTTTAGGAAATTATCGAGGTGCGATCGCCGCAATTGATCCGAAGAATGGTGCTGTTTTAGCAATGGTATCTTACCCCACCTTTGACCCAAATATCTTCTCCAAACAAAAACTCTCCCAGAAAGATTGGGAAAGCGTGCAAGGTAAAGATCATCCCTTGATCAATCGTGCCCTAAGTGCCTTTCCACCCGCCAGTACGTTCAAAATTGTGACCACAACAGCTGGACTGGAATCAGGTCAATTTTCTCCTGACTCAATATTACAGACCTTTGGTTCCCTGACTATTGGTGGTGTGACTTTTGGTGAGTGGAACCACGCCGGATTCGGGCCATTAGGATTTCCCGGAGCGATCGCAATGAGTAGTGATACTTTTTTCTATCAAGTTGGTAGAAAAGTTGGTGGCCCAACCTTAATCGAATGGAGTCGCAAATACGGATTTGGTCAAAAAACCGGCATCGAATTTCCCAACGAAGAATCAAAAGGCTTGGTTCCAGATGAAGCATGGAAGCAGAAAGTTTTGAAAACACCTTGGACTGTAGGCGATACCATTAATATCTCAATTGGTCAAGGCGCTTTGCAAACGACACCCCTGCAAGTGGCGATTATGTTTTCTGTCCCTGCCAATGGCGGGTATCGAGTTCAGCCGCATTTGCTCAAAGACAACGAAGAGGCAAAAAGTTGGCGAGAATCCTTAAATATGAAGCCGGAAACCATCAAAGTTCTCCGCGACGGACTACGGAAGGTGGTGAGTGAGGGTACAGGTAAGCGCTTAGACGTGCCCACAATTGCCCCAGCATCTGGAAAGAGTGGTACTGCTGAAGCTGGTGTTGGTCGGCCAAATCATACTTGGTTTGGTGCTTATGCTCCCACTAATAAGCCGGAAATTGTGGTTGTGGCTTTTGGGGAAAATTCTGGCGAACATGGTGGTACTATTTGTGGGCCGATGGTTTTACAAGTGCTAGAAGCTTATTTTCAGCATAAGTATCCAGGTAAGTATCAAAAACCTCACCAATAAGCGCAATTTCCGCCACAGGAAAACTCTAGAATTGCTTTAGTTACCGCTTCTGGTTGTTCGGTGGCAACTAATGTACTTGCTTGAGGAATTTCTAAATATTTAAAGTCAGGACGAATTCGTCGAAATTGCTCTGCTTTATCTGGTTTGATGGGAGGATTCGCTGGTATAGGCTTGTAATCTGCACCAAAAATTGCCAGTACGGGAACTTTAACATTTTTACTAGTTTCGGCAAAAGTACGGAAAAACTGACCGAAAATAAATGCATAACTAATCCAGCGTTGTTCGATATTGGGACGCTGAATCAGTGCTTCTTCAATAAAAATATCGCCGTTTTTCTCCAAAAAAGATGGTTGAGAAAATGAGGCTTGGCTAAATGGTCTGATGTTGGCTGGTAACAAAAGATTAACCCATATGCTTGCATCATCGGTGTTTAATGCTTGCTGGTATGCTTGATTTTGAGCTTGTGTCGGTGGTGAGGCAAGAGTATTAATACCATTGGGAGAGATAATTACTAATGATTTGACTAAATATGGCTTTTGCGAGGCAACTTTTAATCCACTGAGGGTAGTTGTACCAGTAGTCACTATATGTGCTGGACGACGCACCACTTCCCTGAGAAAATCCTCAATAAACTGGTCAATTTTTTCAAAATTGTAGGTAGTTTTTGGTTTCGCAGAACGACCGATCCCTGGTAAATCCATGATGTATACGGCAGCACCTGTTTTATCTAATGATGATAGGAGTTGGCGAAATTGCCGATGACTAGCTCCACCAAAAATACCGTGGAACAACACAATCGGAGTAGCATTTTTGGAACTTGATTTTAATGGTTCTCTAAATGCGATCGCACCAAAATCTTTCAGTTCTACACTCTTGTCAAGTAGTGATTTTAACTCCTCTGAAGCAGGTATACCTTCTTGCGAAACAACCCGCGCTAGTATTTTATTATCCTCTTCGGTGACTCTGGCAGAGGGTATTATCCCTGGAGGTTGTTGTGCTATCAGTGGTGTCGTAAATACCATCATCAAGCCCAAAAAACCTAACAGAAAATATAACAATATCTTCCATACCTTCGATAAGTTATTTATCTGATTCATTTTTCTCACCAATCAAATTTTATCGTTGTGTTGATTGCAGGCGCACTTACTGCATCAGCGCTTCGGATGGCAATCTGAGAATAAGGGAGTTACTTAGTACAGCTTTGCATAAAATCGTGGTGAATTGAGGGTTGAAATTTAAACGCATAGGCGCCTCGCCTTCCCGCAGGGTAGGGGCGCAAAGGGAAGCGCATAGGCGCTTCGCCTTCCCGTAGGGTAGGAACGCAAAGAGAATTCGCTACGAATTTATGAAATATTCTACTTAGTTTATGACGGATGAATTATTGCTGGTCTGGCAAAGAATAATCTCCTGATTTCCCGCCACTCTTACTTATTAAACGAATTGATTCAATTTGAATCGACTTTTCTAAGGCTTTTGCCATATCGTATAAAGTCAGGGCAGCCACAGAAACCGCAGTTAAGGCTTCCATTTCTACACCAGTTTCAGCTTTGGTTTTGACTATGGCTTGAATTTGATAACCAGGTAGTTGCGGATCGGGTATAATTTCAACTGCGATTTTTTGCAAAGGCAAGGGATGACACAGGGGAATTAAAGTCGCTGTTTGCTTGGCTGCCATAATCCCAGCCAATCTTGCAGTTGCCAACACATCCCCTTTTGGAACATTTCCGGCTTGAATGGCAGCGAAAGTTGCCGGCAGCATCCGCACACTGGCCGCGGCTACTGCTTGGCGGACGGTGGATGCTTTATCAGATACATCTACCATCTGTGCCTGTCCTTGGCGATCTAAATGGGTTAAGTTGGCAAAATTAGATGGAAAATTATCTTGCGCCATTTCGTTAGAACGTGTTAATATAGATTATCGGTGAGGGCGTGTAGCTCAGTGGACTAGAGCACGTGGCTACGGACCACGGTGTCGGGGGTTCGAATCCCTCCTCGCCCGTTTTTAAAAGTTAAGAGTTGAAAGTTAGGAGTGAGGAGTTAAATTTCCTTACTCCTAACTTTTAAGTTTTTCAAGGCGTAGGCATTTGGAGCTAAACCTAGTGCAAAGGGGAGCGATTTTGATTGGTCTTTACTCCACTGGGTGAGGAAGAATTTTTTTATTTGGAAGTCCCTTAGTACAGATGCAGCATAAAATCGTGGTGAATTGAGGGTTGAAATTTAAACGCATAGGCGCCTCGCCTTCCCGTAGGGTAGGGGCGCAAAGGGAAGCGCATAGGCGCTTCGCCTTCCCGTAGGGTAGGAACGCAAAGAGAATTCGCTACGAATTAATGCAAAGCTGTACTTAGTGTACCCCACCACCACCTTCAGCGATCGCCTCAATTCGGTCTGTTTTTTCATTTGTGTGTAAAAATACTGAATTCCTGCGTATTACTTGAATTTGGGGTTTATATCTTATGTGACAACAGAGGGAAAAAGCAAGCTAGGAAAGATATTTTCTCGCTTTTGCCTTAGTTAACATTTTTTGTTACCACCTCTCGCACGCGATAGATAGGTCGTCCTTGGGATTCATGGTATGTACGCATGAGCAATTCTGCCAAAAGTCCGAAGCAAAACAACTGCACTCCAGTTACTAGTAGGAGAACTGCTAAAATCAGTAAAGGGCGATTGCCAATCATTTCACCGAAAGCCAATTTGACGAAAGTCAAGTAAATTCCGATCGCTGTCCCCGATACCATTGAAATTAAGCCTAACAGCCCAAAAACGTGCATTGGGCGGGTGAGGAATCTTTTCATAAAGAGAATGGTTAACAAATCCATCAACACCCGGAATGTGCGCCAAATTCCATATTTACTGCGACCAAAGCGACGGGCGTGATGACGCACGGGTACTTCAGTAATTCTCGCACCTTCGATGTACGCCAAAGCAGGTAAAAATCGGTGTAATTCCCCGTAGAGATTCATATCTGCCAACAGTTCTGCACGATAGGCTTTTAATGAACAGCCATAGTCATGAATATTTACACTAGTGGTACGCCGAATTAGCCAATTGGCAATTTTGGAAGGAAGTAACCGATTTACAGCACCATCTTGGCGTTTTTGCCGCCAACCACTTACTAAATCGTAACCCTCATCCAACTTTGCTAATAACATGGGAATATCAGCCGGGTCATTCTGGAGATCAGCATCTAAAGTGACGATCGCTTTTCCGACTGCATAGTAAAATCCAGCAGCCATCGCCGCAGTTTGTCCATAGTTACGACGCAAAATTACCGCCTTTAAATCAGTGCGAATTTGCGCCTGTACTTTGAGAAATTTCCCAGAACCATCTGTAGAACCATCATCCACACAAATGATTTCATAATTTATCTGACTAGAGGATAAAGTAGATGCGATCGCTTCTAGTAAAAGCGGCAAACTTTCCACCTCATTATGTATCGGCAGCACCACCGAAACATCTGGGACAATAGCTGAAATCGCCCCATTCTCTTCACTCACCCCTTGATCAATCAACCCACTCCTCATACACCTCAGCGTCCTCAGCGTCTCTGTGGTTCGTAACTCTTGATAACTCTACCAGCACCCCGCACCTGCTGATAGTACGACTGACTAACCGCATCTCCCTGTTCCGAGAGAACATCAATCCCAATCCCATCGCGTCCCTGGTCTTTCCCAGAACTATGGATATAAAAACCATCGGCCAAATAAAGCCCAACATGGGTTGCTTTTTGGCCAGTTCCAAAAAATACTAGATCACCCGCGACTAATTCTGCAATCGTAATTGGTTGAGTGAACCCTTGCTGCTGATATGCATCTCTAGGTAGCCAAATACCCACCGAAGCAAAGGCCGCCTGTATCAACCCAGAACAGTCATAATTTGGCCCAACCGTACCACCCCAAAGATAATAATTTGACTGTTCCATCGCTTTTTGAGTAAAGGCGATGACCTCTGGTAAGAGTTTTTTAATCTCAGATTCAGAAAATGTTGCAGCCTGATAAAGTACAGTAGCAGGTTGTAATAAACCCCAATCTGAAAGGGATACCCACCCTGGATAGTCATCTTCTCGCAAATACACCTCAACCGCCCAATCCTGATAATTTGATGTTACCCACAAATGTCGCCCAGATGCGGCTTGAGTTGCCAAGCGTGTACATTCAGAAGAATCATATAAGTTCAGGTCAGCTAGACACTGATACTCTTGGGATTTGGGACTTCGGCTTCTCTCCGAGACGCTACGCGTAGCTTGCTTAAGAGCAGGGGTACGCTCAGTCGAAGGATTTGGGACTTCGGCTTCGTTCAGTCGAAGGATTTGGGATTTTAGATTAAAGGACATTATTCGAGAATGATTTTTTTTAATAAAGACGAACAGTTGGAAAATCTTGGTAATGGCATTTTAGATGCAACTTGGGCAGAATTTCCGACCTTAGCCCGTAATCAAATTGCTCTGACTTGGATTGTTTACGATCCACCAGTGCTAGTAAATACCGGTGGTGCGCTGACTCCTAACGCTTTTTGGGATCACCCAGTTCGGGGTTTCACTTATCGCGGTGTTGAGAGGATTTATCCTGCCAGTATAATCAAGCTATTTTACCTGGTGGCGGTAAACGAATGGTTAGAAAAAGGCATGAGTCAAACTTCCAAGGAGTTGGAGCGAGCTTTGCGGGATATGATTGTGGATTCCAGCAATGATGCTACCAGCTTAGTTGTGGATATTCTGAGCGGCACCACATCAGGGACAGAATTAGCAACCGGCCCCTTTGAAACCTGGAAATATCAGCGTAATATTGTTAACCGCTATTACCAATCATTGGGTTGGGAAGAAATGGAGACAATTAACGTCTGTCAAAAAACTTGGAGTGATGGCCCCTATGGACGGGAACGGGCGTTTGTGGGAGAGTTACTGGAAAATCGTAATATGGTGACAACAAATGCGATCGCTAGGTTATTGCATAGTATTGTCGGTGGAGTGGCAGTTTCAAGTGAGCGATCGCAAGCAATGATGGCTTTGCTCAAACGTAGTCTCAAACCTGATGATTTGCTATCTAACGGCGAAGAAAATCAGATCACAGGTTTTTTAGGTGGTGGACTGACTGAAAATGCTCAAATTTGGTCAAAAGCAGGTTGGACAAGTCAAGTTCGCCATGATGCTGCGTATATTGAGTTACCAAATCAACGCCCTTACCTCTTAGTAGTATTTACTGAAGGGAAAGCCCATGCTAGGAGTCGCGCTATTTTGCCATTTGTTTCTAAACTAGTTGCCGAAGCGATCGCTAGTCTATGATTTACCGCTATCAAAGGGAAGAGGGAACTTGGTAATTCTTCCCCACGCCCATTTCTTTAGTTTATCTAAAGTCGCATCTAAGTTATCAAATTACCTTTCTAAGATAGAAGCAGCAATTATAAGTTGCCATAGACGACTAAAACCCAACTAACAGCTAGTGGCTGCGGAGAACATAAAAATGGCTAAAGCGCCAGAATCATTTGACTTATCTGTCAACGACCCTACAGACAGGGCTTTAGATCGTGATTGTACAACCTTATCCCGTCACGTCCTCCAGCAACTTCAGAGTTTTTCGCCAGATGCACAAGATTTAAGTGCGCTGATGAATCGCATCGCCCTGGCCGGCAAACTGGTGGCTCGCCGCATGAGTCGTGCTGGTTTAATGGAAGGCGTTCTCGGATTTACTGGAGAAGTTAATGTCCAAGGAGAATCCGTCAAAAAGATGGATGTCTATGCCAATGATGTGTTTATCTCAGTGTTTAAGCAAAGCGGCTTAGTCTGTCGCCTTGCTTCTGAGGAAATGGAAAATCCCTACTACATCCCGGAAAATTGCCCCATTGGGCGCTATACTTTGCTGTATGATCCAATTGATGGCTCATCCAACACTGATAACAACCTCAGCTTAGGTTCCATTTTCGCCATTCGCCAACAAGAAGGAACTGATAGCGATGGTAAGGCAACTGACCTCCTCACCAATGGACGTAAGCAACTCGCTGCTGGGTACATTCTGTATGGGCCATGCACAATGCTGGTTTATAGTATAGGTAAGGGCGTTCATTCCTTTGTCCTTGATCCCAGCTTAGGAGAGTTTATTCTCACACAAGAAAATATCCGCATTCCTAACCACGGTTCTATTTACAGCGTGAACGAAGGTAACTTCTGGCAGTGGGAAGAATCGATTCGAGAATACATCCGCTACGTTCATCGCACAGAAGGCTATACCGCTCGTTATAGCGGCGCAATGGTAAGCGACATCCATAGAATTTTGGTTCAAGGCGGCGTGTTTCTCTACCCAGGCACAATTCAAAACCCACAAGGGAAATTGCGCTTGCTTTATGAAACCGCTCCTCTGGCCTTTTTGATTGAGCAAGCAGGTGGTCGTGCCACTACAGGACTGATGGATATCTTGGATGTAGTGCCGAAAAAACTCCATCAGCGCACGCCTTTAATTATTGGTAGCAAAGAGGATGTAGCAAAGGTGGAGTCTTTTATTCAAAACGGACACTAATTTCAGAAGCAGTCCCAATGAACTTTGTACACCGCCAAGCATGAAAGTGGTCTTTTCCCCACTGCCTACTCTCTACTCCCTACTTAATAATTCAGAAGAGCAGGAGAAAAAAGCTTGTAAATTCAACTTTTGAACTTTTTTCAACCCAATAGTTCTTTTTGCCATAAGTACGTTGGCACGAAAAAAGTCAAGTATGTTACGAAACGTAAATAAGCTTAAAGCCTTTACTAATGACCAATGACAAAGGACAAATGACAGCCTTAGCCAGTTAACTTTAATTGCGCCAACCTACTTACTCCACTAGAAAACACAGACAAAAGTATCAAGGATGCGTCTAGCCTATGGCGTTAACTAAAAGTTAATCATGGCGATTTAGATTGGGAATGCAGAATAGCACTTCTTAGAAGATGTATTAAAGATTATCTCAGCTGGCCGATGCGATAAGTGATTGGCAACGCCACAATTCAAAAGTCACCATCAAATTTGATGGGTTTTGGCAACTTCACTTGGAAACATCACTATACAGGAGTGAAACAAATTAGAGCTATGGCTACCAATCATCTACTAGAAATTAACCAATACGGTCAAAGTATCTGGATGGATAATTTGAGCCGTGACATGATTCAATCAGGCGAACTCAAAGAACTGGTTGAAAACCAAGGTATTTCTGGGATTACCTCTAACCCAGCTATCTTTGAAAAAGCGATCGCTGGTAATGTGATTTATGATGCCGATATTGAAGCCGGAGTTAGGGCTGGCTCACCGATAGACAAAATTTACGAATCGCTAGTTTTTGCAGATATCCGTAATGCCTGTGATATTTTACGCCCCGTTTATGAAGCCTCCAATAGACTAGATGGTTATGTGAGTATCGAAGTCCCGCCGACCATTGCCCATGATACTGAAGCAACAATAGCCGAAGCTAGGCGCTATTTCCAAGAAATTGATCGGGAAAATTTAATGATTAAAATTCCCGGTACAGAACCTGGTTTACCAGCAGTGGAACAGGCGATCGCTGATGGTATAAATGTCAATATTACCCTGCTGTTTTCTGTAGAAAGCTATGTAAACACAGCTTGGGCCTATATGCGTGGCTTAGAAAAGCGCGTAGCTGAGGGTAAAGACATCAGTAAAATTGCTTCAGTCGCTAGCTTCTTCCTCAGCCGGATTGATAGCAACATTGACGCCAAAATTGATGCTAAGTTGAAAAAAGGCGTTGATGATATTGCGGTGGAAGCAAAACTGTTGGCTGTTAAAGGGAAAGTAGCGATCGCTAACGCGAAGATAGCGTATCAAGAATATAAGAAAATCATTGAGAGCGAACGCTGGAAAGCCTTGGCAGCAAAAGGAGCCAAAGTACAACGGCTACTTTGGGCTAGCACCAGCACCAAAGACCCCGGTTACAGAGACGTGATGTATATCGAAGAGTTGATTGGCCATGATACCGTCAACACCGTACCACCAGCGACAATAAAAGCTTGTGCCGATCATTGTAAGGTAGGCGATCGCTTAGAAACAAATGTCAAAGAAGCTTACACACTGATCGAAAACCTCAAAGATCCCGACATCAACATCAATCTCGATGCCGTAATGGATGAACTATTAGTCGAAGGTATTGACAAGTTTATCCAGCCCTTCCAGTCCTTGATGAACTCTTTAGAAGACAAGATCAAGGTATTGTCACCAGTGTAGGGACTGGGTAGTGGGGAGTGAGGGAGATGAGGGAGATGAGGGAGATGAGGGAGATGGGGGAGATGAGGGAGATGGGGGGAATAGCCAATGCCCCATGCCCACTTGCCCTGCCCTTCTCTACGAGAGGCACTCGCGTTCGACTACGCAGTTCGACTGCGGTTCCATCTCTTCTTAGGCTACGCCAACGAGCAAAGTCGAGATGCTGACCGTAAACTCACCAAGCGCGAAGTCGTTCGCGAGTGCGATCGCACCAGAAGGGATGCCCAATGCCTCATGCCCCATGCCCAATCCAAAATCCAAAATCCAAAATCCAAAATCCAAAATTGTTATGGTTAGTCTGCTAGAAAACCCCTTGCGTGTTGGTCTGCAACAACAAGGGATGCCCGAACCCCAGATTATAGTCATTTTTGGCGCTTCTGGTGATCTCACCTGGCGCAAACTAGTGCCAGCACTTTACAAATTGCGGCGAGAACGGCGTATTCCATCAGAAACCACCATTGTCGGTGTAGCACGTCGAGAATGGAGCCACGAGTACTTCCGTGAACAGATGCAAAAGGGCATGGAAGAGGCACATCCTGATGTCGATTTAGGGGAACTCTGGCAAGACTTCTCTCAAGGTCTGTTCTACAGTCCTGGGGATATAGATAACCCCGAAGGCTATCAGAAACTGAAAAACTTATTGAGTGAATTAGACGAAAAACGGGGTACGCGAGGGAATCGGATGTTCTACCTCTCAGTCGCCCCCTCATTCTTTCCGGAAGCAATTAAGCAGCTAGGAAGCGCCGGGATGGTAGAAGATCCTTACAAACATCGTCTAGTAGTTGAAAAACCCTTTGGTCGGGACTTGGCTTCTGCCCAGAGTCTTAACCAAGTGGTACAGAAATATTGCAAAGAAAACCAAGTATATCGTATTGACCACTACTTAGGTAAAGAAACAGTCCAGAATTTGCTGGTGTTTCGCTTTGCCAATGCGATTTTTGAGCCATTGTGGAATCGTCAATTTGTTGATCACGTGCAAATTACCGTGGCAGAAACCGTGGGAGTGGAAGACCGGGCTGGTTATTATGAAAGCGCCGGCGCACTACGGGATATGTTGCAAAATCACCTCATGCAACTTTACTGCCTAACGGCGATGGAAGCACCTAACGCAATGGATGCCGACAGCATCCGCACAGAAAAAGTGAAGGTACTGCGAGCTACTCGTTTAGCTGATGTTCACAATCTGTCACGTTCAGCAGTCCGTGGTCAATACGGTGCTGGCTGGATGAAGGGCCAAGCAGCGCCAGGGTATCGGACAGAACCAGGTGTTGATCCCAACTCCACCACACCTACCTATGTGGCTATGAAGTTTTTGGTAGATAACTGGCGCTGGAAAGGTGTTCCTTTCTACTTGCGTACCGGAAAGCGGATGCCGAAAAAAGTCAGTGAGATTTCCATCCACTTCCGCGAAGTTCCGTCTCGGATGTTTCAATCTGCCGCCCAACAGACAAACGCCAACATTTTAACGATGCGGATTCAGCCAAATGAAGGTATTTCCCTGCGTTTTGATGTCAAAATGCCAGGAGCAGAATTCCGTACCCGTTCCGTTGACATGGACTTTAGTTATGGTTCCTTTGGCATCCAAGCAACATCCGATGCCTACGATCGCTTATTCCTTGATTGTATGATGGGCGATCAAACATTGTTTACACGCGCGGACGAAGTAGAAGCAGCCTGGCAGGTAGTAACACCAGCCCTTTCCGTTTGGGATGCACCCGCCGACCCAACAACTATTCCCCAATATGAAGCCGGTACCTGGGAACCAGCAGAAGCAGAATTCTTAATTAACCAGGATAGCCGTCGCTGGCGCAGACTTTAGAAAGTTAGGAGTTAAGAGTTCAGTAGGTCGGCGCAATTAAAGCTAACTGGCTAAGGCTGTCATTTGTCATTTCTCCTTCGTCATTTACAAGGGTTTAAGCCTATTTACGTTTTGTAACATATTTAGGTTTTTTCGCGCCAACTTACTTAGGAGTGATGAGTTTTGAGTTAAGAATTTCAGTTATTCTAACTCCTAACTCCTAACCCCTAACTCCTAACCCCTAACCCCTAACTCCTAACTCCTAACTCCTAACTCCTAACTCATTCAACAAACAAACCTGACAACTCAAAACTACTATGGCTCCCCAAGCTTCTACAATTTTTTCACTTCAGACGCCAAAAGATATTTCGCTTAACGAAATAGATGCCGAACTGAATCAAATTTGGCAAAGTTACGGCATTACTGGCGAGGATGGTGGCCTTCCTGCTGCTACTCGCGCCACTACATTTAGCTTAGTGGTTTACGAACCGGAAGAAACCCAGTATCTTTTGGCTACTTTGGGATTTTACAATGGCCCCCTTGACGGGATTTTAGGGCCTCAGATGGTAGCTGCTTTGCGGCAGGTGCAGATAAAATATGCACTTCCAGAAACTGGAACAGCAACACCTGAAACCCTGGCTATCTTGAGAGAAGAATTCGCCAAACGTCAAGGAAACGAGGCTACAGGGGACAATAGTTCTGTTGGTCTTCCCACTTTAAATGCCCCAAGCCCCAGAATTGCCGATGAAATCGCCCTCCGCAACCCTTGCCGCATCATTGCGCTATTTCCCATTGCTGGCGAAGATGAAGGAGTCAAGGCTCAAGTTTCTGCCTATTGCCCCATCCAAAAGCAATCGTCAAGTACACTCATCTGTTGCGAATATATAACTCTTAGCGGAACTGCTGCTGCCTTGGAACGCATAGGGGGCATGATTCCAGCATTGTTAATTGGCGGCTTACCAAAGTTTCTTTGGTGGAAAGCAACACCAGACCCCAACAACACTTTATTCAAGCGGTTGGCAGCAGTCTCTAATAATGTGATTGTGGATTCTTGCCGCTTTAATGAGCCAGAAAGTGATTTACTGCGTCTACAAGAATTGGTAGAAACTGGTGTTCCTCTAGCTGACCTCAACTGGCGTCGCCTTGCATCATGGCAAGAGTTGACAGCCGAAGCTTATGACTCACCCCACCGTCGCGCAGCGCTTAAGGAAGTTGACCGAGTAACTATTGATTACGAAAAAGGCAACCCCACGCAAGCATTGCTGTTTTTGGCTTGGCTGGCAAGTCGTCTACAATGGCAGCCAGTTTCCTATCAAAAGGAAAGCGGAGATTATGACATCACTCACATTCGCTTCCTTGCCCAAGACCAACGGCAAGTAGAAGCCGAATTAGCGGGTGTCCCGGTTGCTGATGTGGGTGAGATTATGGGCGACTTGATGGCCTTGCGCCTCAGTTCGACAAATCCCAAGGCAGACTGTGGTACTGTAATCTGCTCGGAAACTGGTGGCTGTATGCGCATGGAAACCCACGGTGGTGCCCAATCGGCTGGTCTGTTTCAACAGGTGACTTCACTTTCGGAACAAAAGGCGGAAGCATTGCTGAGTCAGCAGGTACAACGTTGGGGCCGCGAGTCACTTTTTGAAGAAAGCCTGGGAGTGGCAGCGAATATTTTCAAGTTGGCAACTAATAGTTAAGTAGGTCGGCGCAATTAAAGATAACTGGTGATGGCTGTCATTTGTCCTTAGTCATTTGTCATTAGTAAGGGTTTCAAGCCTATTTGCGTTTCGTTACATAGTTTGATTTATTTTCATCGGCTTACTTAGTTTCCTCTGAAAAGAATTGGTATAAAGCTAAAGCTGTTTGCCAAAGTCAATTTTTTTAACGTAGACGCAAAGCGGCTTGCCGCAGGCTACCGCTAAGGACGCAAAGGACGCAAAGAGAACGAAGAAATGCTTAACTGAACTGTATTGATTTATATCATGTCCGCCAAATTACCCATGATCGAAGAACCCCTTCCTGCTCTTCGGGAGGGGAGACAAAGCGTAGCTTTGGTGGGGTGGGGTTCTTCGAGTTTAATAAGTAATCAAGGGGACATGATATTTTTGATCACTGATTTAACTGATTTAAGGATTTCACGGAATGAAGGATATGACAGTAAAAGAAAGGGTTTAATACCCCTGCCTCTACAGGCAGAAAGTTTTGGGTCGGGGTCTAAATCCCCGTCACAAAACTTAATTACTCATTACTCATTACTCATTACTCATTTAATTTATTCTCTTCGGTTCTCTGCGGTTTAATGAAAGGATACCTCATATCTGCCTCCACGCTCAAGAGCGCGTTTGTAAGCAGGTAGTGCATGAATGCGATCGATAAATTCTTTGAGCTTTGGTCGGCTCTCGACCTCTTCAGGGAGCGTAGCGACTACTTCCAGGGGAAAGCTCATTTGGATATCGGCGGCGGTAAATTCTTTGCCAGTAAACCACGTATTTTTACGGAGTTCGGCTTCTATATAGTCAAAGTGAAGTTTGATCTGGGGTGCGACGAATCCGCTAACCACGCTGCTGTCCCCTGCCCCGAAATTGTTCAATATCAGCCGCATCACCAGCAGTGGCATTGCAGAGCCTTCGGCGTAATGCAGCCAATACTTGTAGCGCAGATGCTCCGGCGTACCAGATGCTGGGACTAGCCGACCATTACTGTATCGATCAATTAGGTATTCGATGATCGCACCCGACTCAGCGATCGCCAAGTCTGCATCTGTGATCACTGGCGACTTGCCGAGTGGATGAACTTGGCGCAGCGATTCCGGTGCTAGCATCGTCTTTGCATCGCGTTCATAGAACTTGATCTCGTATTTGATACCTAATTCTTCGAGCAGCCACAGCACACGCTGCGATCGCGAGTTGTTAAGATGATGCACTGTGATCATAAAACGTTCCTTTTTTGGTGGGTTATTACTATTTGAACTCGGCTAATCCCCAACTATATTATTAGACAGACCTTTTCAGCCTAACTCCCCTAATTGGCTGGTTTTCTTGTTTCTAATTGGTATAAGTTTGAGTTAAGTAGGTTGGCGCAATTAAAGTTAACTGGCTAAGGCTGTCATTTGTCATTGGTCATTTGTCATTAGTAAAGGTTTTAAGCTTATTTACGTTTCGTAACATACTTGACTTTTTTGCACCAATGTACTTAGTTGGTTTTAGATAAATGACAAACTGGCGCATCTGCTTTTAGAAAAAGCGACGATAGATGCACAGCCAAGAGTCAAAATAGTTGCTGTATAAAAACCTAATTTATTTCATTTATGGCTTTAGTCATTGCTGGGGAACGTAGTGGGGTGGGTAAGACAACAGTCACGCTGACCCTTTTAGCATCTTTACGTCGTCGCGATCGCTTGGTGCAATCTTTCAAGGTAGGCCCAGACTACATTGATCCGATGTTTCATCAACACGTAACTGGTCGTGCTTGTCGCAATTTAGACCCCGTGCTGACTTCCGAAGCCTATGTTCAGCAATGTTTTGCCCATCATAGCCAATTGAGTGAATATGCCCTAGTAGAAGGGGTAATGGGGTTGTTTGATGGAATTTCGTCATTAGTCAATAGTCATACCCTGCGGGAAGGCGTTCGCGCAGCGTCTCCAAGAGTTGCGCCTATGTCATTTGCAAATAACAAAGGACAAATGACAAATGACAAAGGACAAATGACTGATTTTGCCAGTACGGCACACATCGCACGGCTTTTAGACTTACCTGTGGTATTGGTAATTGATTGCAGTCGTTTATCTGGTTCTGTAGCTGCGATCGCTCACGGCTACTGCACTTTTGATCCCCGAATTAAAATAGCTGGGGTAATATTAAATCGTGTCGGGAGCGATCGCCACCTCTATCTCCTCAAAGATTCCCTAGAACCCTTACAATTACCCATTCTCGGCGTACTGCGCCGTCAAGATAACATCACAATTCCCGATCGCCACTTGGGTTTAGTACCCACAGCAGAACTTCCCGAACTCAACGCTTTAATTGATCGCCTCGCCAATTTAGGAGATACTTGCTTCGATTGGCAACATTTATTACCCCTACTAAAATCAAAACCTCTCCCCCATCCCCCTCATCCCCCTCATCCCCCTCATCCCCCCTCATCCCCAGTTAGAATTGCAGTAGCCCGCGATCGCGCTTTTAATTTTTACTACCAAGACAATCTCGATTTGCTACAACAGCTTGGCGCAGAACTGGTTTTCTGGAGTCCCTTAGAAGATGCCAACATACCAAAAGATGTGCAGGGACTGTATTTTGGCGGTGGTTTCCCGGAAGTTTTTGCCCAGCAACTAGCAGAAAATACCAGCGTTCGTGATGCAGTAAAAACCGTAATATTTAAAGGAATACCCACAATTGCCGAATGCGGAGGATTGATGTATTTGTGTGAGCAAATTATCGATTTTGAGGGTGAATCTTGGTCAATGGCGGGAGTTTTACCCACATCTGCTGTGATGGGTGGGCGTTTAACTTTGGGCTATCGTCGTGCAGTCGCTTTGCAAGATAATCTGTTAGTAAAAGCAGGTACAACTGTTTACGGACATGAGTTTCATCGTTCGCATTTAACCTTAACTCCAACTCAGCCCCTATTTAAAACTTCTCGCTACGATTGTGAGGACAATATGGGATGCGAGGGATGGGGTTTACCTGCAAATGTTCATGCTTCCTATGTCCATCTGCATTGGGGAAGAAGTATAAAAATTCCCCAGCAATTTCTAGAGTATTGCTTAAGACATATCAAACCCTTTTGAATAGTCGTAACTATAGCAATCCTAAATCATTGGTGAGAAAATACTTAGACTAAAACTTAGCTTCTTTTTAAACTGAAGCGACACTTATAATTTTTCGGACAATCCCTGTTACTGCCTTTGTTTTGGTCAGAATTTAATTGTTACATTTTTGACTTAGAGTTAATCAACCAACATCGTGTTTTCTCATGAATCACTTAGGATTGCTATAATAATATCTATCTTCTTAACTAGACTTAAGAAAAACTTAGCTAAAGACATAGTTTTAAAAAGTCCGATTTATGTGGATTTAATACAAGATATAGTTAATTTAAATCTTGACTATAATACCTTTTTACGCTACTATAAGTGTAGGAAAATATGTGCAAAATGCTATTACTTAGCAAATGCCTTGTTCAATTAATACAATAAATGTGGAGGATTAAGATGGCACGGTCAGTTAATATTAGTCTCAGTGAGAATGCGACCAAAGACCTCGAAGAAATTTCAAAGCAATTGAATATTGATAAAACTGAAGTTCTTCGTAGAGGTCTAGAAATAATGAAAATTTATTCTGATGCTAGCCGCACTGAAGACAAAAAACCTCAACTTTTGTTAAGGAAAGGAGATACTGCTCAACAATTGGTTGTTGTGTAATGGCAAGTCTAATCTCGCAAACTTGGTATGCACTTGTAAGTTTTAATAAGGCATAAATGAGTTAAGTAAATCTTAGTCTTGCTTAAAAATGCAACAAAAGCTTTGTATAAGACTTTTCTCCCTTACTTCCTAAAAGTAAGGGAGATAGTTTTCGTATTACTGATAAATATAGGAGTACTATTTGATTTTTGAAAAGATACGTAGATACGTAGGGTGCGTTAGCGTTTTACGTAACGCACCCTGCAAATACTACAAATACTTAATTTTGTTCATAAATCAAATGGGTTCTATATGCCAAATCGAAATACTGATCCACTTAATCCTGACTTCTCAGAGGGTGATAAAGCATCTGATTCTTCCCATGAAAACCAGATAGAACTTACAATAGAATCTTCAAAGGATCTGACCAAAGACACGCCTTCGAGATCCGAAGCAGTGAAGCTGTTAACCAGTGTTGATGGGCGTAAAACTTTTAAGCTATTAATGTCAATGATTCTAGGAGGGTCATTATGGTTTACTTTGATTGTACTTATTGGTTTTAACTATTGGAGTGTCAATCAGCTTACTCAAAAATTAGCAGCCTTAAAAGGAGATGAGAAAGATAGCTATATTAAAGATGCCATTGCGGCTAATAATGATACAGCAAAAGGTTTGTATGCTTTCTTAACACCCTTAGCGGCTGGAGTAACAAGTTATTATTTTAATCTTATAAATTCAAGTGAAAATAAAAATAATCAAGAAGAAAAAGAATAATTGATTGATCAGTGGTGGAGATAAGTCAATTAGTAAATATTTAGTCGATAAGAGATTTTCGCTAATTTTCAAACATCCTCTCAAAAGGCAGGGCTATTTCATTTTAGACATAAACCACCCGGAACTGAAGTTCGTGGCTCATAGCTAAAGTCCGTTTTAACGGACTATAGGAATCATATTTGATTTCTGAAAAAATCTAAGTATTTGTAGGGTGTGTTAGGCGTAAGCCGTAACGCACCGAAAGCTTGAGATGGTGCTGTACTTTCGTCTAACACATCCTACGTATATTTCAAAAATCAAATACTAGTACTATATAACCCAATACGCTTGGGTTAAGCCCAAAAAATAAAAATGTGTAGGTTGAGTTGAGGAACGAAACCCAACATTTTGGGGCGTTTGTTGGGTTTCACTTCATTCAACCCAACCTACAATTATCTTTAACCCAAGCGTATTGCTATATAACCTTTTCTCAGTCGTCTTTAGACGACTTTCGCTATTAGACTGGTGAATTCATTCTGAGGCGGGCTAGATGAGAATGAAATAGCCCTGATCAGAAGGTTAAGCGGTAAATCAATTCATCAGAAGTTTTACCTTGAACAAACTCTGCGTTTCGATTGATTTTGTGCAACTGGAACCCAAGCCTCTCAACCACTTTACGGGAGGCAATATTGTACTCGTTTACCGACGCGTTTAGTGTGGAGAAGCTAAAGCGTCGTTGGGTTTCGGCGATCGCTAGAGAATTATAACCCACATTCCGCACCCCTTACTGTCATAAGCGGTTATTACGGTAATAAATGAAAATCACAAGAATAAAATAATACATAAAAGGATATTTGAGGAATAAAAGTGGCACGAATCTTATTCTCAATAAGAAGCAATAAAGAATCAGAGCAATTCACAATTTAATTAATAATCCAATACGAAAAAATTATCGTCAATTATAAATTAAACTTATTTATAGCGATATTTTCAGTAGAAAAAAGCATGACAAATCAGGACTATTAATAGAATTAAATTAGTCTGTTTCTCCTAGATAAATATTTGAAATTTCTTAATAATTAAGTCACATAATTATAGTAAATCCGGCAATTTTCTGGGAGAAATGAAAGAATGAAGTGCCTATCTGGGGTGAGATTAGAAACATCTGTTTCTTGATTATAGGTGACAAGATGAATCGATTGAAAACATTGAAATATCCATCTAAGAGTAGGATTATTTATTGACTTACCTAATTGATTTTTTACTGTAGAATTGCAAGCAGATAAAGCTGCTCTGAGTTGTCGTTGAGCAAGGGTGTAAACTAATAAACATAGCCCCATAATCATTGCCAAAGCCTGTATTCTTTCTGGACTTTTAAGGAAAATACTATCGGCGAAAAATAGTGGGTCTTTCAAAAACCCAAAACCTCTTTCACATGATTGCTGGGCTTTATATTCTCTAATCATTTCATCGTGGTTAAGTTCTTTAACTTCTAAAACATTGGTGGCAATAATGAAACGCCCAGCACTTCTATTTTCTATGTCAATTGCATTTTCGTTTTGGGAAACAGTAGCAGAAATTTGATAATTTTTGTCTTGGTTTTGATTTTTTTTTGATGGCTCTTTCTCTGCGATATCAATATTTTCTACTTGATGATATTTAAATTTTTTCGTGATTTTTGATAATGCTTTCATAGCATCAGCCGAACAGGCGAACCTTTCTTGAGATAAAGTTTTTAACTGAACTTCAGCATTTTTCCGAGATTTCTCCAGATTTTGCGATAGTTTTTGTAAATCTGATTTTCTTCTTTGATTGCTTTGTACTACTAGCCAACGCTGCTTAACTCCTGCATAGCTAACTGACTTTTCAACATATGAATATCCATCTATTTTACTTTGAGTAAATTCTGATTCAGATAAAGATGATACTAATTCTTTGGCTTGTGTTAATGTCAATGGTACTCGAGATAACCATTTAATAGTATTAGACATTAATTTGATATTTGATTCTGTGTATAATGCACAGTCTGCCACCATCAAACTATCCATTTTAATTTGTTCACTGTACTCTGTTGCAATTTCTCCAAAACATTTTGAATCAACCTGATTACCTGATGCTGTTTTCAGAAAAATTGGTATATCTCCGTCTCCTGAACAAATCAATTCCATAATAAACTGTTTTAAATCTGGTCTGTGGTCACGAGAGTAACCATGTGTAATTTCTATGGCTTTGAGCGATTTAATTTCTGATTCTTCGTTAGAATCAAAATTTCCAAAATTTTGAAAAATTACTTCTGGTAAACTATATGTGTATTCTCCATGTACATGAAATGATGAGGAATCTAGGTGTGACGTTTTTAAGGATATTTCAAACTTTTTAACAACTGCTAAACTAATGGTTAAAAATATTCCATCTAGCCCTTTGATAAATAATTTATCCATCACCCTTCCAATTTTATCATCATTAAGATATTCAGCTTTAACTCCTGGTCCAATTAAATGCTCACAAGCGATGTTCTCAAAAAACTTAGGAAACATATATAAAGGTTGAGAAACCATTCCTAATCCGTTTAAAATCATTGCTTTAATTACATGCCCGGCACTAACTTTTTCTCCTAGTTCTTGCCCTATTAAATCATTAATTATTTCCACCAAGCC